>CAXNDE010000035.1:0-9990 GCA_964201135.1 Candidatus Planktophila sp.
AAACGAACCTTTACTTGTTTTCCTACTGTTGTGCTCAATTTTTACTCACTTTGTTAGTTAATTCCCCAAGACCCTCGATTGACATTGTTGCACTCCCACCTGCAATCATTGGGCCGATTCCAGCTGGCGTACCAGTCAAAATTACATCGCCAGGTAGCAAAGTCATCACACGGGAAACAAAGTTAATAATCTCTGGCACCTTAAAGATCATGTCGCTGAGCTGGGCCGACTGTTTGATCTCACCATTAACAGTAGCCGTAATCTTCTGAGTTCCTGGAACAAAGTCAGTGTCAATCCATGGTCCTAGTGGACAAAACGTATCGAAGCTCTTAGCGCGAGTCCACTGACCATCTTTTTTCTGTAGATCGCGAGCGGTAACATCGTTAGCGATCGTGTAGCCAAAGATCACATCATTCACACGTTCGATTGGAACGTCTTTGCAGAGACGACCAATTACAATTGCAAGCTCAGATTCGTGATCGATACGCTCTGACATTTCTGGCCAGATGATTGTGTCATTTGGTCCAATAACAGATGTGTTGGGCTTGAGAAAAATAATCGGTTCATCGGGCACAACACCACCCATTTCGGCGGCGTGATCGGCATAGTTTTTGCCGATACAGACCACTTTAGAGCGAGGGATAACCGGGGCTAATAAGCGGACTTTACTGAGTGCGACAATCGCTGCGGTTTTTTGAATCCCCGAATAAATCGGATCTCCTGTGATGACATGTATTAAATCACCATCTTCTAGGAGGCCAAATAATGGATCGCTGCCAAGGCCGGCATCTGGACCGGGCGAGAAACGAACGATACGCATTGGGCGATTCTATCGCTTACTCGTGGTCTTCAATCTCTATCTCTAAACGCTCAATGAGCACGCTACTAATTCGGCGGCGGCGACCAATTGGGCGTTCGGATGTAATGGACCAGCCGTTGAGGGAGATTGTGCTTCCTGTAATTGGGACACGACCAAGTTTTTGCGCCATAAGTCCGCCAATTGTGTCGATGCCTTCAAAATCAGATTCACTAATCTCAATTTTTAACTCATCCGCTAAATCTTCAATATGAAGTGATGCGTTTGCTCGCGCCATTTTGCTCGATAACCAAGTGAAATGATCTTCGCCATCATCGAACTCATCTTCGATTTCGCCAACTATCTCTTCGATAATATCTTCGATAGTAATAATTCCAGCAGTTCCACCATATTCGTCGACTACAACAGCTAGGTGAATCTGATTGCGCTGCATCTCTTTCAATAACTCATCGGCCATTTTGATCTCAGGAACAAAGGTGGCTGGGCGCATATGTTGCTCGATGATCTCACTCTGCTCGGCTTCGTGGTGATCAAGGGCTCGTCTGGCTAGATCTTTAACATAGACGATTCCAATGATGTTATCGGGGCCAGTACCGACCACAGGGATGCGGGAAAAACCCGAACGCAGTGCAAGAGATAGTCCTTGGCGTAGCGACTTATCCTTTTCGATCCAAACCATTTCGGTGCGTGGAACCATTAATTCACGCACCAATGTATCGCCAAGCTCAAATACTGAGTGAATCATCTCGTGCTCATCGGATTCAACCAGACCACGCTCGTGAGCTTGATCTACAAGGTCGCGAAGCTCGGCCTCTGATGTAAAGGGACCAGAGCGAAAGCCTTTACCCGGAGTAATCGCATTTCCAACTGTGATGAGAAGTTTTGTTACTGGCCCCAAAATAATAGTCAGACCATAAGCCACAATGATTCCGTAACGGGCATATTTATGAGGCTGTTGTTTTCCAAGTGTTCGTGGGCCAACGCCTACAACAACATATGAGAGCACAACCATAATTAAAACTGTGAGCGCCATAGCCTGCGCTGAAGGATAGTTACGCAGCAAAATTGAGGCCAGAAGCACCGTTGCAGTAAATTCGCAGAGTTTACGGACGAGCAGAATTACATTTAAATAGCGCGCAGGTTGTGTACTGTATTTGCGAAGCAGAGCTCCCCCGCGCTTGCCCTCTAACTCTTCAACGACAATACGTGAAATAGATGTCAGCGCAGATTCACTTGCAGCTAGAAAGCCAGCAAAGGCCAAGAGTGCGATGATACTGACGATTGCAATCGGACTCATTATTTTTTCTTCCAGTTTTCTACTATTTTTTCCTGTAGGGCAAACATCACGTGCTCATCTTTAGGATCGGCATGGTCATAACCGATAATGTGTAAGAGACCATGCGTTGCCAAGATGTAGATCTCATGTTCTATCGAGTGTCCAGCTAGGCGTGCTTGATCAGCTGCAAAAACTGGAGAAATCATGATGTCGCCAAGAGTTACAACATCGCCCTCATTTTCTGGCAGATCCATTGGGAATGAGAGAACATCAGTACTGCCTGGCTCATCCATCCACTTAAGATGTAGTTCGCTCATGTAATCGTCGTCGATAAAGCCGATATTTAAATCACAGTCAGGGTTGAGATTGAGCTGGCCCATCGCAAAGGTGAGCAGGGAAGTTATTTCATCACTTGGAACTAACTGCCCTGAAGTATTTGTTACTTCGATGCTCATCTATTGCCGAATCGGACGCAATGCTTGGCGCTGCTCATCAAAGCTCTCATAAGCTTTTACAATGTCACTGATTAATCGGTGGCGCACAACGTCTTCAGCGGTTAGTTCAAGAAAAGCGATGTCATCGATATCGCCCAAAATATCTCGGACTACACGCAGGCCTGAGTGCTGTCCATTAGGTAGATCTATCTGTGTGACATCGCCAGTAATAACCATCTTGGATCCGAAGCCCAAGCGCGTCAAGAACATCTTCATCTGTTCGGGTGTGGTGTTCTGGGCCTCATCCAAGATAATAAAAGCATCATTTAATGAACGCCCACGCATATATGCAAGGGGTGCCACTTCGATAACACCAGATTGCATTAAGCGGGGCACTGTTTCGATATCGATCATGTCATGCAGGGCATCAAATAGTGGGCGCAGATATGGATCGATCTTCTCACTCAATGTTCCGGGCAAGAAACCTAAATGCTCCCCAGCCTCTACCGCTGGGCGGGTCAAGATAATTCGATTAACGCTCTTGCGTTGCAACGCCGAGATCGCCATCGCCATCGCTAAATAAGTCTTACCTGTACCGGCAGGCCCAATACCAAATGTGATTGTGTGATCTTGGATTGCATCAACGTAACGCTTTTGATTCGCTGTTTTAGGACGGATCGTGCGGCCGCGATTACTTAAAATGTTGAGCGATAGGACCTCGGCTGGGTGATCGACCGGCTTGTGATCGAGCATTGCAATTGAGCGATTAACGGCATCAACGGTGAGGTTATTCCCAGAGCGGATTACAACCATTAGTTCGGCGAAGAGATTTTCTAAATGGCTACAGTCAGTATGTGGACCGCGCACAGTAATTTCATTTCCGCGAACGGTGATATTGACCGATGGAAAGGCTGCTTCTATCGCGCGCAAATTCGCATCATGTGGACCAATGAGTGCAACCATTGGAATGGCAATTGGTACCGTTATCAGTGTGCGCTCCATGTAAGGATAAATCTACCTTTAACCGGGTGGCCATGCCAGCGAACGGCCGCCCAGAAGATGTAAATGGGCGTGAAATACGCTCTGGCCAGCTTCGGCGCCAGTATTAAATACGGTTCTATAACCACTTAGACCTCTTTCGGCGGCGATCTGTGTCGCGGCGATAAAGAGATCGGCGGTAAGCGTTGGCGATAGCTTGGCTAATGCTCCAGCGTTTTCGACGTGAATCGTTGGAATGATTAAAACATGTGTCGGTGCCTTGGGATCGATGTCATTGAATGCAACAACGTTTTCATTTCGAAAAACAATATCGGCAGGAATATCCCCGGTAATAATTGAGCAGAACAAACAGTTGGGATCTAAGGCCACACAATTACCATACCTTCAGTAGCGCTGAAACGGCTGCGACTGCAGCGATTCCTGCATGTGCCGAGCGCAGGATTGGTCGGCCCATGAGTGCAACCTTTGCGCCGGCCTCTTTAAAAGCATCGAGCTCAGTCGGTGTTATTCCGCCTTCTGGTCCGATGATAATCAAAAGGTGGGCAACGTTGTGCGATGAGATGCAGTCGCTGAGTTTTGCATCGGCACTCTCGTGAAAAGCAATGGCAAGATCACTCAGCTTTATCGCTTCACAAATCTGCTCGGTTGTTGCAATGTCTGTGACCTCAGGAATACGTAATCTGCGCGACTGCTTACTAGCTTCGCGGGCAGTGATTGCAAATTTTTCCGAGACCTTACCAATACTGCGTGATGCCACCCAGGGAACGATGCGATCAACACCAGCTTCAGTTAATAGCTCAATCGCCTCTTTTGCGCGATCACTCTTTGGAAGTGCCTGCACAACGGTGATAGTTGTTGGAAGCACCTCTTGGTATCCACTTGCAATGACTTCGACCTGCATCGACTTTTTCATAATCGCAAAGGCTTTAACCTGGCTCCAGGCGCCACTACCATCGGCAAGTATAAATAACTCACCGGCAGACATGCGCAAAACACGAATAGCATGCTGCGCATCTTCATTCTCAAACTCATAAATCTGACCAACCTGTGTCGGTAGATCTTCGACAAAAAATAAGGTCAACATTATTTAGTAAACGCACCCTTAATCTTGGAGAAGATTCCACCATCGTGGCTCTTTACGTGTGCAACAGAGTCGCCACGCAGTTCAGCAAACTTCTTCAACAGCTCTTCCTCTTCACGGTTTAACTTTGTAGGTGTTGCCACTTCGATATGAACGATTAAATCACCGCGTCCACCATGGCGCAGACGTGTCATGCCTTTGCCCTTAATAGCAATCGGAGCACCGCTTTGTGTACCCGCCTTGATCTGAACATCGACTGGGCCATCTAAAGATTCGACACTGACTGTTGTGCCAATTGCAGCTGCACTCATAGAAACTGACAGTGACATATGCAGCGTATCGCGCTCTCGAATAAGGTATTCATGTTGAGCCTCTACGATTTCAACGTAGACATCGCCTGCAGGTCCCCCACCATGTCCAACTTCTCCGCGACCTGATAGTTGAATACGGTTTCCAGTTTCAACACCTGCAGGAATCTTTACATGAAGATCCTGACGGGCACGTACACGGCCCTCTCCTGCACATTCGCGACAAGGGTTTGAAATAACACTTCCATAACCAGAGCATGGTCCGCATGGACGAGAAGTCATCACTTGGCCTATAACAGAGCGCACAACTTGTTGCGTTTCACCGCGACCCTTACAGACATTACACATCGATGGTTGTCCGCCATCAATACAGCCACTTCCCGTGCACTTCGAGCATACAACTGCACTCTCAACACTTATATCGCGTTCGGTGCCGAAGCAGGCCTCATGTAGATCAACTTCAATTCGGATCAATGAATCCTGCCCAGCGCGCATGCGTGGACGTGGACCACGTGATCCCCCACCTCCAAAGAATGCATCCATGATGTCGCTAAAGCCGCCACCAAAGTTAGCTCCTCCTAAATTGCTGCCGCCCATGTCATAGTTCTGGCGTTTTTTAGGATCACTCAACGTTTCATAGGATGCAGTAATCTCTTTAAACTTTTCTTGAACCTCGGGATCAGGGTTAACGTCGGGGTGGAGTTCACGTGCTAATTTGCGATAGGCGCGTTTAATCTCATCGGCCGATGCTTCACGTGAGACACCTAGCCTTTGGTAATGATCGGCCACTTATGCACCCTCATTTATAAATCGTCCAACATAGCGAGCAACTGCCGACACCGCTGCCATCGATCCTGCGTAATCCATACGTGTTGGCCCAATAATTCCAAGTGCTCCAAGTGGGACATCCTCTGAGCCATAACCTACGGCCACTAGGGATGTCGTACGAAGATTTATATCGCTCTGCTCGTGCCCAATGCGCACTTTTACGCTCTGACTGGCATCACCTAATAAGCGAAGCAGGACAACCTGCTCTTCCAGGGCTTCGAGTACTGGGTGCATGGTCGTTGAAAAATCCTCCTGAAACCTAGCTAAGTTAGCTGTGCCTGCCAGAACGATTTTTTCTTCGGCCCGCTCCATCGCCATGTCAATTACTGCAGACATAACAATTGCAACATCTTTGCGATCGCGCAATGTGTAACTCTCAAGGATGCCACTAATACGATCAGCGACCTCTGGAAGACGATGGCCCATCATCGCTGTGTTTAACTGCGCACGCAATGTATGTAAGAAATTCTCCGATACATCCTGTGTTAGTTCCAGAACGCGCTGCTCGATTCGACCAGCATCAGTAATCAGAACCATCATTAAGCGCGCAGGGGTCAACGAAACTAACTCGATATGTCGAACACGGGATTTAACCATCGATGGATACTGCACAACCGCAACCTGTTTTGTAACATCGGCCAATAAGCGCACCGTGCGCATAACAACATCATCGAGATCTAATGCACCCTCTAAAAACGTCTCTATCGCACGGCGCTCAGCGCTAGATAATGGTTTAACTTGTGCCAACTTATCGACGAAGACTCTGTACCCAAGATCTGTAGGAATACGGCCGGCACTTGTATGGGGCTGGGTAATCAAGCCCTCTTCCTCTAAGACGGCCATCTCATTGCGAATCGTCGCGGGAGATATACCTAATCCATGTCGATCTGCAATTGATTTAGAGCCCACGGGCTCTTGTGTTGCGACGTATTCGTCGACAATTGCACGGAGGATTTCTAAACGGCGCGATGACATAGTGGTGGCAAGGATACTAGATAGTTATTTCGCGCACGATTCGATCAGCAATCAAGCGCCCAGTAGGGGTCAATAGAACGCGACTATCTGCCACATGTACCTGACCATTCTCACGATAACCAGCTAATACCTCGATCTGGGCCATCGAAAGTGCGTTGATATCTAATCCTTCGCGCATTCTGATCGCCAACATAATCGATTCAACACTCACCTGTTCGGGAGTTAATACTTCACTCTCATGTACTGGAGATTGACCAGCAAATAGCTTTTGTTTATAAGCCGTTGGATGTTTAACATTCCAGAAACGTTTTCCGTCGATATGTGAGTGAGCACCTGGCCCCAGCCCCCACCAATTCTTATTCTCCCAATATGCAATATTGTGTCGGCATTCATGTCCTGGCTTTGACCAGTTAGAAAGCTCATACCAAGAAAAACTGTGTGTCTCACACAACCCATCAATGAGTAAGTACATATCGGCCATCACATCATCATCGGGCATTGATAACTCACCACGTTTAATTTGGGCTGCTAACTTTGTGCCAGTCTCAACAATGAGCGCGTATGCACTGATGTGATTGATATCTAAATCTAAAGCCGCCTCTACTGTTTCGCGCCAATCTTCGAGCGACTCCCCCGGAGTTCCGTAAATAAGATCGACACTGATGCTCTCAAATCCTGCAGCGCGCGCCATGTCAACGGCCCGCTTAACGTTATCTGGGTTATGTGTGCGATCTAGTACGGCCAAAACATGTGGCTTTGATGACTGCATTCCAAAAGAGATTCGGTTAAAGCCGACTTCGATATAACGTTTAAGTTTTTCAGCAGTTACAGAGTCTGGATTAGCCTCAAGGGTTATTTCACAACCCGCACTTAAGCCATTACGTGCTTTAATCGCAGCGATGGTTCGGCCTAAATCATCGGCCGGTAGAAGAGAGGGGGTTCCTCCCCCAAAGAAAATAGTATGTACTTCATCGAGTGGAGCCGCATCTAGCTCTCTTAATACGGCATCGATGTAGTCCTTACTAACGATCTCTAAGGTTGCGCCATCTTGGAGCTCATTAGGTGTATACGTATTAAAATCACAGTAGCCACAGCGCTTTACGCAGTACGGGATATGAACGTAAAACGAGAGCGCCATAGTTAGAGCTTTCGAGCAGCTTTCACCTTTTCAATATCGGCATCAGTTGCAAGGGCAGCCACAAATGCCTCCTGTGGAACCTCAACTCGGCCCACCATCTTCATGCGCTTCTTACCCTCTTTTTGCTTTTCAAGAAGTTTGCGCTTACGCGAAATATCTCCACCATAACATTTAGCGAGCACATCTTTGCGGATCGCACTAATACTTTCGCGGGCAATGATGCGAGAGCCAATTGCAGCTTGAATAGGTACTTCGAACTGCTGGCGCGGGATCAACTGGCGGAGTTTTCCGGTCATCATCACACCATAGGCGTATGCCTTATCTCGGTGAACGATTGCGCTAAATGCATCAACGGCCTCGCCCTGTAGCAAGATATCGACCTTAACTAAGTTACCTTCGGCATCGCCCTTTTCCTCATAATCTAGGGATGCATAACCCTTAGTACGAGATTTCAACTGATCAAAGAAATCAAAGACAATTTCTGCTAGCGGTAAGTCGTAGCGAATCTCAACACGATCCTCAGAGATGTAATCCATCCCAAGCAGTACACCGCGGCGCTCTTGGCAGAGCTCCATGATTGTGCCGATGAACTCTGATGGTGCAAGAATTGTTGATTTAACGATTGGCTCTTTCACAACTGCGACTTTGCCATCAGGAAACTCCGATGGATTTGTAACACGGACTTTTTTTCCATCTTCCATCGTCACGTTATAGACAACGTTAGGTGCAGTTGAGATTAAATTTAATTTATGTTCGCGCTCAAGTCGCTCGCGCACAATCTCCATATGCAAAAGTCCTAAGAAGCCACAGCGAAAACCAAAGCCAAGGGCGGCAGAGCTCTCTGGTTCATAAACCAGGGCGGCATCATTTAACTGCAACTTATCAAGGGCATCACGCAAGGCTGGAAAATCGGCGCCATCAAGTGGGAAAAGACCTGAAAAGACCATTGGCTTTGGATCTTTATATCCAGCCAATGCATGTTTTGTGGGGTTGCTATAGGTTGTAATCGTGTCACCTACACGCGATTGGCGAACATCTTTTACGCCGGTAATTAAATATCCGACCTCGCCAACACCTAAGCCTTTGGATGCAGTGGGTTCTGGAGAAATTACTCCGACTTCGAGGGCTTCGTGGCGCACTCCAGTTGAAAACATTTGAATCTGTTCGCGAGGAGATAAATGACCATCGATTACGCGCACGTATGTAACGACGCCGCGATAGCTGTCATAGATCGAGTCAAAGATTAATGCACGAGCCGGTGCGTTTGGATCGCCTTTAGGTGCTGGAATCTGTTTAACGATTTCATCTAGGAGTTCTTTAACGCCATCACCAGTTTTACCGGAGACGCGCAAGCAGTCCTCTGGTTGACAGCCGATGAGCTTGGCAAGCTCTGCAGCAAACTTTTCTGGTTGGGCATTTGGTAGATCTATTTTATTCAAGACTGGAATAATCGTGAGATTGTTCTCCATCGCTAAATACAAGTTAGCTAGAGTTTGAGCCTCAATACCTTGAGCGCAATCAACTAATAAAACTGCGCCTTCACAGGCGGCAAGTGAGCGTGAGACTTCATATGTAAAGTCGACGTGACCAGGTGTATCGATCATGTTCAAGATGTATTCGCCGCCATCAATGCCGCTGCGCCACGGCAGACGTACGGCCTGAGATTTAATGGTGATGCCACGCTCGCGCTCGATATCCATGCGATCTAAATACTGCTCACGCATATTGCGAGGGTCGACTACTTCGGTAATGCCCAACATGCGATCGGCAAGGGTTGATTTACCGTGGTCAATGTGAGCGATGATGCAGAAGTTACGTATCTGCGCCGGATCAGTTGAAGCTGGTTGCGGCGCCTTAGCAAGTGAGATTGCAGGCATGAACCTAGCCTCGCTTTATAGAGTGTGAAGAGTTAACGTGAACCGGCTTTGGCAGCAGCCTTAGCCATTGATGACTTCTTGTTGGCTGCAGAGTTCTTGTGCAGAACTCCCTTTTGAACTGCAACATCGAGTGCCTGTGAGGCGGTGCGAAGTTCAGTTGTGATTACAGCGGCATCTCCAGCAGTTAATGCATCACGGAATTTACGGACAGCGGTCTTTATAGATGAGCCCACAGACTTATTGCGAAGGCGTGCCTT
>CAXNDE010000036.1:0-9784 GCA_964201135.1 Candidatus Planktophila sp.
GGCTACATCGGTGGAGTTCGTATTCCATTGCTACAGAAGTTTGAAGCAGGATTCGTTGCCGGCGTAAAGGCAACTAAGAAGAGTGCATCAGTAGATGTTAAGTACGTAACTGAGTTCCCTGATTTCTCTGGCTTCAATGACCCAGCTAAGGCAAAGGTTATTGCTAAGGGCATGATCGATAAGGGCACTGATGTTATCTACTCAGCTGCAGGCGGATCAGGTGCGGGTAACTTCGCAGCTGCAACCGATGCAGCAGCAGCTGGCAAGAAGGTTTGGACTATCGGAGTTGACTCTGATCAGTACCTAACAGCATCTGCTGCAGAGAAGAAGAACATGCTTACATCAATGATTAAGCGCGTTGACCGTGCTGTCTATGACGTAATTGCAACAGCAGTTGTTGGTTCATCAGTTAATGATGTTCTAGATGCCAAGGCTGGTATCTATGGTCGTCAATACAACCTAGCCCTCGATGGCGTTGGCGTCTCATACTCTGGTGGTTACATCACCAAGTACAAGGCCCAGATCGACAAGGCAGCGGCTGCAATTAAGTCGGGCAAGATAAAGGTTCCAACAAAGCCATAATCGGCTTTTAGTAGTGGCGTTTGGCCCAACAATGGAGTTAAATCTCCTTGTTGGGCCACATGCTTTTAGTTAAGATTTTTATTCAAAGGAGAGTAAAGACGTGTCTGTAGCTGTAGAACTGCGGCACATCTCCAAGCGCTTCCCAGGGGTCATCGCCAATAAAGATGTCTCCATGAGCGTAGAAACCGGCACTGTACATGCCCTCGTTGGTGAAAATGGTGCAGGCAAATCAACGGTCATGAAGATTTTGTATGGAATGCAGCGTCCAGATAGCGGTGAGATTTTAGTCAATGGCACAGCCGTTCACTTTAAGAATCCAAATGATGCTATCGATGCAAGTATCGGAATGGTGCATCAGCACTTCATGTTGGCCGATAACTTCACGGTCCTTGAAAATATTATTCTTGGCTCAGAGCCAACAAAAGGCATGACAATTGATTTTGCCGCAGCCCGGGCAAAGGTTGTTGCGATGGCCGCGCAGTACGGACTCGAGATTGACCCGGATGTATTAGTAGAAGAGTTGGGTGTTGGTGCGCGCCAGCGTGTAGAGATTTTAAAGGTCCTCTATCGAGGCGCACGTATTCTTATCTTTGACGAACCTACCGCAGTACTTGTTCCACAAGAGGTAGATGATCTATTTAGCGCCCTAGAGGGCCTGCGAGCACAGGGAATGGCGATTATTTTTATCTCGCATAAGTTAGATGAGGTTCTGCGCGTAGCCGATGATGTCACCGTAGTTCGTCAGGGCTCTACCGTTGCACAAGTAAAATCCAAGGATGTGACTGCACGGCAGTTAGCAGAGCTCATGGTGGGTAGTGAGCTTCCACAACCATCTACGCAAGGTATTACTCGCCGAGAGCAGGTCGCACTCTCACTCAATGATGTCTCAATCCCAACATCAACTGGCAGCCGTGATCTACTCTCACATATCTCATTTAACTTACATGCCGGAGAAGTTGTTGGAATTGCAGGAGTCGAAGGAAATGGTCAGGCCGAACTCGTTGAGGCGATTCTTGGTCTGCGCGACTACACGGGGTCAATCTCATTTAATGGGGTGGTCATTGATAATTTGAGCGTTGCTCACCGCCATGATTTAGGGATTGGCTTTATCCCGGAGGATCGACAGCGTCAAGGGTTAATGATGAACTCACCACTATGGGAAAATAGAATTCTCGGCCACCAACGCTCAAAGCCAGTAATGCGTGGCTTTATATTAGATAAGAAGGCAACGATCACCGATACCGCCCGCATTATGAAAGAGTTTGATGTGCGTGCACCTGGGCCACAAACACTTGCTACCGCATTATCTGGTGGCAACCAACAGAAATTTATTGTGGGCCGCGAAATGAGTAAGGCGCCGGCGCTTCTCGTTGCATCTCACCCGACCCGCGGCGTTGATGTCGGCGCACAGGGCGCGATCTGGGAAGAGCTCCGTAGCGCACGTGAAAAGGGTATGGCCGTTGTTTTAATCTCGGCAGATCTAGAAGAGCTCATCGGTATGTCTGATCGCTTACTTGTTATGTTGCGCGGTGTCGTGACTGCTGAGCTCGATCCAGCTAAAACTACACCTGAACAGTTGGGTTCAGCGATGACAGGTGCAGCATGAAGGGATTTAAACTCTCAGGGGTTTTACTTGCCCTAGCTGCACCAGTTGCTGCAGCTGTATTTTCAATTGTAATTTCAAGTCTGGCTGTGCTTGCAACTAATAAATCTCCCATAGAAGCCTATACAACTATGTGGGAGTTTGGAACTACCTCTGGCTCACTGATGCAGATGTTTAATGTGGCAACACCGTATTACATCGCAGCCATTGCCATTGCAATAACTTTTCGCGCCGGACTTTTCAATATCGGCGTGGAAGGACAGTTGCGTTTGGGTGCAATTTTCGGTGCGTACTTAGGTGCCATGTTTGTACTTCCACCCGTAGTTCACATTATTGCAATAATGGTGATCGCAATGACAATCGGTGGCTTGTGGGCAGCAATCGCTGGATATTTAAAAGTTAAGCGCGGTGTTAGTGAAGTTATCTCAACAATTATGTTGAACTCTCTAGCAGGTGGATTATCGTCTTATCTGCTTGCAAATCACTTCATGGACCGGACAACGGCTTCAAATAACATGACAACTAAAGAGATTCCAGCCTCTGGCCAGTTCCCAGATTTGATGCCAATACTTAACACATTAGGGATAGCGGATCAGCCAGGTGGCGGTGTCTACGGGATGCTGCTCTTTGCAGTTGTTCTTGGCGTGATCTTCTGGTTTGTCGTTAACCGCACACGTTTTGGTTTTGAACTACGCGCAACAGGTGCAAATCCAATTGCAGCCAGAGTCAGTGGAGTTAATTCAAAGCGAATGACTTTTATAGCACTGGCACTTTCTGGAGCTGTGGCTGGACTTGCAGGTTTACCAGAAGTTTTGGGTGATTCTCACTCATTTAATATGGGATTTCGCACTGGAGTTGGTTTTACTGCAATCGCCGTTGCACTCCTTGGCCGAAACAGTGCAGTTGGGATGGCTATTAGCGCTCTACTCTTTGGCTTCCTTGAGGTTAGCTCTCGATCACTTGAGCTTATTGATATAGCTCCTGAGACATATGTGATTATGCAGGGCTCTATTCTCTTATCCTCCGTGATTGCCTATGAAGTTCTTCGCAGATACAAGATTACTTTGCAGAGTAAAGAGCTTGCAAAGGCGGTTAGCGCGTGAAAAGTAAACTCTTTAAGACATTGCAGTACACCACACTATTAATCTTTGTTCTCTCAATTATCCGCATCTTTACAGGCGCATCGGATTTAACGAGTGTGGGTACTGCTTCGGCAGCGTTATTACTCTCAGTCCCCATCGCACTTGCAGGACTTGGTGGATTATTCTCCGAACGCGCAGGTGTTGTGAACATCGGTCTTGAAGGCATGATGATTATGGGTGCGTGGGCCGGTGGCATGATTGGTGCACAGCACGGGCCTTGGATTGGCTTGATGGCTGCAATTATCTTTGGCTCAGTGGGAGCCCTCATCCATGCCATCGCCACTATTACTTTTGGCGTTGATCACGTTGTGTCAGGCGTTGCAATTAATATTATTGCTGCAGGCTTAGTGCGTTATGTCTCAACTATTTTATATAAGAGTGGCACGTGGCTAGGACCATCACAATCTCCCGATGTTGCCTCGATTGGCACTAACGGCCTACCCGTTCTCTCTGGCGGAACCTACTTTGGGTGGAAGAGCCCTGATTTATTGAGCGTTTTAGCTGAAAAACGATGGTTTTTCATCTCCGATGTCGCTGCAGTGCTTCGCGGTTTAACGGGCGACCTCTCTTACGTAACCATGATCGCGGTCGCACTAGTTCCGCTCTCAGTATTTATTCTCTGGAAGACCGCCTTTGGACTACGCCTTCGTAGCGCTGGGGAGGCACCAATCGCCGCTGAATCCCTGGGTGTGAACGTCTATGCGATGAAGTATGCAGGTGTATTAATCTCTGGCGGCCTTGCAGGCCTCGGTGGTGGCTTCTTAGCTATCGTTGCTGCAAATCACTACCAAGAGAATCAAGTTGCAGGGCGCGGATATATCGGCCTGGCCGCACTTCTCTTTGGTAACTACCGACCAGGTGGCGTCTTGATGGGTGCTGGCTTGTTTGGTTATGCCGATGCGCTTCAACTTCGAGACTCAGCATCGATTCGCGCCCTCATTCTTCTTATTGTCTTAATTTTGTTATTCCTAGTCACTCAGGATTTGCGAAAAGGTAAGGTGCTCAAAGCCGCACTTACTCTGGCCATTGCCTCTCTCTCCTTGTGGTACTTCTTAGCAGTAGATCAACTACCAGGTCAGCTAGTAACGATGACGCCTTACCTAACTACCTTGCTGGTCTTAGCCGTGGCATCACAAAGACTTCGAATGCCTGCCGCCGATGGCATCCCATACCGCCGTGGTGGGATGAAATGAGCGAAATTAATTGGGATCAACTTCATAGCGCAGCAGTTGCTGCAATGAAGAGTGCATATGCTCCGTATTCAAAGTTTCCAGTAGGCGTTGCAGCCCTAGTTAGTGATGGTCGTATCGTCTCGGGTTGTAACGTTGAAAATGCTAGTTATGGCTTAGGCCTATGTGCCGAGTGTGGCTTGGTATCAAATCTGATTGCAACCGGCGGTGGACGCTTAATTGCGATCTCATGTGTTGATGGGCAAGGCAATCACTTGGCACCGTGTGGACGCTGTCGCCAATTACTCTTTGAGCACGGCGGATCTAATGCGCTTTTAATGACCGATGATGGACCACAGACAATGGCCGCCATGTTGCCGTGGGCCTTTGGTCCAGATGATTTAAACCGTAACGAGCGGTAAATGTCGCAGGTAGAGGAGTTTTCCGCCGCTGAAGTGATTGCGGCAAAACGAGATCATCATGCACTCACTGATCCCCAGATTGATTGGGTGATCGATGCATACACGCGGGGTGCTGTGGCCGATGAACAAATGTCGGCGCTATTAATGGCCATACTTTTAAATGGTATGGATCTACGTGAGATTTCTCGGTGGACCGATGCGATGATTAATAGCGGCGAACGTATGAACTGGTCGGCCCTGTCTCGTCCAACAGTTGATAAACACTCTACTGGGGGAGTCGGTGACAAAATTACTCTGCCACTTGCACCTCTGGTTGCAGCATGCGGAGCTGCAGTCCCACAGTTATCGGGACGTGGACTTGGACATACGGGTGGCACGCTAGATAAGTTGGAGTCAATCCCTGGTTGGCGTGCATCGTTAACAAATGCGCAGATGTTGAAAGTTTTGCAGGATTGTGGCGCTGTCATTTGTGCCGCTGGTGCTGGTTTAGCACCGGCAGATAAGAAGTTATATGCACTGCGCGATGTCACTGCAACGGTTGAGGCGATTCCACTTATCGCCTCATCGATTATGAGTAAGAAGATTGCCGAAGGAACGAGCGCGTTAGTTTTAGATGTAAAGACTGGCGGAGGCGCATTTATGAGCGATCCTAAAAAAGCTGCAGAGTTAGCCCACGTAATGGTCGGTCTTGGAAAGCGTGCAGGTGTCAATACCGTTGCACTTGTTACTGCAATGGATATCCCACTGGGACTAACTGCAGGTAACGCACTTGAGGTGCGCGAAGCCATTGAAGTTCTTGCCGGTGGTGGACCGTCAGATGTCATTGAGCTCACAGTTTTACTTGCCCAAGAGATGTTAGAGCTCGCCGGTATCAAAGGCGCCGATCCTGCCGCCGCTCTTAAAAATGGCAGAGCGATGGATGTGTGGCGCCAGATGATTAGTGCTCAAGGCGGAGAGCCCGATGCAAAACTTCCAGTTGCAAAGGAGAATTTAGTTATTACTGCACACTCCACTGGAACTGTTTTATCTATGGATGCGATGAAGGTAGGCCTTGCCGCATGGCGTTTAGGTGCTGGGCGATCACGCCAAGGCGAAGCGGTACAGGCAGGCGCCGGCATTGAAATTCACGCTAAGCCTGGAGATAACGTTAAAAGCGGTGCAGCTTTATTTACTTTACATACCGATACACCTGCAGCCTTTGCGCGCGCGCAAGAATCTCTAGTCGGTAGTGTCACAATCGGCGATTTAAGCGCTGGCGAAAAGATAGATAGATTGCCGCTTATAATTGAGCGAATAACTGATTAAGGAGCTAGCAAAAAAATGGCGATGAATAGCTTTCCAACTGCCGATCAAATCAAGCGCGTCCCTAAAGCTCTCTTGCACGATCACTTAGATGGTGGTCTGCGACCACAAACTATTATTGATATCGCTGCAGAGATTGGTTACACAGCTTTGCCAACGCAGGATGCAGCCGAACTTGCCACATGGTTTAGAGAATCGTGTGACTCTGGTTCACTCGTTAGATACTTAGAGACTTTTTCACACACAATCGCTGTGATGCAGCGACGCGAAGATATTATCCGAGTTGCCCGTGAATGTGCACTTGATCTTGCCCGCGACGGTGTTGTCTACGCTGAAGTGCGCGGGGCACCAGAGTTGTTTACTGAAAAAGGCTTGACTATGTCTGAAGTCGTTGAAGCAACTCTTGAGGGCTATAAGCAGGGTATGGCGCAGGCTAAGAGGGAAGGCCATGAGATTGCTGTTTACTCACTGCTCTGTGGAATGCGACAGAACAAGCGCTCACAAGAGGTTGCCGAACTTGTTGTTAAGTATCGCCATTTAGGAGTCGTGGGCTTTGATATCGCCGGGCCTGAAGATGGCTTTCCGCCAAGTGATCAGAAGGAGACATTTGATTACCTGCGCAAGGAAGATGCCCACTTCACGATTCACGCAGGTGAGGCATATGGTCTGCCGTCGATTTGGGAGGCGATTCAATTATGCGGCGCCGAACGTCTAGGTCATGGTGTGCGTATTATCGATGATATTGATTTCTCTGGCCCCGAACCAAAACTTGGACAGTTAGCATCCTATGTCCGTGATCGGCGGATCCCATTAGAGCTCTGTCCAACATCTAATCTTCAGACAGGGGCGGCAAAAAGCTATGCCGAGCACCCTATTGGCCTGCTAGCTAAACTGCGTTTTCGCATAACTCTTAATACCGATAACCGTTTAATGAGTCAGACTTCGATGTCATTTGAAATGAGTGAGGCGGTAAAGGCTTTTAATTGGGATTTCACTGAGCTCCAACGCGTGACTATCAACGCTATGAAGAGCGCCTTTATCCCATATCCAGAGCGTTTAAAGATTATTGAGAGCGTTATTAAGCCTGGCTATCAGAAAATCGCATCGGAGTAATGATCGATTTTAACGATCCAGCCTTTGTCGCCGACCCTTACGCTGGATTAAAAGAGTTACGTAGCTTTGGTAAACCCATCTGGCACGATGGTTTAAAAATCTTCTTAGCGGCCTGCCACGCCGATGCTAACGATGTCTTTCGCAATAAATCCTTAGGACGCATCTTCATAGATAAGAAGCCAGAGTTTGAGTGGGATACATTTAATTGGCTGCACTCAGATTCGATATTGGATAGCGAGCCACCTAAGCACACACGCCTGCGAGGACTCGTAGCCAAGGCTTTTAATAGAAACAAGATTGAGTCCATGCGCCCTACGATTGAGCGCATTACTGCCGAATTACTAGATGCCATTGATATTAAAATTAAATCAGGGCAGAGCTTTGATTTAATCACAGACTATGCCGAACCATTACCTGTAAAAATCATTGCAGATTTATTAGGTTTTCCAACCTCTGACGAGCATTTACTGCGTCCATGGTCACAGGCGATAGTAAAGATGTATGAAGTAAATCCATCGGAGCAGTATCAGATTGAGGCAAAAATTGCGGCCAGTGAGTTTGCCGATTATGTCCGTGGATTAGCCGAGCTTCGTAAAAAGAATCCAGGAAGTGATCTCATAACCGATTTAGCAATAGTTGAAGAGAATGGCGAAAAATTGAATATGCAAGAGCTCATCGCCACCTGCATCCTGTTATTAAACGCTGGCCACGAAGCCAGTGTTAACGCCTTTGGTAATGGAATGGTCGAACTACTTCGTCGGCCAGATCAGATGGCGCTACTGCGCCAGAATCCACGGGGCCATACCGAGACTGCAGTTGAAGAGTTCATGCGCTTTGATGCCCCACTGCAGTTATTTGAGCGTACGGCCACCAAAGATACCGAGCTCGGAGGCGTAGAAATCGCTGCGGGGCAAAAGATCGCAGCCTTGATTGGTTCGGCCAATAGAGATGCAACTGTATTTGATGGCGCCGATGAGATGGATATAAGGCGTGATCCAAATCCTCATATCGGCTTTGGTGCAGGGATTCACTTTTGCTTAGGAGCCCCACTTGCCCGTTTAGAGATGAGCGTCTCATTACCAGCGCTGTGGGAGAAATATCCAGATATGTCACTTGCCAAAGAGCCAGTGCGCAGACCAACCTTTGTATTACGAGGTTATGAGAGCATAGCAATCTCTGCTTGAGTTGGATAAGAGGATTGCGCGCCCTTTCTAGTAACAGTTAAGGATGCAACCTTAACTCCAAACGCCACTGCAGCCTCTGGCCTCATACCGCTGGCTAAGGCAGATGCGAATGTTCCAACAAAGGCATCACCTGCACCCGTTGTATCAACTGAACTCACTTTTGGCGCAGGAATACGATTAATAGAGCCATCAGGGTTTATCAGCACCGCCCCTAGAGAGCCAAGGGTAATAATTGAACTCTTGCCATCTCTAAATCCTGCCAGGTATTTGTCTTCATAAGGCTCTGCATTCGTGAGAGCTTTGAACTCAGTTTCATTTGGGATTAACCAATCGGTGAGTTCTAAAAGCTCGGAGCTAAGTGGTTCAAATGGTGCAGGATTTAGAATTGTCGTGCAGCCTCTGGCTTTAGCGGCACGAAATGCCGCCAGCGTTACCCCTTGCTTGATTTCACATTGTGCGATGACCATGGATAAATCTGCAATCGAATTAATTGCAGCGACAGCCTTTTCGCTTTCAATTTCATGATTAGCCCCTGGAATAATTATGATTCGATTTTCACCTTTGCCATCAACCCAGATATGCGCAACTCCAGTAGCGATGTCACTGCGCCCTACATGTAAGGAATTAATTGCTAAGCGCTTAAAGTTTTCAGCGATTGAATCACCAAAGAGATCTCGTCCTAAATTTCCTATAAAGTGAACTTCGGCTCCGCAATGTGCGGCGATAACGGCCTGGTTAGCACCTTTTCCGCCAAAACCAGTTGTAAATAACCCACCTACTAAGGTCTGACCAGGCTCTGGTAACACCTTGGCATATGCCGTGAGATCCATCATTGCGCTACCGACTACAGCGACTACAGCTTTACCCATAGCGATAGGCTATCGCGTATGAATAAAACATCAATCATTTTAGATGTCGATACTGGCGTCGATGATGCATTTGCCGTCTTATTTGCAGCGATGCACCCTGGCATCAATCTTTTAGGCATAACGTGTGTAGATGGCAATACAAACGTTGATCAGGTCGTCGCAAATACATTGAAGGTTTTAGATGCCGCTGGAGCTAATGAAATTCCAGTCGCTCGCGGAGCCGTGCGCCCATTACTTGGCGTATCTCAGTACGCAGAGTACGTTCATGGAGCCGATGGAATGGGTGATCTTGGGATAGCACCATCTCATCGAAGAGTAGATCCGCGATCTGCCGTTGAGCTACTGCGTGATTTAATTGAAGGATCGAAAGATCCAGTGACATTAGTACCAGTTGCACC
>CAXNDE010000037.1:0-8899 GCA_964201135.1 Candidatus Planktophila sp.
CCAACGCCAATACCAATAGCTATTCCAATAATCCAGGTAATGAGAAAAATCCCGATGAGTGCAAATGGAATCCAAGGCTTTACTTTTCTGGTAACGCTATACGCATCTTTAAAAGTTTGAAAACGACGAGTCTTAGCCTTTTTCTCTCTGGCTTTTCGCTTAAACATATTAGTTAGTTTAGTGGGGCAGGGGCGGTTCCACCAAGACGGGTGGGTGCCCAGCGCTGCCCGACATGGCTATCAGGGTATTTCTCCTGCACTTGGCGCAGCATTGCAAGCAGAGTGCTTCGGAGTTGGCTCTCGGCAATTTCTAGATCATCAGCACGTTGATAATGTATTGGTTCACCAAATAAAACAGTTACAGGATAGTGATGACGTCGTAAATCTCGCTTAACGCCTTTAGTCCATACTCGCTGGCTACCCCAGATAACCGTCGGTATAACGGGTACACCCGCACCCATCGCAAGGCGCACGGCACCAGACTTTAATCCCTTAATTTCAAAACTTGTAGAGATTGTCCCTTCAGGGAAAATCCCGATGATCTCTCCAGATTTCAAAGCACGCAGTGCTGCGACAAAAGATGCCGCTCCATTTCCGCGATCGACGTTGATGTGATGCATTCCGCGCATTAAGGGCCCAGCTAGTTTGTTTGCAAAAATCTCTTTTTTTGCCATAAAGCGCACATACCGCCCTGTAGGTAAGGCTGCGGTGCCGGTAATTGCAAAATCAAAGTAGCTCACATGGTTAATCGCCAAAATTGCGCCACCTTTGGGCGGAATATTTTCATCGCCTTGAAAATCAAATTTAAGTCCTAAGTATTTCCAGAGTGTTTTTATAACGGCAATTACTGGGGGATAAACCAAATCAGCCATGAGATGCCTTAGCTGCCATTGCCTGCTTGTATAAGCGCCCTGCACGATAACTCGAGCGCACTAGGGGACCGCTCATCACGCCAAGAAAACCAACCTCCGTCGCCTCGGCTGCAAGTTCGACAAACTCTTCTGGTTTAACCCAGCGCACCACCGGGTGATGTCGATTAGTAGGACGTAAATACTGTGTAATGGTAATTAAATCGCAGCCAGCGCTATGAAGATCGATGAGTGCCTGCGAAACCTCTTCGCGGGTTTCACCAAGACCTAAGATTAAATTGGATTTAGTAATCAAGCCAAAATCACGGGCCATGGATATGACGCGCAGAGATTTTTCATAGGTAAAGGCGGGGCGAATCTCCTTAAATATACGTGGGACAGTCTCTAAGTTGTGAGCAAAGACCTCGGGGCGGGTCTCAAAGATCTCGTTTAATAGATCTGCCTTAGCATGAAAATCTGGCGCTAACATCTCAACACCACAGCCTGGATTTAACTCATGGACCATTCTGATTGTTTCGGCGTATAACCATGCGCCCTCATCGGGCAGATCATCGCGCGTGACGCCGGTAATCGTTGCATAGGCAAGACCCATCGCCTTTACAGATTCGGCGACCTTACGTGGCTCAGTGCGATCTAATGGATCAGGTTTTCCAGTATCGATATTGCAGAAATCACAGCGTCGTGTGCACTTATCTCCACCGATTAAAAACGTTGCCTCTTTATCTTCCCAACATTCAAAGATATTTGGGCATGCCGCCTCTTGGCAGACAGTGTGTAGGCCTTCACTCTGAACTAAAGATCTCAGACGCGTGTACTCAGGACCCATGTTAGCACGGGTCTTAATCCACTCAGGCTTGCGTTCAATGGGGGTTAGGGCATTACGTGCCTCAATACGGATCATTTTGCGACCCTCGGGTGCGATGCTCATATGCTCACGCGCTTTAAAGATTCAAAGATATATCGTTCAACGATTGGTGCTACCTCATCGACAGTGATTGAACGTTCTAGCTCTCTCTCCATTGACGTCACATCGGCGTCTAGAATTCCACACGGGATAATCTGGGCAAAGGCAGATAAATCTGGGCAGACATTTAATGCAAAGCCATGCATAGTTACACCCTTAGCAACCCGAATACCAATCGCTGCAATCTTGCGATCACTTTTTTCGTCGCGAATCCACACACCAGAGCGGCCTGCAAAACACTGTGCTTTTATTCCTAACTCTTCACAGACAGATATAAGTCCAGACTCAATTTCGCGCACAAAGCCAACGAGCTCTGTTGGTTTAGCCAGGCGTACAATTGGATAGCCCACAAGTTGTCCTGGTCCATGCCATGTGATTCGGCCACCGCGATCGACATCGATCACAGGGGTTCCATCTTGAGGTTTTTCAGAGTCTAATGTTCGACGACCGGCGGTATAGACCGAGGGGTGCTCAAGTAAGAAGAGAGTATTGGGGCGAATTCCCTCGGCAACTTCAGAGTGAATAGTGCGTTGAACTTGCCAGGCCTTTTCATAATCAATCAGGCCGTGGCGGTTGAGGGCTAATGCACTCTGGCTGGACTCGGCTACAACGGACACATGGCTAGCCTAAAGGTAGGCTTGGCTCCTTACCAATCGGAAAGGTATTTCACCGTGTCTGTGAACGCTGTCAAAAAGAGCCGCCGCCCCTTTATTACCGCCCTTATTGTCATCTTCATCTGGCTAGGTGCCAGTGGCGTCTTTGGTCCGCTCTTTGGCTCATTATCGACAGTGCAGGAGAATGATAACTCGGCCTTTTTGCCAGATAGTGCTGAATCTACCCAGGCTGCAAAGATCATAGAAAAATTTAATTCAGATCAAAATCAAACTCTGCCAACTCTGGTCCTGTATCTGGGTGAGGTTAATCAAGACAAGATTGCAGGACTTAACCTGCATTTATCTACGTTGGGTAGCAAGAAAATCGGTGACACCGATGTGCCTATTTCAAAGTATCTAACGAAAGGGGAGGAGATTTTTGCCTTTCCATCACAAGATGGCAAGGCTTTATTAGTCAACCTGCCATTTAAATCAGAGATTGCACAGGATTTACTGCCCAACAAACTACCTGCCCTGCCTCAGGTAATTGAGACTCTACGGGAGGATGCATCGGAGTACGCATCCAGCGTTGGATTAACGTCAAATGTTACGGGAGTAGGTGCTTTGCTGGGTGATCTCTTTGGCGCCTTCGAAGGTATCGATTCATCATTATTACTTACAACCTTGGGTGTTGTTGCTCTGATTTTGATTGTTGTTTATCGCTCGCCTGTTCTGTGGATTCTTCCATTATTTTCTGCCGTAATTGCACTTTCTACTGCAGGTGGACTGGTCTATCTCTTAACTAAAAATAATTTTATTGACCTCAATGGCCAGTCACAAGGAATCTTATCTGTCCTTGTTTTAGGTGCGGCAACTGATTACGCCCTACTTCTGATTTCACGATATCGCGAAGAGCTCCATCACTTTGATGAACCATCGGTTGCTATGAAGGCCGCCATTAAAGGCACCTTCGAACCAATACTCGCCTCAGGCTCAACGGTTATTGCAGCACTTCTAGTTCTCTTGCTGAGTGATCTCTCAGGCAACCGTGGCTTGGGTCCAGTCGGGGCCATTGGAATCGCCGCCTCGATGCTAACGATTTTGACTCTGCTACCGGCATTGTTAGTTGCATGTGGTCGCTGGGTTTTCTGGCCACGCATTCCACGCCATGATGATGTCAACTCACAGTTAACTGGAGTCTGGGCAAAAATCGGGGCTAGTGTTGAAAAGCGTCCGCGCAAACTCTGGATTGGTACATCGATTGTGTTGGTTGTTCTAGCTGGATTTTCTACAACGCTCAATGCCCGGGGATTATCAACTGTAGATGCATTTACTCAACGCCCTGATTCAGTTGTTGGATTAGAACTACTGGGGCAGCACTTTCCAGGGGGTTCAGGTCAACCCACTGAAGTATTAGTTAACGAATCATCAGTGGATGCAGTTTCGGCGCAGTTATTAAAGATCAAGGGGGTTGCATCGGTAGAGCCCATGCGTCTTTCTCCAGCCATCCCTGGCCAGCCACTTACTCCAGTTAAAGTTATAGATGGCAAGGTCATCTTGAATGCAACGTTGGGATTAAACCCTGACTCAGTAGAGGCTCGCGAAATCATTCCAACGATGCGAGAAGCAGTGCGCGCCATTGATCCCTCTGTCTTGGTTGGTGGATCTACGGCGGTGGCCTTTGATACCGATGTAGCTGCTAATCGAGATAATCGCACAATTATTCCGATTGTTCTGGTCATCATCACAATTATCTTAGGCCTGCTTCTTAGAAGTATATTGTCGGCAGCGTTACTGCTTGGGACAGTAGTTCTATCCTTCTTTGCAACACTGGGGGCCTGCCAGCTTGTATTTGAAAATATCTTTGGCTTCAAAGGGGCTGATACTTCATTTCCGCTCTTCGCATTTATCTTTCTCGTAGCCCTGGGGATCGATTACAACATCTTCTTAATGACGCGCGTGCGGGAGGAGAGTGCCAAGATTGGCACACGTGCTGGCATCATAAAAGGCCTTACGGTGACAGGTGGAGTAATTACATCGGCAGGCATTGTTCTTGCAGCAACCTTTGCTGTCCTTGGAGTCTTGCCGCTAGTCTTTTTAGCTGAACTTGGCTTTGCCGTCGCCTTTGGTGTTCTGCTTGACACTCTCATTGTTCGAACAATTTTAGTTCCAGCCCTTGCCTACGACATTGGTGGCAAGATCTGGTGGCCATCTAAGTTGCAGAGTAAATAGATGGCCTTGCGCGTTGGTATCGCTGGCTACGGGTTAGCTGGGCGCTACTTTCATGCGCCGTTACTTAAGGGCGCTGGCTTTGACGTCGCGGCAATTTCAACAACTAATCCAACCCGTACGGTCCATGCGATCGAAGATTTTCCTGATGTGAAGGTTGTAGCAACAACTGAAGAACTAGTCACATTGCCATTAGATTTAGTAGTTGTTGCTTCGGCAAACATCGCTCATGCCCACGATGCATTGATTGCAATCAAGGCTGGCATCCCTGTTGTAATCGATAAGCCGATGGGTCGCACACTGGCTGAAACGAAGTCGATTATCGATGCAGGCCTTGGAGCCAAAGTTCCAACCTCGACTTTCTTTAATAGGCGCTGGGATAGCGATGCACTCACAATTAAGCGCATTCTTGCATCTGGTGAACTTGGCGTAATCCACCGCCTGGATTCACGCTTTGAGCGCTTTCGCCCCGATTTAAATCCAACCTCATGGCGCGAAAATATGAGCGTCGCCGATGGTGGGGGACAGCTACTTGATCTACAGCCACACCTGATCTCAACGGCTATCGATTGGTTCGGCGCAGCAGAACTTGTTACTGCATCGGTTCGTGCCTTGCGCGGTGGAGCCGATGATGACTCGCTGTTAGTACTCAAACATGTCAATGGTGTGATCTCATATCTATCGGCAAGTGCGGTGGTTGGTGCACCTGGACCGCGGATTCGAATTCTGGGGACTCAAGGCGCACTTGTGATTAATGATTTAGATCCACAAGAGGAGTTACTGAGAAATGGAATGTATCCCAAGGGTGGTACATGGAACGTTCCAACTGCATCGAGGGCATTTATTCATCGCGGTGATGATGTCAATGAGATAGCTGGAGAAAATGGAAATTACGCGCTCTTCTATAGCGCGGTGGCAGGTGCGATCGCCGGTAATAATCCATGGCCAATCGATAACAAAGATGCTCTCTTAGTTGCAGATATTATCGAGCAAGCGCGTCACATGAATGAGCATGTCTAAGCGATTTGACGTTGTAGTTGTAGGCGCCGGCTTGGCTGGATTGAGCGCGGCGCTGCACCTACAGCGCAAGGGCGCAGAGGTAGCAGTGCTAGAGGCCAGTGATCGACCAGGTGGGCGGGTAGCAACGGATTCAATACATGGTTTTCTATGTGACCGCGGATTCCAACTCATCAACTCACGCTATCCATCTCTTGTCGATCTCGATGTCATCGATGAGATTGATTTCATCCCTGCCCCGCGTGTCATTGAAGTTGTATTGGCAGATTATCGTCATCCAATTGGTGATCCGCGAAAAGCCCCCCTGGCAGCGCTAGATAGAGCAACAGGGACGATGCCAGAGAAATTAGCGTTGCTGCGCATTCTCTTATCACGACCTAAGGCTGAGGAATCCATCGGCCAGGTGCTGGCTCCATTAGGTGCAACATATGAGCGGGTGTTGCGACCCTTTCTCACCGGTGTATTTCTAGCCGAGCCAGATACTGTCGATGCCCGTTATGGGCTATCTATTATCCGTTCATTTGTTAACGGCTCACCAGGTCTGCCACGTCTTGGTGTTGGAGAGCTTGCCTTTGCTCTTGCAAAGAGATTGCCAGAGATACATTTAAATACGCGAGTGGAGCGGATCAGTAATGTAACTCTTGAGAGCACATCTGGAGAGTTCACAGCTGGCGCAATTATTGTTGCAACCGATGCCAGCACTGCGGCGCAGTTATTAGATCTAGGTGATGTAAGTCCCATGGCCGGATGTATTACTTGGTATCACTCATCTCAGAACAATCCATCGGGTACAGGGCGTTTAATCGTGGATGGGCAACGGCGGGGACCGGTGATTAATAGTGTTGTCATCTCTGATATCTCATCATCGTATGCACCTAAAGGTGAGCATTTGATCTCAACGACTACTGGATTAAATATTAATGAGTCTGAAGTCAGGCGACATCTAGCGCTTTTATGGCAGACCGATACACGCGATTGGCCCTTGATTGCTAAGTATGAAATCCCATCGGCATTACCATTGCACTACATCGGTAAATCACTCTCTGCGCCATTAAAGATACGTGAGAGAGTTTTCGTTGCAGGAGATTACCGTGCAGTGCCATCACAACAAGGCGCTTTATTTTCTGGAAAGTTAGCGGCCGAGCTAGCCCTCCACTAAAACCTTAAGAGCATCAGAGAGATGCGGGTAGTCCCAGGTAAATCCAGCCTCGAGAAGAGCCTGTGGAATAACGCGTTTAGAGCCTAAGACCTCACCTGAGAAGCCACCGAGTACTGCCTTTAATGCAAAGGCGGGTGCAGGAAATAATGCAGGTCGATGAAGAGCGCGGGCTAAGGCCGATGTGAACTCTTGATTTGTCACTGGATTGGGTGCACTCAAATTAATTGGACCGGAAATATCCTCAACAAGTGCGAAATCAATTGCTCTAACAACATCGTGCAGAGTTATCCATGACCACCACTGCTTGCCGCTACCGAGCTTGCCACCAAAACCTAATCGAAATAATGGAAGCATCTTGCCAAGTGCACCGCCCGTTGGATCTAAAACCAAACCTGTGCGCAGTTTTACAGTGCGGACTCCACCGGCTAAATCGGCCGCAGCCTCCCATTCGCGACAGACTGCAGCTAGAAAATCATCCCCAACTCGATCTGATTCGGTTACTCCTCGGTTACCGCTCTCGCCATACCAACCAATAGCACTGGCAGAGATAAAGACATCTGGCTTTACTGCGGCGACCGCCTTTGCGATAGTGCTGGTTCCCATTAAGCGCGAGTTCAAAATCTCTGCCTTGAATTTCTTAGTCCAGCGCTTATCGCCAACTGGTGCACCAGCTAAGTGAATAATCGCATCGACGCCTTCAAGAGCGCTTAAATCCACGTACCCTGTCTGCGGATCCCACGTAACTTCATCAACTGCAACTGGTGCACGACGAACAAGGCGTTGGACAGTATGGCCCTCAGATTTCAAGTGACCAACTAAGGCCGTACCAATTAATCCCGATGATCCGGTGATAGCTATGCGTTCTGGAACTCGCATTAGTTTTAGAGACCTAAATCAGATTCGAATGCTCCACCTTCAAGACGCTCCTTGAGCGTTACCAAGAAACGAGCGGCATCTGCGCCATCTACAACTCGGTGATCGTATGAGAGAGCGAGATAGACCATAGATCGAATCGCAATACTCTCTCCACCATCGTCACCACGTACAACCATTGGACGCTTAACAACTGCACCAAGGCCAAGGATCGCCACCTGTGGCTGATTAATAATCGGAGTATCAAAGAGCGCACCACGGCTACCGGTATTCGTCAGAGTGAATGTTCCGCCACCGAGTTCGTCGGGCGTTACTTTGTTATCGCGCGTGCGTGCAGCAAGGTCTGCGATCTTTCGTGCAATACCTCCCATATTTAAATCACCTGCATTTGCAATTACTGGCACCAACAAACCGCGCTCGGTATCAACTGCAATAGCTAAGTGCTCGGTACCGTGATAAGTAATTTGATCACCTTCAACTGATGAGTTAAGAACGGGATGTTGCTTCAATGCCTCGCAGATTGAAACGGCAAAGAAAGGAAGGAAGGAGAGCTTGACGCCTTCGCGTGCCTCAAATGTTGACTTGGCGCGATCGCGCAGTCGTGCAATCTTTGTAACATCGACTTCGATGACCGTTGTTAACTGGGCGCTCACTTGTAGAGATTCAACCATGCGTGCAGCGATAACTTTTCGAAGTCTGGTCATCGTTACTGTTGTGCCACGCAGAGGTGACACTGCAACCAATGGCGCCACTGATGGCAC
Organism: Candidatus Planktophila sp.; assembly: GCA_964201135.1. GTDB lineage: Bacteria > Actinomycetota > Actinomycetes > Nanopelagicales > Nanopelagicaceae > Planktophila. The sequence continues at coordinate 8,465 of CAXNDE010000037.1, forward strand.
ATGAGATACAGCTGGCGTACTTATTACTGGAGCAGCTGGCGCAGATAAGGCCTCGACATCTTCGCGACGAATACGTCCACCGACACCAGTGCCCTTGACGTTTGCAAGGTTGATTCCCAAATCATTTGCGAGTTTGCGAACCAGGGGAGTCACATAGGCATCACTTGGCTGGGTAATCGGGACCGCTGGTGCAACAACTACGGGTGCAACTATTACTGGTGCAACAACTACGGGAGCAGGTACAACGGGTGCAGCTACAACGGGTGCAGCTACAACGGGTGCAGCTACAACGGGTGCAGCTACAACGGGTGCAGCCTCTGTGCTCTCTCCAATTACTGCTAAGCGAGCACCGACTGCAACGGTGGAATCGATAGGAACATCGATTGAGAGCAGAATGCCTGCAACCGGTGATGGAATCTCGGTATCTACTTTGTC
>CAXNDE010000038.1:0-8334 GCA_964201135.1 Candidatus Planktophila sp.
CAACGGCTCAAAGTATCGAAGTTAACGGCGCTACGAAGATGTCCTATATGAGGTGCAGCCTGCACGGTTGCGCCACAGACATAGATAGAAACCTCACCTGCTTTTATCGGAGTGAATTTTCCAACCTCGCGAGTGGCGGTGTCGTATAAATTTAACACTTATGGAGCCTGCACAATGGCATTTGCTATTACAAAGACACCTTCTCCGCGTCCGGTAAATCCCAAAGTATCAGTAGTTGTTGCAGAAATTGAAACTGGGGCGCCTAATGCCCTACTTAATAACTCTTGTGCTTCAACTCGCCGAGGACTAATTTTTGGCTCATTACCAACTATCTGTAAGGCAACATTATTGATTACAAATCCTTTCTTTGTAATGAACTCTTTTAAATGTTCAATCATCGCCAACCCAGATGCTCCGGACCATTCGGGAGAATTGACTCCAAATAATTCACCCATGTCACCTAGTTGACAGGCCGATAAGACTGCATCACACAGTGCATGCACGGCTGCGTCACCATCAGAGTGTCCCTCAAGCCCTTTTGCTTCTGGCCACTCAAGGCCTGCTAAAAAACACGGGGCACTGAGGCTATACATGTGCACATCGACGCCGACCCCAGCTCGGATTTTAGAGTTCAATGCTCGACTCTTTCCACGATCATCTGAAGTTCGGCAGTAGTTTGGATTTCGCTGAGGCCTTCTACCTGAACAATGACTTTGTCACCGCACTTAACACCTAAGGTCATCACGCGCAGAACACTTGCACCATCGACTGGAGCAGATGGGACTCCATCAACCACTTTGGAAAGGCGCACAGTGCAACCTGAGGATTTTGCGCTGGCAGCGAAGAGCGCCGCCGGTCGAGCGTGCAATCCGACCGCTGATGCCACAGTTGAGCTGAATTCCCTCATAGCCGATAGCGTAATGCGTAGACCGAATAGTGTTTAATAGGAACATCTATTCAGCGTACTGCACATATGTGAAAGTCGGAAAATGACTACTTCGCCGCTCTTGATTGGACATCCACTCTCGTCCATAGACCTTGCCCGTCACGCGCTTCTCTACATGTGCAGAATTCGAAAATTTGAAGAGGCGGTTGAAGATTTATTTGGCCGTGGAATGATGCATGGCACCATGCATCTATCGATTGGACAAGAGGCATCACCAACTGGAATGTGCATGGCACTTAATATTAATGACCAAATTACTTCAACTCATCGTGGCCACGGGCATTGCATTGCAAAAGGTGCCGATCTAACACGCATGATTGCAGAGCTGCTTGGAAAAGAAATTGGCTACTGCGGCGGGCGTGGTGGAAGTATGCATATTGCCGATGTTGATACAGGAAATTTAGGCGCCAATGGGGTTGTAGGTGGTGGAATTCCTATTGCAGCAGGTGCGGCATTGGCATCTAAAATGATGAAAACTGAAAAAGTAGTTGTTTCATTCTTTGGCGATGGCGCCATGAATGAAGGTGCCTTTCATGAAGCTGCAAACTTAGCCGCAATCTGGAAATTACCTCTGATTTTATTCTGTGAAAATAATAAATATGGCATGAGTTCTTCTACCGAGAAGGCATTTGCAATCGAGAACCTAAAAGATCGTGGAGTTGGATATGGAATTCCAGCGATTAATGTTGATGGAAATGACGTTATAGCAGTTTATGAGCAGGCCCAAATCGCCGTTAATCGTGCTCGCAGTGGTGAGGGCCCGACTTTAATTGTGGCTGAAACCTATCGATGGAAAGGCCACTCTCGATCTGATAAAAATCTCTACCGAACAAAGGAAGAGATAGAAGAGTGGAGACTTCTAGATCCGATCCCAAAGTTTATTTCTCGAATTCTCGCATCAAATCTGCTTGATCAAAATCAGATCGATGCCATCCAGGCACTTGCTCAAGATCAAGTCATTGCAGCGGTAAATGAGGCGGTTAAAGCCAAGTCGGCCGAGCCAGCGGGATTATTAGACGCTGTATTTAAGGCGGTGCGAGCATGAACAATCGCATGTTAACTATGGCCGAAGCAATCCGAGAGGCGATGAGTATCGCCTTCGATGAAAGGCCAGAGGTTTTCTTACTCGGTGAAGATGTCGGTATCTATGGCGGTGCTTTTGGTGTCTCTGGAGATATGTACCATCGATATGGCGCTGAACGCGTGTTAGATACACCTATCGCCGAACTAGGAATCGTCGGTGCGGCAGTGGGTGCGGCGCTGGCAGGAATGCGACCAATTGTTGAGATTCAATTCTCAGATTTTACTGCTCAAGCAATGGACCAAATTGCAAATCAAGCTGCAAAGATTCACTTCATGCTCGGAGGCGCACTCCACGTCCCCATGGTTTTACGTACTCCGCAAGGTTCAGGAACAGGGGCGGCGGCTCAGCATTCACAAAATCTAGAGCCATGGTTTGCAAGTGTGCCGGGATTAAAAGTCGTTGTTCCATCTAATCCGGCAGATGCTAAGGGCTTACTGCTTTCTGCAATCGATGATCCTAATCCAGTTATTTTCTTAGAGCATAAACTGCTGTATAAAATTCCCGGTCGCGACCCAGTCCCAGAGGGTTCAGAGCGTATCCCGCTCGGGGTGGCCAAAGTTGTTCGTGAAGGTAAGGAGCTAACAATTGTTGCAACTGGAATAATGGTTAATAAATCCTGGGAGGTCTGCGAAAAATTAGCGGCCGAAGGCATTTCAATTACATTAATCGATCCCCGCACAATCTCGCCACTTGATATGCAACCAGTTTATGAGTCGGTTGAAAAGACTGGCCGCTTATTAGTTGTCCAAGAGGGTCCATCACATGCGGGCTTTATAAATGAAGTCATTGCCCAGATGGCCGGTAGTCCAACATTTGGTTCCCTAATCGCACCAATCAAGCGCCTAGCGGGGATGAATATTCCGATCCCATATGCACCGCAGCTTGAAAAAGCTGCCGTTCCACAAATCGAAGATATCGAGATCGCCGCCCGTGAGATAGTTAAGAACTGGCGATGAGTTTTAAATATCCGGTCGTCATGCCGAAGATGAGTATGACTATGGAAACTGGTGAGCTTATTGGCTATCACGTTAAAGCCGGCGATATCGTTAAAAGTGGTGATGTTTTATTTGAGGTAATGACTGACAAGATAGATATGGAGGTTGAAGCACCCTCTGATGGAGTTATCGAATCCCTAGTGGCCGAACCTGGTGCGGTAATTGATATTGGTAAACCTGTATTAATAATGTTGACCGAGACCCAGATTATGGCCTTTGATTTTTCAGGAGATGGAGCCTCGATTGAGGCCGAACCTGAGGTGGCGGCGGTAATCGAGCAGCCAATCTCTGAACCAATGGCTGTTGTAGACACTCACGTGAAAGCTGTTCCCAAGGCTCGAGTAGAGGCTCTCAAACGTGGGATTGACCTACAAATAATTATCCCTACTGGACCAGATCAAACAATCATGATGGCCGATATCAACTCGGCCTATCTGGATCCAGCAGTTAGTAAGCGGCAAATGGCAAATAAAACCTTGATTGCTAAGGGAATCCAGATGACCCGTGAGATTCCGCAGAGTTCATTTAGCCGCAGTATCTCAACTAATTTTGACCAAGCCAGGTTGATAAGTGCGTGGGCGAGTGTTCTGCGCTCTCGCCCAGACATTGCAATTCACCCTCATGTCGGTGTTGCAACGATTATTGAGTCTAAATATGGAAGTGCTTTACCCGTCTATAAGGATCCAGATTTACTAACACATGCTCAGCTAAGCGCTCTGGTCGCGTCCACAAAGAGTGCAGCCACCAATGGGAAAGTGCCTTTGGAGATGCTTACTGGAGCGACAACGACAATATTTGATTTAACAACATATTCGATGAGCGCAGCCACCCCGCTACTCTTTCCTAATCAAATCACATCAATAACAATTGGATATGAATCAGCCACTACTAAAAATATTTCACTAACTATTGATTTGCGACACTGTGACTTTTATGATGGCGCACAACTCTTAGATGCCCTAGTAGCCTCCCTTTAGGTGGCTCACGACTTAAGGACCAATCCGTGACCTCTCTAACTGGTATATCTGCAAGTTCAGGTGCAGCCCTTGGTCAATTTTTTCTCTTGACGACCGACATTCCTGTCGCATCACCCACGCAATCACAATTGGGTGCAGAACAAGAAAGTGCAAATTTAAATCAAGCAATTGCAGTAGTTGGGCGAGATTTAAAGTCGCGTGCCGATCGAACTGAAGGGGAACTGCACGAAATCTTGGTTGCCATCGCTGAGATGGCAACTGATTCTGCTATTGCGGAGGAGGCAATTTCATTTATTGAAAAAGGTCACACAGCCAGTTATGCAATTCTGAAAGCGACTGAGGTTTTCCAGGATTTATTATTATCATCTGGTGGATATTTAGCTGAACGCGTGAGCGATGTCGTCAATATTCGCGACCGTGTTTTGTGCGAAATTGCCGGTATCGGATACCCAGAAATTCCACAGTTCGATCAACCAGTTGTTCTGATTGCCCAAGATTTATCACCAGCAGACACGGCAGACCTTGAGACAGGAATGATTCTTGCAATCGTGACAGCCGGTGGGGGACCAACCAGTCACACGGCCATCATCGCCCGTTCGCATGGAATCGCTGCGGTTGTAGCCTGCGCAGGAGTGATAGAGCTTGCAAAAAACTCACCTCGGTCACTCGTGGCCGTTGATGCAATAGTTGGTTGCGTTGTTTTTAATCCTTCACCTGAGTTGCAAGATGAAATTAAGGCATTGCTCACAAAGATCGAACTCCGGAAATCAAGAGTTGTAGCCAGAGCAGATGGTTCTTATAGGACTTCGGATGGTGTAAAAATCCCAATTTATGCAAATATTGGAAGGGTTGAAGATGCCGCAGCGGCGGTAATCGCCGGTGCAGATGGTGTGGGACTGCTACGGACCGAGCTCTTGTATCTGGATCGCAGTGACGCACCAACACTTCAAGAGCAGACGGCGATTTATGCCGAAATATTCAAGACTTTTGGAGGTCAAAGGGTAATTATTCGTACTCTTGATGCCGGTGCAGATAAGCCCATGGCTTTTATCAAATTCGATCAAGAGCCAAATCCGGCATTAGGTGTACGCGGCTATCGCACAATCGATCAACATGAATTACTTTTGCGAACACAACTTGAGGCAATCGCGGCGGCGGCAAAGGAGTGTGCATCTGAAATTTGGGTGATGGCGCCGATGATTACCTTTCCGAGCGAGGCTGCAGCCTTTATCAAGATGGCACGTGAATACGGGTTACAAAAAGTTGGAGTAATGATTGAAGTTCCTGCAACTATTTTCCACATCGATGAATTAACTAAAATTTGTGACTTCGTTTCTATCGGCACTAACGACTTAGGTCAGTACTTGCATGCAGCTGATCGTGAATCGGCGCCCCTCGCCGCATTTAATGACCCATGGCAGCCAGCATTACTACGTGCAATAAAATTGACTGCTGACGCCGGTTTGAGTAATAACTGTCCCGTTAGTGTTTGCGGTGAAGCTGCATCAAATCCCGCCTTGGCCTGCGTACTTATCGGTAGTGGTGTTACATCCTTATCCTGCGGTGTCGCATCTCTCTCAGATGTCGCAGCTGCAATCAGCGCACAGAGTTCATTTGTGCTTAAAGCGGCCGCAGCGGCGGCTTTGAGCGCACCAGATGCCACCTCAGCCAGAGAATCTGCCCGAACCGCGATGCCAGCTCTACTCCAGTTGGGACTCTGAAGAGAAGTATTTTGTTATAAAAATTCTTAAGAATGTCCTTGATTTATCCCTGTAACTCACGCCACACTTGTCCAAATGTGCACCTACTGAACGGATGTGACGATAGTGAAACAGCGCGAAACGGGGACAATCCTTCGCGCAGCCCGCATGTATTACGAGGGCCATTTTTCACAAGATCAAGTGGCGGTAGAACTGCGTACTTCACGTTCAAATGTTTCGCGCATGCTCGCAGATGCAAAGCGATTAGGCTTTGTTGAAATACGCGTGGTCAGCCCGACCTATCGCCACGAAGCACTCTCTTTGCAACTCTCAGAGTTACTCAAAATTAGTGATGTACAAGTAATTACAGCTGTCGCAAATGACTTAAGCCTTAACACTATTGGGCGGGCCGCGGCTCATGCACTACAGGCGGTGCTTCGCGATAATCAAACTATTGCAATATCGTGGGGCCGCGGCTTAGAAGCTACGGTAGTGAATATGCACTCTCAAAACTTCTCGGGTTTAAAGGTAACGCAGTTGATGGGTTCACTCTCGTCTGTGTCTACGTCGGTAAGTGCTGAAGAGGTCGGGCGCAATCTTGCCAAGAATCTTAATGCTCAATTTGTACCTTTTCTTGCACCAGTCGTTGTGAGTAACAGCAAAGTTCGTGATTCGCTCTTGGAGGAGGATAGTATTTCTAAATCACTTCAACTTGCTCGAAAAGCGCATGTGGCATTAGTGGGTATTGGCTCAGCAGGTTCTTCATCTAGCGAAATGGTTTTCAGTGAGTTCAAGGTTTCTAAGAACGAGCGTGAAGCTCTAAGTAAAGACTATGCTGGGGACATTGCAGCCCGTCTCTATAAGCGTGATGGCTCATCACTTTCTTCAAAATTAGATGCCCGCGTCATTGGCCTTACCTTAGAAGAGATTAAATTGATTCCTAAAGTTATTGGTGTAGCTGCCGGGGCTGAAAAGGTTCTAGGTGTGCTGGGTGCAGCACGTTCGGGATTAATCGACACTCTGATACTTGATCTAGCATGTGCTAATTCAATCGTTAAATCACTTCAACCATCGGTGGTTAAGAGCGCATGACAAACATCGGAAAACTTTTCATGCTTATTGGAGTCATGTGGCTCTTTCAGCTGTGGTTTGCTTACAAACAAGCCATGTATTTCCAAAAAGATGTAGGAGGTCTTCGTAAAGAAGGCACGATGGCCATTGGTATGGGTGGGCGTCGTTACAGAGGTGGACGCGCATTTGTTGCGTTAACCGCTGATGAGAGTGGAATCGTTAAGCGAGGAATGGTCCTAAGGGGCTTTACAATCTTTGCGCGATCTCAAGCACTCGATACATATACAGGATTCTCCATTGAGGAGATCGCTTCGGGAAACCGAGTAGTTCAAAGTGAGAAAAAGAAGGTGCAAGAGGCGGCACAGTCGTCGGCTCAACACATTCTTGACTACTTTGAGCGGATCAAGTTGGGAGAATAATGATCGGAACTCCGTACGGGTCGGTCATTTATCGGTTATATAACCAAAAAATAATAGGAGGTGTGTATTGAACCTACATTCTCTGATACTTTTATCAGCAGAAGTAACGGTTGATAAGCAGGGCGGCATTCTTGGCGCTCTGGCAACAGCAGCTGAAGACTTTATTGCAGTCTTCAATAAAGGCGGATCAGTTCTTCTCTCTCTCATGGGTGGAATTCTTCCGACTCTTATAGTTCTACTAACTGCAGTGAATGCTCTTGTCCGATTAATCGGGCCAGAGAAAATTGAAAATCTAGGTAAGGCAGCTGCACGCCCTGGAATTCAATGGTACCCAGTGCGCTACATCGTCCTTCCCTTCGTTGCAGTCTTTGTTTTAACGAACCCAATGGCATACACAATGGGCCGCTTTTTACCTGAACGCTTCAAGCCTGCGTTCTATGACTCGGCGGTCTCTTTTGTACATCCAATTTTGGGTATTTTCCCCCATGCAAACCCAGGTGAGCTCTTCGTATACGTAGGTATTGCAACGGGTATCCAGCAACTCGGTTTTGGTCTTGGAGACCTAGCTGTTCGCTACTTACTTGTTGGCCTCGTTGTCATATTCATTCGTGGAATCGTTACTGAAGCGATTACTGCACGAATGATGAAGAAGGGAGCATAACCATGGAAGGATTTAATAATCTCATCGTAAAGATTGGCCGTGGTGTTGGTGGAGTAGTAGGAACTCTCTACCAGGCTGGACGTGATTCTGTCGATACTGTAATCCGTAACGTCATTCCATTTATGGCCTTTATCTCATTCGTTATCGGTTTAATTTTGACAACCGGTGTTGGCGATTTGATTGCAAAGGGACTTAAGGGGTCTGCGTCGACTCTCCCAGGTCTGTTGTTAATCTCGGTAGTTTGTGCAATTCCTCTTATCTCTCCTCTTCTTGGACCAGGAGCGGTAATCGCACAGATCGTGGGAACACTTCTTGGTGTTGAAATTGGCAAGGGAAATATTCCTGCTCAATACTCATTACCAGCGTTGTTCGCTATTAACCCACAGGTTGGTTGCGACTTCATCCCTGTAGGACTCGCTCTTGGTGAAGCTGAGCCGGAGACTGTAGAAGTAGGTGTACCAGCGGTGCTCATTAGCCGTTT
>CAXNDE010000039.1:0-8309 GCA_964201135.1 Candidatus Planktophila sp.
GAAGCCGTTGCACACGCATTCGGTGGTCGGGTTATGGCTTCGATAGATCCGCAGATGGCGTGTGCAATCTTTGTTATTAATCCAGCGATGGGAATCGATCAAGCGACTATTGATCTATGGCGATTAATTGATGAGTATCAAACTCCACGTATCGTTGTAGTGACGCAGTTAGAAAATCAAGAGGCCGATTTCGATGATGCCGTGATGTTGGCTAACCGCGTCTTCGATCATGTTGCCACACCGTACTTAGTTTTACATGATGATACAGGAATCCCCTGTGCGCTAATTTCTATGGCGACAATGCGAGTTACTGATTACGCCACCATCCCATCTATAGAAACTGCATGCGAACCTGAGCATGAAACATTGGTGCGAGAGTTTCGCGATGAGTATCTCGAACTCTCAACATCTATGGGAGAAGGCGCATTTGCCGCAGGCTTATTATTTCCAGCGATTCCACTGTGGATTGAAAAGGGAGTTGGCGTCGATATTGTTAAAGAGTATTTAAATCAAATAAAAGATTAACTACCAAGCCGATGCAATCTCATCACGTGTGAGCGTGAGTAACTGTGGCAGGACTTTCGTACGGCCAATAATCGGCATAAAGTTAGCGTCCCCGCTCCAACGTGGCACCAAGTGCTGGTGAATATGTTCGGCGACACCGGCTCCAGAGATAGCACCTTGATTCATTCCCATATTAAAGCCTTCTGGGGCTGAAACTTTGCGAATCGTTCTCATGGCATGGGCAGTGAGCGCTGATATCTCATCTCGTTCGGCGGTAGTGAGATCAGTTAGATCGGCGACGTGACGATTAGCGCAGATAAGTAAGTGGCCAGGGTTGTACGGATACAAATTCATGACAACAAATGCATCTGTTCCACGATGAACAATTAGACCCTCTTCATCACTCAAACTCGGAATTCGACAGAATGGGCACTCAATATCATTTCCTTCAAGTGGGCGATTTTCCCCCCGCAGATACTCAAGGCGATGCGGAGCCCATAAGCGGTTCCAACTATCGGGTATTCCCAATCCATCGATGCTCATATCTGAGTTCGTTCGGTAACTATTTTCTTGATCTCGGCGATCGCATCGGCGATTGGGATTGCATTTTTTTGCTCGCCATTGCGATAGCGGAATGAGACAGCACCCGCGGCTTGATCTTCTTCGCCAGCTATGACCATAAATGGAATCTTCTGCATCTGCGCATTGCGTACCTTCTTTTGCATGCGATCATCAGAGCTATCTAGCTCGGTACGGATACCAGCTGTGCGCATCTGTGACATGACATCGGCTAAGTAATCATTGAAGGCATCGGCAACTGGAATACCAATGGCCTGCACGGGAGCAAGCCACGGTGGAAACGCGCCGGCATAGTGCTCGGTTAACACGCCAAAGAAACGCTCAATCGAGCCAAAGAGTGCACGGTGAATCATGACTGGACGTTGACGGCTTCCATCGGCGGCGGCATATTCAAGTTCAAAACGCAGCGGAAGTTGAAAATCAACTTGAATCGTAGACATTTGCCAAGTACGACCGATCGCATCCTTTGCCTGTACTGAAATCTTCGGTCCGTAGAAAGCCGCGCCACCTTCATCTAATACGAGTTCAAGTTTCTGCGCCTCTGCCGCTTCCCGCAGCGCCTGCGTTGCTTCCTCCCAATCGCTAACTTCTCCCACAGATTTCTCTGGATTGCGAGTAGAGAGCTCGAGATAAAAATCATTAAGGCCGTAGTCGCGCAATAAGTTAAGTACGAAAGTTAGTAGTGAATCAAGCTCACCTACCATTTGATCTTTGGTGCAGTAAATATGCGCATCATCTTGCGTGAATCCGCGTGCACGCGTGATTCCGTGAAGTACGCCGGATTTTTCATAGCGATAGACGGTACCAAATTCAAATAAACGCAGAGGTAGTTCGCGATAAGAGCGACCACGCGATCTATAGATAAGATTATGAAAAGGACAGTTCATGGGCTTCATGAAGTACTGCTGGCCCGCACGTTTGATGGTGCCATCGGCATGAAACTCTTCATCCAATATCATCGGCGGATACATGCCATCGGCAAACCACTCCAAATGGCCCGATGTTTCAAAGAGAGCCGCCTTAGTTAAATGCGGTGAGTAGACAAACTCGTAGCCCTCATCCTCATGGCGCTTGCGCGAGTAATCCTCCATCGCTCTGCGAATAATTCCGCCCTTGGGATGAAAAACTGCAAGACCAGAGCCAATCTCTTCCGGAAATGAAAAAAGATCAAGCTCGGTACCAAGCCGTCTGTGATCGCGCTTTTCTGCCTCTACTAAGAGCTCGAGATATCCATTGAGTTCATCCTGCGATGGCCATGCTGTGCCATAAATGCGTTGCAACATTGGATTTTTTTCAGAGCCACGCCAATATGCCGCTGCTGTACGCATTAATTTAAAGGCTGGAATATGTTTGGTCGATGGAAGGTGTGGGCCTCGGCAGAGATCACTCCATACTGGATCTCCATCACGGCCTAAGTTCTCATACATAGTCAGCTCGGTGCCGCCCACTTCAACGCTGGCCTCATCGCCAGCTGCTCCTTTAATACCAATAAGCTCGCGTTTGTAAGGCTCGTGTACGAGCTCCTTGAGAGCTGCGGCCTCAGAAATAACACGACGCCTGAAACGCTGACCCTCTTTAACAATCTTGCGCATCGCACTTTCAATCTTTACTAAATCATCGGGATTAAAAGTATCTGTTGGATCAAAGTCATAATAAAAACCATCTTTAATGGGTGGACCGATTCCAAGACGGGTATTGGCATATAACTCTTGAACGGCCTGTGCCATTACGTGTGCTGTTGAGTGACGCAGAACGGCAAGACCATCAGGGGATGAGATTGAAACTCCCTCAACAACATCTCCATGAGTTAAATCACTCCAGAGATCTTTAAGAACGCCATTAATGCGCGCTACGACGATATCTTTATTATCGGCGAAGATGTTGGTTGGGCGAGCATCGGATGCAACCGAGCAGGCTTTGCCATCTACCGTGATATCGATCGTGGACATATGTCTAGCCTACCGAATGAAGTACGGCCATCGCGTGAATTTCATCGCAGAAGGCGTGTGATAGCTCTAATTCGCGGCCATCAATGGATTGTATTGACTGCGCTATACGAAGACTACTGAGCAAGATCGCAGCCGTTATATCCTCAATCTGCGATAACCCAACTGACTCAACACCAACCCCACAGTAGTCAATTACCAATCCGCGCATGATGCCTGGCAGTGCCCCATCGCTAGTTGGTGGTGTCACCCAACGTCCATTAATATGAAAAATAATATTTGATACTGCACCTTCACAGATATTGCCTTCAGTACTACACACGATCGCCTCATCAAAGCCCAACAACTTCGCTTCATCCAAGATCGCTAATCGGTTCTCATATGGATAGCTTTTTATCGTCTCCCCCTTTGAAATTAACATATCGGGGTGGATACGAACTGTGGCTGTGGTTGTTACGGGTTGATAGGGAAAGTGAACCGCGGCCCACTGACCGTTCTTATCAAATGAAACTCTCAGGTGTCCATTAGGCCACGGCTCTGCAGCTAATAATTCAGCGACTGCGGATGCAACAAGATCTAAGGGCGGCAACGTTACGTTGGCAATCCCTGCGCTCTTTACTGCGCGATCCATATGTCGTGAATATGCATAGGCAAAAGAGTTCACGGTGCGCAGTGTCTCAAAAATTCCAGCCCCTACTAGCCAACCCGTCTGTGTAATCGGAGCAATCTCGATTTCGATTAACGCAGCATTCAGTGAAACCTTCATGAGAGTGCGCCTCCAGCGATAGAAATCAAACGCCGAGCCTTCAACTGTGTCTCTTCCCATTCATCGGCTGCATCACTCCCCCATGTTATTCCAGCACCTGTGCCAAATCGCAGCGCACTATCTTTAAAGAAGATTCGTATTGCCACCGATAACTCACATTGATCACCCTGTACCCAGCCAAGTGCGCCGCAGTAGGGTCCGCGTGGTGATTCATTCTGAGTAATTACAGAGATAGCCGATGACTTTGGTGCCCCGCTTATCGATCCTGGGGGTTGTAGCGATGCAAGAATCTCACTCCACGAAATTCCATCTCTTAGCACGCCTTCAACATCGGAAACCAAGTGCACCAATCCTGGATGAGGCTCTGATGCTAATAATCGCGGAACTGTTATTGAACCGTTGGCACAGATTTCACCCAAGTCGTTTCGCATTAAATCAACGATCATTACATTTTCAGCCACATCTTTTGCACCAAAATGACTTTGTCCTGGACGCTGAGTACCTTTAATTGGTGAAGTACGAACCCGGTTTCCCGTACGCTTTAAAAATAGTTCAGGAGCGGCCGATGCGATATTGATGCCAGGCAGCTCCAGGTAACTTGCCCATGGTGCTGGATTGTTTATAAGAATCTCTGAAAATAGACCACGTAGATTTCGAGTTTCTTCAATGGGAGTTGATAGTTCTCTGCAGGCATTTACTTGGTAGACCCAACCATCTGCAATAGATCTTCGAATTGATTCTATGTAAGAGACGTAATCTGATTGAGAGAGCGATGATTTCCATTCCCCTTCGATTTTTTCCCACTCATGATGAGGAAACTCTGCATCGATAACCGTTGCAAAACGTGCGGCAGTAAATCCACCTTCAAAAGTTGTCGATACCGCCCAAAAGCCACCGTCAGATAAATCGGCAGGATCATTCGAGATTGATATGAGATTTGTTGCAAGTCGCCCGTTCATCCAAAAAAGCGCGTTAGGTGAAATCACAAGGGAACGCTATCCATTCAGGGCTGACTTTGGCGTTTAAATCCCGCCTCGAATCGATTCTGCCTCCTTGCGCAGGTGGTACAGGTGAAAAGAGGTAAATCTGGCAGAGAGTTACTAAGCGTGCTTCAGACTCACAGCCTTTGCAGCTTCAACCAATCCAATCGTGTATTCATGCACCGGATTGGTAAGGATATTGACCGCGGTGCCCTCTTCTACGACAGCGCCATCACTCATCACGATAATCCGTTCGCACATGCGGCCGACTACGGCTAGATCGTGGGAAACTAAAACAAGAGTGAGACCCAAATCGCTTCGCAACTCCATCAGAAGGTTGAGCACCTGGGCCTGCACGGAGACGTCCAAACTGCTTGTTGGCTCGTCAGCGTAGAGAACTTGAGGTCCTATCGACATTGCTCGTGCGAGGCTGACTCGCTGTAGTTGACCCCCAGAGAGTTGGTGAGGATAGCGGTCGAGAAGCTCAGGACTCAGGCCAACGCGCGACATCCACGACGCAAGTTCATCGGCATCAGGGATTCGCTTCTCTAGTGCTCGGATTGGCTCTGATAATGCACGCCCTAAACGCATGCGCGGATCGAATGAGCGACGAGGACTTTGAAAAACCAACTGTCCAAAGCGGCGCAATTCGCGAGGTGAATCTTTAGACCACTCGATTAGATTCTTCCCATCAACGCTGACCACCCCTTCTTGAGGAGTGAGCAAGCCGCTCAGGAGTCGGATGATGGTGGACTTTCCTGAACCGGATTCTCCAACAATTCCAACACTAGTTCCTGAATCGAGTGATAGCGATACGTCATTGATTATCCATGGCCCCGATGATGAGTAACGGAACTTAAGGTTACTTGCGGTGACAAGAGGCACTCTAATCTCCTCTACTAGCTCGGAAACGGGTACCTGATAAACGACTTAACTCTTGGCTATCTGGAATGCTTGGATTAGCACCTATGAGCTCCTTTGTGTACGCAGCGCTCGGGGAATCAAGGATTTGGGCAGTAAGACCGAGCTCAACGATTTCCCCATTATGCATCACAGCAATTCGCTCGCTTACGGCCTGCACTACTCCGAGGTTATGGCTAACGAAAACCATAGCCATCTCACTCTCTTGACTCAGTTTTAAGAGCAGTTTGAGAACTCCCTGCTGAACCGTTACGTCAAGTGCGGTTGTGGGTTCATCTGCGATGAGCAATCTCGGCTTACACGCAATTGCCATTGCAATCATAACGCGTTGCTGTTGCCCTCCTGAAAGTTCATGCGGGTAACGGGAGGCAAGTTTTTCCGGATCCTTAAGCTGTACAGAGTGCATGAGCTCAAGAACCTTCTCTTGTCTTTCAGATTTTGACAAATCTGAATGCAAACGAAGAGTTTCTCCAGCTTGGCGTCCAATCTTCATAGTGGGATTTAGCGAGCGACCTGGATCTTGGAAAACCATCGCAATATCGCGTCCACGGATTTTGGCTAGATCATTTTCTGACCTACCCAAAAGTTCCTGCCCTGCAAAAACAACTGATCCTTCAACCTTCATCATTGTCGGAAGTAAACCGAGAATACTTAGAACGGTTAGCGTCTTACCAGACCCAGACTCGCCGACAATACCTAATCGCTCGTTTGGTGCGACCATCAAATGATCAATTTTTACCAGAGATCTACCAGCAATACTGATGTGAAGATTATTAATCTCTAACATCAAGCAACTCCTTTTTGTGATTGCTGTGGATCCAAGAGCACTGCGAGCCCATCCCCAAGGAGGTTAAACCCCAATACGGTTATCACAACAAAAGAGCCTGGCAGGAGAGTGTAATAAGGTGCTTCTTGTACTAATGGTTGTGAATCCATCAAGATCTTTCCCCACGAGGTAGTAGGGGGTTGAGCACCGACCCCGAGAAACGACAGCGATGCTTCAATCAAGATGCCTGCCGCAAACATCATTGAGGTCTGTACTATGACTATGGGGGCTATATTCGGCAAAACCTGTCTAAACACGATGTACATTCGACTGCGGCCATGCGTCATCGCAGCTTCGACGAAATCCAGCGAGAGAATTTGACGAGCAGGCCCCACCACCACACGCGCAGTCACAGGTACGAACCAAAAACTAATAGCAATAATGACGCTTAACCTTCCGGGACCAAGGGTGGTTGCAAGGACTAGCGCTATGAGAATGCTCGGAATTGCGATTCCGACATCTGAAATACGAGTAAGAATTCCCCCCCAGCGTGGCCCAGAACCAGCTGACGCGAGGCCCAAAGAAGTTCCTAGTACCACACCGATAAGAGTGGAAACCAAGGTGACGTACAGCGTGTTTTGACTACCAACCATTATTTGGGAGAGAAGATCTCGCCCCAAGCGGTCAGTACCAAACCAGTGTGAGAAGCTTGGGGTGAGTAGTCTTTTTTCAATATCAATGGCAATCGGGTCCCAGGGCGTCCAAAAAAATGAAACCACTGTGATAGCCAATACGAATCCAGTTAATAAAATTCCCAAAATCAATTGTGGAGATGTCTTTGCGGACCGTATTAAATAATTATCATTACTCTTGACTTCAATTATTTTCGTCGATTTATCGGAGTACTTCACTTGCGACCCTCCCTATGCCTTATACGAGGATCCAAAAATCCATAGAGTAAATCTATTAACAAATTCATGGTCAGAATGATCAATAAAATGACTAACGCAAGAGACTGTACCGTTATTGCTTCACGGGTCATAACAGATGTCAAAAGAAGACGCCCAATACCTGGTATCCCGAACACGTTCTCGACGACTACTGATCCAGCCATAAGAGCACCAATTTGTAGAACTCCGGTAGTTGTTATTGGAATTGCAGAGTTGCGCAACCCGTGAACTATTGCAGCTGATCGGACAGTATGACCCTTCGCCTTCGCTGTACGCATATAATCTTCGTTCATCTGCTCAATCATCGAAGTTCGCACGAAACGGGTAAACACAGCCGTAATTCCCAAACTTAGAGTTGTAATCGGTAATACCATCGACTGAAAAGCCACTAGAGGATCGATAAAAACGGACACGTAGCCGGTTGCCGGTAGCCATCCAAGGCGTACGGCAAAAACGATAACGAAGACTAAAGCCAAAAAGAATTGAGGAATAGCCAAACCAACCTGTGCGACCACATCTACTGAAAGGCCTCGCAAGCGCTTGAAGTTTATAGCTGAATAGACGCCGACCATCAGGGCAATCGGTATCGAGATAAACAATGAACCAAATGTGAGAATTAAAGTGGGTTCAAGGCGCTGGGCAATTTCAGTCCCAATAACGTATTGCCCAGTGTAGGCCTCACCTAGATCTCCTCGAAAAATGTCACCTATCCACGAAAGATACTGCTCTAACCAAGATCGATTTAGGCCAAAAGCTTCTCGAAGTATTGCAAGGGACTCTGGCGTTGCCTTAGTACCCAACATAACGGTTGCGATATCACCTCCGACCATTCGCAGGAGAAGGAAAATAACCACAGAGCCAGCAAAGGCCGATGCAATCATGAGAGTAAGAGACCGA
>CAXNDE010000040.1:0-8240 GCA_964201135.1 Candidatus Planktophila sp.
GCGCTAGCTGCCTCGGCCGGGGTGAAGGCCTTTAATCCGCCGGCAACGAGTAGCACACCGCCGAGAAGTAAACGGGCAAGAAGTGTGAGAGGGCTTTGAAACCTCTCTTTAAATCTCTTCATCGTCCCTCACGAACTCCCGCCGCTAACTCTTTTGCGAGCAACGATACTGCCGATAATGCACCATCTTCATTCTCGGCATCGAGAAAGAGCTTAATAAATGCCGAACCAACGATCACGCCATCGGCATAAGCGGCAACTGATTTAGCGTGTTCGCGGGTAGAGACGCCGAGCCCAACACAGACTGGCAGCGATGTGACGACACGGATACGACTCACTAAGGCGGCTGCATCGACAGAGATATTAGCTCGAGCCCCCGTAACCCCCATGACACTGGCTGCATAGACAAAGCCACCAGTCTTAGCCGCCACTTGTGCAAGGCGTGCATCACTTGTACTGGGTGCAACAACATAAATGGGATTTATCGAACTGCTAGATGTCGCGGCTAACCAGGGACCAGATTCCTCAATCGTTAAATCAGGTGTAATAACACCAGATCCACCATGGGCTGCAACTGCTCGGGCGAAGTTATCGACTCCATACTTTTCAACTGGATTCCAATATGTCATGACAACTGCTGCAACGCCGGCCTCACTTGCACTCTTAAGGGCTGTTAATACATCAGCTGCACTAGTGCCAGCCTTAATTGCAATATCTGCAGCCTCTTGAATCGTAGGACCATCCATGACTGGATCGCTATATGGAAAACCGATCTCAATTGCATCAACCCCGGCAGCGGCAAGTGCTTGAATCGCTTTCACGCATCCGCTTTGGGATGGAAAACCAGCAGGGATGTAAGCGATAAGAGCTGCTCTATTTTCGGCGCGAACTTTTATAAATAAATCATCAAGCGGTGTACTCACAATGGAATTCCGAAGTAGTTAGCCGCCGTCTGGACATCCTTATCTCCTCGACCAGATAAGTTAATGAGTAGCACGGCATCGGGGCCGAGTTCGTTACCAATAATCATCGCCCCTGCTAGCGCGTGAGCCGTTTCAATCGCTGGAATTATGCCCTCACTCTTACAGAAGAGTGCAAAGGCATTCATCGCAGCATCATCGTTTATTGCACGGTACTCGGCACGACCCAGCTCATGTAAGTAAGCATGCTCAGGACCGACTCCTGGATAATCTAAACCTGCAGAGATCGAATGGGATTCCACCGTCTGGCCGTTCTCATCTTGCAAAACATATGAACGCGTACCATGGAGGACACCCGGTGATCCACCCGTAATAGTTGCGGCATGACGGCCAGTTTCAACGCCATCGCCACCGGCCTCAAAGCCAAATAAGCGCACACCTGCATCTGGAATAAATGCATGGAAGATTCCGATTGCATTTGAACCCCCACCTATGCATGCAAGAACTGCATCTGGAAGTTTTCCAGTCAGAGCTAAAACCTGTTCGCGTGACTCTTCCCCAATTATCTTATGAAAGTCACGGACCATCGTTGGAAATGGATGAGGGCCTGCAACTGTACCTAACATATAATGTGTAGTTTCAACGTTAGTTACCCAGTCACGCATCGCCTCGTTGATGGCATCTTTTAATGTTCGAGAGCCAGTTGTAACAGGAAAGACCTCTGCCCCTAGTAACTTCATCCGAGCCACATTTAAGGATTGGCGGCGTGTGTCCTCTTCGCCCATATACACAACACAATCGAGGCCCATCAACGCTGCAGCCGTTGCCGCGGCAACACCATGTTGTCCTGCGCCAGTTTCGGCGATGATACGTTTTTTGCCCATACGTTGTGTCAGAAGTGCTTGACCTAAAACATTATTAATTTTATGACTGCCAGTGTGGTTGAGATCTTCGCGCTTTAAAATAATGCGTGCGCCACCGGCATACTGCGCGAATCTCCTTGCCTCTGTAATAATGCTTGGACGTCCGGTATATGTGCGGTGTAGTTCTGCCAGCTCGGCTAGAAAAAGTGGATCCTTTTGTGCCAGATTGTGTGCGGCCTCTAACTCATTGAGTGCTCCGATTAAGGCCTCCGGAACAAAGCGGCCACCGAACTGCCCAAAGTGACCTACTTGATCGTTAACTTCAATGCTCATTGCTCAATCCTACCGAGACCCAGAAGTTCGCGCATGGCGGCAGTTGGATCGCCAGCTTTGACCAAAGCCTCCCCCACAAGAATCGCTGTGGCACCATTCCGCTGTGCGAATTCAACATCGGCACGTGATGATATTCCAGATTCGGCGACACGAACAAGGGATGATGGAAGGCGGGGAATCAACTCGGCAAATGCCTGCTGGTCAACATCGAGAGTCTTCAAATTGCGCGAATTAACCCCGACAATTTCTGGGGATATTTCCAACGCACGCTCTAACTCGTCATTGGTATGTACTTCCACAATCACTCGCATACCAAGTGCACGTGATAATTGGTGGTAGTCATTGAGTTGATTCTGGCCAAGGGCTGCAACTATTAAGAGCACTACATCGGCGCCATGTGCGCGGGCTTCAAAGAATTGATACTCATCAACCATAAAATCTTTTCGAAGTATTGGAGTATCGACACGTGCACGGACAGCGTCTAAATCATCAAGAGATCCCCCAAAGCGACGGCGCTCGGTGAGTACGCTAATCATCGTTGCACCAGCGAGCAC
Organism: Candidatus Planktophila sp.; assembly: GCA_964201135.1. Taxonomy (GTDB): domain Bacteria; phylum Actinomycetota; class Actinomycetes; order Nanopelagicales; family Nanopelagicaceae; genus Planktophila. Next base: position 2,670 of record CAXNDE010000040.1, read on the forward strand.
ATACTGCTCGGCTAAAGCTGCAGGATCAGCAATCCTTGCGAGTGCACCTTTACTCGGTGACGAGCGTTTAACTTCGGCGATAACCGACATCTCATTAGTACGTAAGATTGCAAGCGGATCACATGCTGGCGCCACTTGATCTATCGCCTCGGCAATCTGTGCCATCGGCAAACGTCTTGCAGCCAGATCCTCTCGAACACCTTCAATAATTGAGTCAAGAACGCTCATGGGAGCTGCTCATCACTTGGATCGAGCCCCTTATCGAGGGCATTCCATGAATCTAATGTTCTAGGTGATCGATCGTAACGCGATGAGAGTTTGAATTTCCTTCCGACAAGTAGAACAACTCCAAAGATAACCAGAGCGCTTAGAAAAATCGCCATGTTGTTGCGCATCTATGCTTTACGCAATCTATTGGCAGCATCTACTGCGACTAGGACGGCAGCTGCTTTGTTATAACACTCTTGATTCTCTGATTCAGGATCCGAGTCTGCAACGATTCCAGCACCGGCCTGGACAAAAGCAGTGCCTTCATGAATAAGTGCGGTGCGAATTGCGATGCATGTATCTATATTGCCGGTGAAATCGATATAGCCAACGATTCCACCATATAAACCGCGACGAGTAGGTTCGAGGGATTCGATGATCTCCATTGCACGTGGCTTTGGGGCACCCGACAAAGTGCCAGCGGGGAATACTGAAAAAAGTGCATCCACTGCAGTTGATTGTGTATCTAAAACACCAGTGACGGTTGAGACGATGTGCATCACATGTGAATAGCGCTCTATGTGCATGAAATCAATAACTTCAACACTTCCAGGTCTGCATACACGCCCTAAATCATTGCGCCCTAAATCAACCAACATCAAATGCTCTGCGCGCTCTTTGGGATCTGCCAACAGCTCTTCACCTAAGCGATAATCTTCTTCAGGCGATGCCGATCTCTTACGTGTACCGGCGATGGGATGAATCATGACATCGCGACCATTGACCTTAACAAGTGCTTCCGGACTTGAACCAACAATATTAATACCTTCAGTAAATCGAAAGAGATACATATATGGACTGGGATTATTCAAGCGTAGCATTCGATAAACATCTAGAGCATCGGCGATACAGCCTATAGAAAAGCGTTGAGAAAGAACTATCTGAAAGGCCTCTCCCGCCACAATCTCTTCTTTGGCTAACAAAATCTTGGCTTTAAAATCCTCTGGTGAGATGTTTGAGTTAAAAATCGGCGAGGCATGGCTATCAATCATCGCCACATCACCTGGTAATGACGATAACAAATCTATCTGCATACGATCTAAGCGCTCGTTACAGGATGCAAATGCCTCATCGATTCGCTCATTACTGCCATCCCAGTTAATTGCATTTGCAATTAAAATAACCGTGCCATCGCTGTGATCTAAGACAGCTAAATCACTAGTTAACATGAAACTTAACTCCGGTAGTGGCAAATCCTTCACGGCAAGATTTGGAAGTTTTTCTAATCTACGCACGACGTCGTAACCCATAAATCCAACGAGTCCACCAGTGAGCGGAGGTAAGCCTGCAATTTTTGGAGATTTCAGATGCGCTGCAGATAAACGCAGCGCTTCAAGTGGATCGATTCCAGTGGGAGCACCTGCCGGTGGAGTTCCTTGCCAATAGGCCAGACCATTGGCTTCACTTAGTGTGGCTTCACTACGCACCCCGATGAATGAATAGCGCGACCAAGCTCCACCATGTTCGGCAGACTCAAGAAGAAAGGTATTGGGGGCATCTTTGGCTAACTTGCGATAGATACCAATCGGTGTTTCACCATCTGCTAATAAGCGTCGCGAAACCGGAATAACATTTGAAATCTTTGCATAGGAGCGAAACTCTTCTAGATTCATTCTAGATTCATCGCAACTGGTTTGTGAAAACATGTTGCATTTCCAGTGTGGCATGCGATGCCAGTTTGTGTAACGGTTATAAGTAGTGCATCGCCATCACAGTCGAGTGAGACCTCATGTACCTCTTGAAAATTACCTGAAGTCGCGCCTTTTACCCATAACTCATTTCTGCTACGACTGAAGTAGGTAGCCTTGCCGCTGGCCAAAGTCATCGCCAATGATTCGGCGTTCATGTACGCCAGCATCAAAACCTCGTGGCTTGTAAAATCTTGCACGATTACTGGAATGAGTGCGGATGGCTCTTTAAGCAGTACTTCGATTGCAGGATCAAGGGTGGCCATAGGGTAATTCTGCCTTACAAAGTGGTGATGGTGCGCACGGGATAATTATGCGAGCCCAAATATGACTTAACATCCTTAATACGATGAACTCCGAAATGAAAGACGCTTGCGGCAAGCAGAGCATCTGCCCCGGCATCTAAAGCAGCGGCAAAATCTGCAAGGCTGCCCGCCCCGCCACTAGCGATAAGCGGAACTTTAGATACCGAGCGCACCGCGCTAATCATTCCAATGTCATAACCTGCGCGCGTGCCATCGGCATCCATTGAATTTAATAGGATTTCGCCAATACCGAGTGCGCAGGCTTTTTCTACCCACATGAGGGCATCTACATTGCTACCTTCGCGGCCGCCATGAGTTGTAACTTCAAAGCCAGATTCTGTGCGCGCTCTGCGTGCATCGACCGATAAAACTAAGACTTGCGAACCAAAGCGATCTGCGATCTCTGCAATTAATTCTGGACGAGCGATAGCGGATGTATTAATAGAAATCTTGTCAGCTCCTGCACGCAAAAGTCGATCGACATCCTGAACACTTCGGATCCCGCCACCAACGGTAAGTGGAATGAAAACCTGTTCGGCGGTGCGACGAACAATATCTAAGGTAGTTTCGCGCCCCGAACTACTTGCCGAGATATCAAGAAAGGTAAGTTCATCAGCTCCCTCTGCGCCATAGAGCTGTGCCATCTCCACGGGATCTCCGGCATCGACAAGGTTGGTGAAGTTAACACCCTTAACAACTCGACCATCTGTTACGTCCAGACATGGAATGATGCGGACTGAGAGTGTCATATCGCTGCAACCTTTAACGCCTCGCCCAAAGTGAATGCACCGGCGTAAAGAGCTTTTCCAACGATCGCACCTTCAACACCTATCGAGGTCAGCGCCGCTAAATCTGCAATATCGCTAAGGTTTGAGATTCCACCACTTGCAACTACCGGCTTAGAAGTTGCAGCACACACAGATTTCAATAGCTCGATATTTGGTCCGGTTAAAGTTCCATCTTTAGTAACATCAGTGACTACATATCGCGCACAACCATCGCGATCAAGACGTGCAAGTGTTTCAAAGAGATCTCCCCCTTCACTTGTCCAACCGCGTGCAGCCAATATTTGTCCACGTACATCTAAGCCAACTGCAATTAAATCCCCGTGCTGGGCAATAATGCGCGCAGTCCATTCGGGATTTTCAAGGGCTGCAGTACCTAAGTTAATGCGTGTACATCCAGTAGCGATCGCGCGCGATAGAGATTCGTTATCACGAATTCCACCTGAGAGCTCGACTTTAATATCCAGCACACCGACAATTTCGGCCAGCATCCGGGAGTTGTCTCCGCGTCCAAAGGCTGCATCTAAATCCACTAAGTGAATCCACTCTGCCCCGGCGTTTTGAAACTCAAGTGCAACCTCAAGCGGAGCACCGTAAATACTCTCTTTTGATATCTCACCCTGCACTAAGCGAACAGCACGTCCATCTTTGACATCAACTGCAGGTAAGAGCTCTAAATACTTCATAGCGAACGTGTCCAATTCTTTATGAGTCTTAGGCCAGCTTCGCCCGATTTTTCTGGGTGGAACTGTGTTGCGCAGACATAAGCATCCTCAACTGCCGATAAAAATCGCTCACCATATGTTGTCCATGTCTGCAGTTTTCCATAGGCGGTTTTTGCTGCGTATGAGTGCACAAAGTAAAAAGACTCACTTTCAACTCCTGCAAATAAAACCGACTCATATGCTGCCTCAACGCAGTTCCATCCCATGTGCGGCAAAATTGGTGCAGCTAATTCGCTAATAGAGCCGGGCCAGATACCGACACCAGCGTGAGGCTTGCCCTGTGAATGCTCCTCCCCCAAGGCAAAGAGAATCTGCATACCAATGCAAATTCCAAAGGTTGGACGTTCGCGCTCTAATCGCTTCTTGATGATGTTTGCCCCATCGATGGCGTTTAATCCCTGCATGCAGGCTGCGAATGCACCGACACCTGGGACAACCAGACCATCGGCCTCTACTGCGATGCGTGCATCAGATGTGACAACTACATCTAAACCACTCGTTGCAAATGCACGTTCGGCCGATCTTAGGTTGCCAGATCCATAGTCAAGAATTGCGATCAAAGAGAGCCCTTAGTGGAATTTAGGCAAAGAAGCATTCTGTGAGTGTTAATCACGCTCAAGATAGTCTTCATTTCTTCCAATTCTGTCTAGTGTTGCCTGTTTTGGTCACACCTGCATTTACAGGCTCACCATTTTACCTTCAAAGACTTCAGCGACGCGTCTCTTAACCTTAATCTTACTAGCCGACAGTTGGCGACTTATGGCTAATAAACATTACGACGAGTTCTGCGAAGGCAATTTACCTAACCTTAAACTATTAGACCGTCAATTATTAGGACACCTTATAGTTCCCAGACCGTCCATAAGACTTGGGTCAAGAACCTTTAGTTCCTCAATGTCTGCTAGAAGTTGCTCTCGAACAGTTTTATCTAGACTTAGAAGTGCCTCTTTAGAAAAACTGTATCCAATTGTGGACACTGTCTTACATACTCTATCTTTAAGTTCCGCAATCTTTGGGTCTTGGCTTGAACTACAACCGGAGAGGGCAAGGACTAGGGCGAGCGAGGCAATAGGTAGAGACTTCATATCTAAAGCCTAGTCGCCATTTGGTCACACTTTGGTCACACCTCATAAGAAATCTACAGGGAAACAAGGAACACAAAAGACAAAACTATTGTAATTCGCGCTCAAACAGAGACACTAGACACAATCAGAAACGCACAAAAACACAGGGCTTAAAGAGAGCCCTTGGTTGAGGGAATTCCTGCCACTCGACCATCCAGTGATACTGCATCACGAAGTGCTCGCGCTACAGCTTTGAATTGAGCTTCAAATACATGGTGAGCGTTGCGCCCCTCAAGTACACGGATATGCAGTGCAATATGCGCCTCGGCAACGATTGATTCCCAGATGTGCTTGCCTAAAGTTGTATCGAAAGTTCCGATGAGCTCAACAATTTCAGGTTGGCGATGTACAAGGTAAGGACGTCCCGATAAATCAACTGCAGCTTGGACTAGAACTTCATCGAGTGGAACCATGGAATCTCCAAAGCGACGGATGCCCGCCTTGTCTCCTAATGCTTCGCGCAGAGCTTGCCCAAATGCAAGAGATGTATCTTCAACACTATGGTGGGAGTCGACATCGATATCTCCCGTAGTTTTAACCCTTAAGTCAAAGCCGGAGTGCTTACCGAGCTGGGACATCATGTGATCAAAGAATGGAACACCGGTCGATACATCGATGACACCTTGGCCATCTAAGTTGAGTTCGACTAGAACATGTGACTCTTTAGTCTCTCGTTC
>CAXNDE010000041.1:0-8228 GCA_964201135.1 Candidatus Planktophila sp.
ATGGATGGCTTTGAACTTGTTGAGCGGCTGCGCACTACAAATGATTTAACGCCAGTCCTCATGCTCACTGCCCGCGATGATAAGAGTGATATTGCGCGGGGCTTAAAGATCGGTGCCGATGACTACGTTGTTAAACCCTTTGGAATTGAAGAGTTAGTGCTGCGAATTAAAGCCATCTTGCGTCGCTCCTATAAATCCACAACCACCCCAACTCTGCTGACTTGTGGACCTATCACCATTAATGATGAGCAGCATTGTGTGAGCTTTAACGGTGAAGAGATTGATCTTTCACCTACTGAGTATCGACTCCTGCAGATCTTGATAGAAAGAAAGGGGAGAGTTTTAAGTAAGAAGCTACTTCTGGATGAAGTCTGGGGCATCACCTTTGAATCTGAGAGTACTGTGACAGATACATACATCTCATATCTACGTAAGAAGTTCCACAGAGATGGCTTTGAGGGAATCAAGACTATTCGCGGTGTAGGTTTCCAGATTCAGGAACCTAAGCAAGGTTAATGAAGAGTAAAACGCGGCAGATTCTTGCAACTGCCATAGTTACATCTACCCTCTCAATTCTTATTGGTGGTTTTGCAGTGTGGGGTTCGTACGAATCTGAAATTGGAATAATCGATGAGCATTTCAACACGGTTGCCTTAGATGTCACACAAAGTCCAGATGATCCGATTACCGCAGCACTACTTAGTGTTGAGCAAAATAGTTTTGATCTAACAGTTGCATTCATGATACCAACTGGTGAGATTGCAACATTAAAAGAGTCGAGAAAAGCCGTCATTGGAGGAGAAGAAAAGTTAAGGGTTCGAAATATTCCACTTCAAGCTGGCGAGCAGTTGGTGATTGCGGCATCACTTACCGATATTGACCGTAATTTACGGAAAAACCTCTGGCGCTTATTAATCTTTATTATCTTTGCTAACCTAGTTGCATCTTTTGTATCGACACTCATTAGCCGATCAGGTGCCCTCGCCCTGGAGCGCACACAGCGTGAAAAGATGCAGGAGTTCTTAGGCGATGCCGCACACGAACTGCGCACCCCACTCACGGTAATCAAGGGATATGCCGAGCTCTTAGAGGGTAATAAGTTAGAGGGTGATCGTCAGCTACTTGCATTTAATCGCCTCAATAGCGAAATTAAACGCATGGAGTCTTTGATTGCCGATCTTTTGATTCTGGCCGAACTCGGCGAGGAAAAAAGTGGAGAGTTTTCAACCTTTGATCTCTCACAACTGCTCAGCGAGAGCGTTGATGATTTTACAATAGTTGCCTCGGGCCACCCTATTGAGTTAGTAATCGATAAGAATGTGGTTCTGGATGGATCTGAGAAATATCTTCAAAGATTTATAGCTAACGCCCTCACAAATATCCGAGTTCATGCACCACATGATGCTCCGGTGCGAATAACTCTTAAAAGTGGAAGAGATATTAAATTAATAATTGAAGATGGTGGCTCTGGTCTACCGGCCGATTCTTATGGTGAGAAAATCCAAGGCTTAAAGCGCTTTGATCGATCTCGCTCACGCGAAACTGGTGGCAGTGGACTTGGCCTAAGCATTATGAGCGCCGTTGTACAGCGACATAAGGGTGTGCTCACATTAAGAGAGAGTGATCTCGGTGGTTTGGCGATTGAAGTTCAACTTCCGCGCACTTAGACTAAAGCGGTGCTGATACTTCAAATATTTTTGCTGATAGTAATTGCCGTTGGACTTGCCTACTGCATACGCTCTTTGCGCGCACTCCACCGCAGGCTGAGCAAAGCAACCTCTCACAACGACGCAGCCTTTAAGGAGTTAAAGGCGCAGAACTGGCAGTCGTATCGCCAAGCCGAGGCCTTACACCAACTTATAGCCCTTCTTAAATTTAGCGCACCGATTCCACCAACACGTAGTTGGGCGGCATCCCCTGATCTCCTCTTGGCACTTGTTGATTTAGTGCGTACATATAAACCACAGCTAGTTGTAGAGCTTGGTTCGGGTGTATCAACGCTCATTGTTGCAAAGGCTGGTGCCAAGAAGATTATTAGTATCGATAACTCCGATGAGTTTGCAGGCAAAACACGTTCAATGTTAAAGGCTCATGGGGTGCGTGGTGTTGAGATACGTATCGCAGCGCTGAAGCCGCATATTTCAGGCGTTGATTGGTATGACACCACACAGGTAAGTGATCTAAAAAAGATTGATCTACTGATTATTGATGGCCCACCAGGATCTAAAAATCCAGATGCCCGCAAGCCTGCACGCCCCGAGTTAATTAATCGGCTCTCAGCACGAGCAGTGATCGTTATCGATGATGTTAATCGCCAAGGAGAGCGCGAACTTGCCGAGGCCTTTGCTAAAGCCCTTCCCAACCATGTCCTGACCATCTATCCACATGAAAAGGGCACAGCGGTAATTTCGCCTAAATAAGCCATGGCAATCTCATTAGAAGCTGCATTGAACGACGCATGCACGCAGATGCTAGATACCAGCACTCTCGTGCGCGTTGTTTTATCTGGGCGCCGGCGCAACTTGCAGACTGAGTTTGGACGCTTGGATATCCGTCCAGTCGAGATCAAAGGCGTGGTTCAATTGCAAATGAGTCATAACGACGGTCGTGCAACAACGGTCAAGAACATGGCCCCTAAGGCCACTGAAATTATGAAGTTACTCTCAAGTGGTTATGCCAATATATTGGTCGAGTACACCAGTGGATCGATGTCTATCCGAATAAGTAAAAACGGTGATGCCCACGTGCATTTCGAAAAGAAAACACTGGAGCAAAATCTGAGCCACGATAATATGAAGGCACGGCTCTTACAGGCAACCGATCCCTTTTTGCTTGAGGTTGGCATCGCCGACCACAAAGGTGCAATAAAGCCATCGAAGCAGGATAAGTACATGCAGGTCGAAGAGTTTTTGCGTCTTTTGGCACCAACCTTAAATTCTGCAATTGATGCAGGTCAGATTCATAACCCAACTGATGCTAATCCACTATCAATAGTCGATCTTGGCTGCGGTCATGCCTATTTAACCTTTGCCGCGCATCAATATCTACGCAGCATTGATATCCCAGTCAATGTCACTGGAATCGATATTCGAACGGCATCACGGGATCGCAATAATGCAATTGCCCAAAACCTTGGCATCACATCAACGATTAATTTTCGAGCCGAAGAGATCGCAGCAACAACGCCCGAGCAGGCCGATGTGGTAATTGCTCTGCATGCCTGTGATACAGCTACCGATGATGCGATTGCATGGGCAGTCAATGGAGGTGCAAAACTTCTGCTGATTGCCCCATGCTGTCATCACGATATTCAATCGCAGATGGATGCAAGCCCAGAGCCGTGGGGCGCTCTAACAAAGTTTGGTCTGATGAAGGAGCGGCTCGGTGATTTATTGACCGATTCGCTACGGGCTCAAATTCTGCGTCTGGCCGGATATCGAGTTGAAGTCATTGAATTTATTGGGGGCGAACACACGCCCCGCAATCTAATGATCCGCGCAGTAAAGAGTGATGTAATCCCTGAAGCCATTGATAAGCAGCGATATAAAGAGATGTGCAGCCAGTGGGGGATTACGCCAGCCCTTGAAAGCAAACTTCCAACACTCTTCATCGGTTAGACTTCATGCATGTCCAAACTCCTTGCATCACTGCCCATTGGTGAAAAAGTCGGTATCGCCTTTTCAGGCGGTCTCGACACATCGGTAGCCGTTGCCTGGATGCGCGCAAAAGGGGCTATTCCCTGCACCTACACGGCTGATCTTGGTCAATACGATGAGCCAGATATCGATTCAGTACCAGGTCGGGCACAAGAGTATGGCGCTGAAATTGCACGTCTTGTTGACTGCAAGAGCGCACTCGTTGAAGAAGGGTTAGCTGCGATTGCTTGCGGGGCATTTCATATTCGCAGTGGATTAAAACAGTATTTTAATACAACACCTTTGGGCCGTGCGGTAACAGGCACGATGTTGGTGCGCGCAATGCATGCAGATTCGGTAGAAATCTGGGGCGATGGCTCTACTTATAAAGGCAATGATATTGAGCGTTTTTATCGCTATGGACTTTTAGCTAATCCAAATTTAAGAATCTATAAGCCCTGGCTTGATGCCGATTTTGTTAATGAACTCGGTGGGCGTAAAGAGATGTCTGATTGGTTAGTTGCACATGGCCTGCCCTATCGCGATAGCACCGAGAAGGCATATTCAACCGATGCAAATATTTTAGGTGCAACACATGAGGCTAAATCTCTTGAAAACTTAGATGCTTCAGTTGAATTAGTTCAGCCAATCATGGGTGTGCGTTTCTGGGACTCATCAGTAAAAATCGATAGCGAAGATGTCACCATTAATTTTGTTCAAGGCCGCCCCGTTGCCATAAACGGTAGAGATTTCAAAGATGTAATTGCCCTGATGCAAGAGGCTAATGCAATCGGTGGTCGCCATGGACTTGGCATGGCCGATCAAATTGAAAACCGAATCATTGAGGCAAAGAGCCGCGGCATTTATGAGGCTCCAGGAATGGCGCTTTTATTTATCGCTTACGAGCGTTTGATAAGTGGGATTCATAATGAGGACACCATCGCTAACTACCATGCAGAGGGGCGTCGCCTTGGTCGACTTCTCTATGAAGGTCGCTGGTTAGATCCACAAGCTTTAATGCTCCGCGAATCACTCCAACGCTGGGTGGCATCGGCCGTTACTGGCTCAGTTACTGTGCGCATGCGTCGCGGTGATGACTACTCAATTATTAATACAACAGGGCCAGCTCTGAGTTATCACCCAGATAAGTTATCGATGGAGCGCACCGAAAACGCCGCCTTTGGTCCAGTCGATCGAATCGGTCAATTAACTATGCGAAACTTAGATATCGCCGATACTCGTGCAAAGCTAGAGATGTACCGTGCTCAAGGTCAGCTCGGTGAAGGTGAATTTAAATTAATCGGAGAGCTGGAGTAGAGGAAACGAATGAAAATCCATAAGAGGCTAGCGATCGCAGCGATTATTGTGCTGTCGATTACATCCCTAACTGCATGCGGAGGAGAAGACACAGTGGCAGATACAGCAGCGGCAGGAGTTCCAGCGGTAACCGCTAACGCAGGTGAAGCTCCAACAATCACACCACCAACAGGTGCTGCACCTGCAACTCTGCAGACCCAGGACATCATCGTTGGTACTGGCACAGAGGTTGTTGCAACGTCTACCTTGACAGTTCATTACACATTAATGACATGGTCAAAGGGTGCAATCGTTGAATCATCATGGACCGGCGGACAGCCTGCAACATTTCCACTCTCTGGCGTAATAGCTGGTTGGCAGCAGGGTCTGCCAGGTGCAAAGGTTGGCGGACGACGCTTACTAGTTATTCCAGCCGATCTTGGCTATGGTCCAAATGGTTCAGGCCCTATCGGCCCTAATGAAACATTAATCTTCGTTGTCGACATCATTGGAGTCTCATAAATGAAAATCCGTACACTCTTAGCAGAACTAGTTGGTACAGCGATTCTGGCGATGGCAATTGTTGGTTCAGGCGTTATGGCCACTAACTTAACGAAAGATGTTGGGCTACAGTTATTTATAGTCGCTTTTGCGACTTTTTTGATTTTGGCAGTTCTGATTCAGATGTTGGGACCTATCAGTGGCGCTCACTTCAACCCTGCAGTAACACTGGTAACACTCATTAATAAAGGTATATCGGCAACTACTGCGATTAATTATGTAGTCACTCAAGTTATCGGAGCATTCATTGGCGTAGTGCTAGCTAATGTGATGTTTGACCTACCTGCAATCGGGGCTTCAACTCACACCAAGACAAGCTCAAACCTGCTGATTAGTGAAGTAATCGCAACGGCTGGCCTGATTCTTGTGATTTTAATGGTGGGTAAGCAAAATGAGGGTCGCTATGTTCCACTGGCTGTGGCTGGTTGGATCGGCTCTGCCTATTTCTTCACCTCTTCGACAACCTTTGCTAACCCTGCTGTAACTTTTTCACGCGCCTTCAGCGATACATTTACAGGTATCGAGATTAACTCGGTACCAGGATTCGTTATCGCCCAACTCGTTGGCGCAGTAATTGGAGTTGGCATAGCCAAGGGATTGAGCAGTGAGCGCTAAACCATCAGTTCTATTTGTTTGTGTTCATAACGCCGGTCGCTCTCAAATGGCGGCCGGTTTTATGTCCGCACTTTCAGCTGGTGCCGTAGATGTTTTATCGGCCGGATCTGCCCCAAAGGCTTCGATAAATCCCATTGCAATTAAGGCTATGGCTGAAGTCGGCATCGATATCGCTAATAATCTTCCCAAGGTATTAACTCCAGCGGCCGTACAAGCATCCGATGTTGTAATCACGATGGGCTGCGGTGATGCCTGCCCGTTCTATCCTGGCAAACGCTATGAGGATTGGGTACTAGATGATCCTGCAGGTCAGGGCATTGAATCAGTGCGCATCATTAGAGATGAGATACAAGAGCGCATTGAAGTTTTGCTGCGAGAGCTCTTACAGCCTAACTCTAAATAGTTTGACCGCGCTCTAATTGATGCGGCCAAGGAATTTTCACTCCAAGTTTTTCGGCGGCGTTGAGCGCCCAGCGTGGGTTTCGGATCATTGCACGGGCGAGAAATACTGCATCGGCTTCGCCAGTTTCAATAATATATTGGGCCTGCTCAGCCTCGGTTATCAAACCAACGGCCGCAGTCATGATCGCTACCTCTGTGCGAATCGCTGCAGCAAATGGAACTTGAAAACCAGGTGTCGCTTTAATAGGTGCGTTGTGAACATTGCCACCCGTTGAAACATCTATGAGATTAACGCCAAGAGCTTTGAGTTGAGTGCATAGTTCAATGGAGTCAACTAAGTTCCAGCCTCCATCTACCCAATCAGTAGCAGAAATACGCACAAACAGGGGAGTGCTTGCAGGAATAGCTGAACGCACAGCCCTCACAGTTTCAAGTAAGAAACGCACACGGTTATCAAAGCTGCCGCCGTATTCATCAGTGCGGGTATTAGCCAGAGGTGAATAAAACTGGTGCATTAAATAGCCATGGGCGGCGTGGATTTCAATGACATCAAAGCCAACTGCTATTGCGCGTTTAGCAGCTGCAACATAATCATGGGTGAGTTGATGAATCTCATCAACTGTTAATGCACGGGGTTCTGGATAGCCGTGAAATGCAATAGCTGAAGAAGAAACACTCTGCCAACCACCCTCATCAATCGTGGCCATTCGGTGGTCATCCCAAGGGCGCATAGTTGAGGCCTTGCGACCGGCATGGGCTAACTGAATTCCCATCTTTACATTATGTGAGTGCGCAAAATTAATCATGGGTTTAAATGCATCGGCATGTGCTTGAGTGTGAAGGGAAGTACAACCAATCGAAATGCGACCCTCAGGCACGACTCCAGTTGCCTCAACCATTATTAGCCCTGGTGCACCAGTTGCAAAGGCATTCAGGTGCGCCTGGTGCCAGTCACCGATTAGACCATCGGTGGCCGAGTACTGGCACATAGGTGAGACCCAGGTTCGATTTTGAAATGTAACAGAGCCAATTGTTAAGGGATCAAATAGCGTATTCATGTGGTGAGTCTATCTCCTAACTCTATGGAGCTAAAATGAACTTAGCGCCGGCGATGAGTAAAACAAAGCCCAATGCGCGTTTGATTCCAGTACTTGAGAATTTAGAGATTCCAAAGCGAGTTCCAATGAAGGCACCTAATAAAACTGCAAGTAAAAAGATAGGTAGTTCACTCGGAAGTGATTTAGTTGATTGGAAGTTGCCGAGCAGGCCTGCAATGGAGTTAACAAAGATAAAGGCTGCAACAGTTCCACTGGCCTGTTTAACACTAACCCAGCCCAGCCAAATAATGAGCGGAGACAAGAAGATTCCTCCGCCTGTGCCGGTAATTCCAGAGAGAAGGCCAACTGCTGCACCCATAGTCATAGCCAGTCCACGATTAATGGTGCGTGAAGGTTGATCTAATTGCAGAGCTTGAATAAGAAAACGGGCGCCGGAAATAAGAAGGAGCGCTCCAATAATTGGCTTATAAACATGGCTAGGTAGGTTGATTCGCCCACCAATAAAGGCCGCCGGTACCGAACCAATCACTAAATAAGTAAATAAGGTTTTATTAAAGAAATTGCTGCGTATGTAGCGAAAACTTGTATAAGAGGAGACGAAAATATTGAGGGTCAAGGCAGTTGGTTTAATGACAAGAGGAGGCAAATCAAACAAGGTCAT
>CAXNDE010000042.1:0-8059 GCA_964201135.1 Candidatus Planktophila sp.
ACTAAGCGTCGATGTGGTCGCGATCGATTTCAGCGTTAGCGATGAACTCTTTACGCGGGGCAACATCGCTGCCCATTAAGAGCTCAAACATGGCCTCAGCCGCACTTGCATCGGAGACGGTAATGCGGCGCAGAGTACGTGCATCTGGATCCATTGTGGTTTCGCGCAGTTGATCGGCATCCATTTCGCCAAGACCTTTATAGCGCTGAATCGGCTCTTTCCACTTCTTGCCGTTCTTTTTTAACTCGGTAGTGATTTTCTTCATCTCATCATCGCTATAGGTGTAGATGTAATCACCCTTTTTGCCTCCCCCGCCCATAACTTCAATGCGGTGTAGTGGCGGAATAGCGGCAAATATACGGCCAGAATCAATCAGTGGACGCATGTATCGATACATCAAAGTAAGTAATAAACAACGGATATGCGCACCATCGACATCCGCATCCGACATCAGAATCACTCGACCATAGCGGGCCTGATCGAGTTCAAATGATTTTCCAGAGCCGGCGCCAATCACCTGAATAATCGATCCGCACTCTTTATCTTCGAGCATCTGCGATAGCGATGCCTTTTGAACGTTCAGGATTTTGCCACGGATAGGTAATATCGCTTGGAACTCACTATTGCGCGCAGCCTTTGTCGTACCAAGGGCTGAATCACCCTCTACGATAAATAACTCAGTACGTGTTACATCCTCTGAGCGACAATCTGAGAGTTTTGTAGGTAGTGATGAAGACTCAAGGGCGTTTTTACGTCGTTGTAAATCCTTATGGGCACGTGCGCTAATACGTGTGCGAGATGCCGAAGCGATTTTTTCTAAAACTAAGCGACCATTAGCTTTATCAATTCGCTTGGTGGTATTGAAATACTCTTTCATCTTATCTGCCACGACCGCTGCAACGATCCGAGTAGCGGCGGCGGTGCCGAGAACTTCCTTTGTCTGACCTTCGAACTGTGGCTCTGACATTCGCACAGTGACAACGGCCGTCATGCCTTCGAGGATGTCCTCTTTAATGACATCGGCCTCTTTATTGGCCAGGGTCTTAGTCGATCGCAGCGCCTCATTAATAACCTTGACAAGGGAGCGTTCAAATCCAAGGACGTGCGTTCCACCCTTAGGCGTTGCAATAATATTGACGAAAGAGCGTTGAGTACTCTCAAAGCCATTTCCCCACTTCATCGCTATATCAACTTCCATATCGCGCTCGACTTCAGTTGAAACCATATGGCCCTTATCATCTAAAACAGGCACAGTCTCTTGATAATGACCAGTACCGTAAATACGGATGACATCACCAACAGGCTCATCGGGGGCTAAGAAATTACAGTATTCGGTGATTCCACTTTTATGGAAAAATACCTCAGTCGTTTTAGCTTTAGCGCGATTATCGTTAACAATCAGCGTTAAACCCGGTACTAAATAAGATGTTTGACGTGCACGATCATAAATCTCTTCAAGTTCGAGCTCGGCCTCTTTTAAGAAGATCTGCTTATCTGACCACCACTTAATACGTGTACCAGTTACTTTGCTAGAAATCTTTCCAATAACGCGCAGCCCCGACTTTGCCTCAAAGTTTGCCTTAGGTCCATCGCCATCAAAGATTCCAGCATTACCGCGCTGAAATGACATCCAGTAAATCTTGCCATCGCGATCGACTTCGGCATCAAGACGTGATGCAAGTGCGTTTACAACGGATGCACCAACACCATGAAGACCGCCGGATGCGGCATAAGAGCCACCGCCAAACTTTCCACCGGCATGCAGTTTTGTTAAAACAACTTCAACTCCGGTTAAACCAGTCTTAGGCTCTTTATCAACAGGAATTCCACGCCCATCATCATGGACTTCAACCGAGCCATCGGATTCAAGATTAATCTCAATTTTTTTACAGTGTCCGGCTAAGGACTCATCAACGGAGTTATCGATGATCTCCCACAAGCAGTGCATGAGTCCACGTGAATCGGTGGAGCCGATATACATACCTGGGCGTTTGCGAACGGCATCTAGTCCTTCAAGGACCGCTAAGTCCTTTGCGGTATAGCTATCCTGCACATTTGTCGCTATATCTTTATCTGCCACGGGGCGAAAGGTTATCGCCCGATTACATTAATGGCTTGTAAGCGCGCCGAATACGTCTCAGATAGTGATAATTCTGCAATTCTCACTAGATTCTGAGGAAATTACTTCGATATTAACGAGCGGGGAATAACCAGACGTGGTTTGATGTTCCATAGGAAGAAGCAATATCGAGAACGGAAGAGAGATATGTCAGATCAAGTGATGCTCGAATCAGTACCTCTTAACGCCCTTGACCGCTGCGACCGATGCGGAGCCCAGGCATACGTGCGGGCAGTACTACTCAACGGTGGTGAGCTGATGTTCTGCGCCCACCATGGCAAGGAATACGCTGAAAAACTCAAGAGCGTAGCCGCCACAATTATCGATGAGAGCGAAAAGCTCGTCGAAACTTCTGCTATCTAATTAGTTTTTCTTTTCCAACTTCTCTCTGTGTGAACCATCACAATTAGGTTTATCTTTAGATAAACCGCAGCCACAAAACTTCACGTTCTCTTTAGTTTCAAGAATATTGCCATCTTTATCGACAAAATCAACTGCTCCAATAATCTTTATTGAGCCACTCACTGGGTTAATAAAAATGCGTGCGTTACTCATGAATTAATCCAAGTAATCGCGCAAGACTTGGCTACGAGATGGGTGACGAAGCTTCGACATGGTCTTAGATTCAATCTGGCGGATACGCTCGCGTGTAACGCCGTATACCTTTCCAATCTCATCAAGTGTCTTTGGCTGACCATCGGTAAGTCCAAAGCGCATTGCAACTACACCCGCTTCACGCTCTGACAATGTATCTAGTACTGAGTGCAGCTGCTCTTGTAGTAATGTAAATGAAACCGCATCGGCTGGAACAACTGCCTCACTATCTTCGATAAGATCGCCGAACTCGCTATCGCCCTCTTCACCCAATGGTGTGTGAAGTGAAATAGGTTCGCGGCCATACTTTTGAACTTCCACAACCTTTTCAGGTGTCATATCTAACTCTTTAGCCAGCTCTTCTGGAGTCGGTTCGCGGCCCAAGTCTTGCAACATCTGGCGTTGTACGCGTGCCAACTTATTAATAACTTCAACCATGTGCACAGGGATACGGATTGTGCGGGCCTGATCTGCCATCGCACGTGTAATCGCCTGACGAATCCACCATGTGGCATACGTCGAAAACTTGTAACCCTTTGTGTAGTCGAACTTCTCAACTGCACGGATTAAGCCAAGGTTTCCTTCTTGAATCAGATCTAGGAAAAGCATTCCACGGCCGGTGTAGCGCTTAGCTAGGGATACAACCAGACGAAGGTTGGCCTCGAGCAAGTGGTTCTTGGCACGCTTGCCATCTTCAACGAGCCATCCGAGCTCGCGCTTTAACTTCTTGTCAATCTTCTTATCATTTTTTAACTTCGACTCGGCAAAGAGACCGACTTCAACACGTGTTGCAAGCTCTACTTCGAGCTCGGCGTTAAGTAGGGCCACACGGCCAATCTGCTTTAAATAATCTTTGACTGGATCAGCCGTTGCACCTGCAGTCATAACCGTCTGCTCAGGTGGAAGATATTTAATTTCACGCTGTACAACCTTCATCTTTTCAATGAAGTAGTTAAGAAGATCTTCGAGATTCTTTAATGAGCCGATGGTGATGGCCTCGGCGGCAGTCTTTGCCGATTTTTCAGTAAAGGTCTTCATCTCAAACTGCTGTTGAATCTGCTTATATGTCAGCGCCTTAGCTTCGGCATCTGCAATACCGTAGCGGGTCGGGGTTGCGGCATTGTTAATCTTTGAGTTAATCGCCTCAATAACGATATTAACATTTCTCAAATCCTTCTTTAACTTTTCGCGCTCATTCTTATCTTCCTCTTCATCTTCGGCCTCAGAATCTGCCAAAGTAAATGAGCCTTTTGCTTTGCTTGATTCATCGGAAAGTGTGACGGTTCGAATCTTGTCTTCGGCTTCGGCATCGACAAGTTCGACCGCCTCTGCAATTAATGTCTCAACATCTTCAAGCTCTACCTCTTCGAGCTCTACCTCTTCTCCATCGATGCTAACGATGGCGGCTTTGCCGGCCTTACCAGCTGTTGGCGCAACTGGTTTTGAGGCAACCAATGCATACTCAGCTTTTTTCAAGATACGTGAAGGTTTGCCAAGTCCGGCTTTGTGAAGTTTTTCAGTAATTATTGGGATTTCAATGGATAATGCACGGGCCTCATCGACTAAATCTTTATCGGCCTTCTTTGGAATTCGGTTAATCGATGTAACGCCACGGCGCCCAAGCTCAGCTAAAATCTCACTGTTGCGAGTTACTGCATGTTTAGCATCGACGATCGCTTGAACATCTTTAGCCGTTAGAGTTTTCTTCAACTCAATCTTTGCAGGCTTTGCTATCTTTTTAACAGGGGCAACTTTTTTCGCTGTCGCTTTCTTTGCTACACCCTTTTTCGCTGTCGTTTTCTTTGCAACGGCCTTCTTTACTGGCGCAGTTTTTTTCTTAGCGGCCTTCTTCTTGATCTTGTTTTTGAGCGCACTAAATACAGCCACAATCGTCCTTTGGTTTTATCAGCTATGCGCTGAAGCGATGGCTATATTATAATTTATCCACAGGGGTAAATGCACATCGAAAACACTGTTTTGAGGCGATTAAGCCAGAGCGAGCGCAGATCTGATCACACTTCCCACTAGTTCAACCTCAACTAAGAAGCCATCGTGGCCAAAAGGTGATGAAATCGTTACTAAAGGCGCGGCTAGCGGTGCTAACTCAACGATCTCAGCCTGTAGACGCACTGGAAACAATCGATCACTATCGATAGCCACGGCAACGACTGGGATTGTGATTCCAGAGAGTGCGGCTACAACTCCCCCACGTCCACGACCAATATCGTGGCTATTCATAGCCTCAGTCAGAGCGATATAGGTATTGGCATCAAAGCGGTGGGCTAACTTGTTGGCCTGATGATCTAAATAGGATTCAACGGCGTAGCGACCCGTCTCATCTCCCTGAAGCTCTCGCCCGAAGCGCACATCCATCTCGGCCTCGGTGCGATAGGTCAGGTGAGCGATTCTGCGCGCGATTCCCATTCCCTCTATCGGGCCTTGCGCCTTGTCATAATAATCCCCACCGTAAAAATGAGGATCTGTTTTAATCGCCCTAATCTGAATCGAACATGTACCGATCTGATCTCCCGTTGCAACTGCCGATGAGCCAATTGTGCAGATAGCACCGACACGCTGTGGCAGCTGTACTGCCCATTCAAGAGAGCGCATTCCACCCAGAGATGGTCCGACTGCGAGTTGATATTTTTTAATTCCTAGCCCATCGCTGAAGGCGACTTCGGCTGCAACCATGTCTCTAATCGTCAGCGATGGAAAGCGTGAGCCATAGCGTTGCCCATCGGGTGCAAGAGATGATGGACCTGTTGAACCCTGACATCCACCAATAACATTGGGACAGACAACAAAATACTTATCGCTATCAAAGGGCAGACCCGGACCAACCATCGATGGCCACCAGCCATTGATATCGGCCCAACCAGTTAATGCGTGATTGACCAAGATGGCGTTATCGCCTCGCTCGTTTAACGATCCCCAGCTTTGATAGGCGATAGTGACATCTTCTAAGGTTTCGCCATCTTCTAGAAGTAGATCACCGATATTTATAAAGAGGCGATCACCGGGTGCATGGTTTTCAAGCCATGCACCGGTGACCAACTCCGCTCTTTGATTCATTACTTAGCTGCTTCAAACCCATCTGCAAGATCTGCCTTGATATCTTCGATATCTTCAAGGCCTACAGATAAACGGACTAGGCCAGGTTTAACCCCTGCACTCAATAACTCCTCTGGCGAAAGCTGTGAGTGTGTCGTCGATGCTGGGTGAATGACCAGGGATCTCACATCACCGATATTTGCAACGTGTGAGTGGAGCGTCAGCCCTTCAACAAACTTGCGTCCAGCCTCGATGCCACCCTTGATTTCAAAGGAGAAGACCGAGCCTGAGCCCTTAGGTGCGTATTTGGTAGCGAGCTTGTTGTATGAGTTGCTGGCAAGGGAGGAGAAATGAACTTTCTCAACCTGTGGGTGGCTCTCAAGCCATATTGCAACGGCCTTGGCATTTTCTAAATGTTGCTTCATGCGAAGTGTCAGAGTCTCAAGACCTTGGGCAAGTAACCAGGCGTTAAATGGGCTAACGGCGGCTCCTATATCGCGCAGCAAAGTCAGGCGAATCTTAAAGATGTAGGCCAGGTTGGCACCAAATGCACTACCGACTCCGAGGGCTTGGGCATAAACCAGACCGTGATACGAAGGATCGGGGGTATTAAAGCTCTTAAACTTCTCAGGATAGAGAGCATAATCGAAGTTACCCGAATCAACAATTGCGCCAACAACTACGTTTCCATGACCGGAAAGAAACTTTGTTGCCGAGTGGACAACAACATCTGCGCCGAACTCGATTGGCTTAATAACATACGGTGTTGCCACTGTGTTATCGACGATTAATGGAACATGGTTTTCATGTGCAACCTTTGCAACGGCGGCAATATCTAAAATATCGTTATTTGGATTTGAGATCGTCTCACCAAAAAACGCCTTGGTATTGGGACGCACTGCCTTTGCCCATTCAGCTGGATCATTTGGATTATCGACGAAAGTGACTTCGACACCAAATGTTGGCAATGTGTAGTGGAACAAGTTATAGGTTCCACCGTAAAGATACTTCGATGAGACGATGTGATCTCCTGCAGTTGCAACGGCTAAGACTGCAAAGGTCGTTGCCGCCGATCCCGATGCAAGAAGTAACGCTGCAACGCCACCTTCAAGTGATGCTATTCGCTTTTCAACTACATCCTGAGTTGGATTCATGATGCGGGTATAGATATTGCCAAGCTCTGCTAATCCAAATAGATCTGCTGCATGCTTGGTATCGCGGAACTGATACGCAGTGGTCTGATAGAGCGGTAGAGCGCGAGCGCCAGTTGTTGGATCTGCTACCTGCCCGGCGTGAATCTGCCGGGTTTCAAAAGCTGCCTCTTCAAATGTAAACGATGACATGTAATACATACCTTCCCAGTTAAGGGACCACTCATGTAAATATGCCAACAAAGGCACTATGGATACGGTTGAGTGATCCACGCTTATCGATGGCGTAGTTGCTATCGACCTGGTCTTCACCCGGAGCACCCCACCGTGGTGGAGGGTTGCCGTCTAGCAAGCCGGGGCTATGCGCTAGAACTCATGACCTGGGAGGACTCTAACAGATGACGATACTTAATCAAAAATCCCAGCGGTGACCTTGGGGTGTAGCTCAGTGCGCATAGCGGCAAAGGCGGCAGCTGGCCAACCCGAACCAAAGACACGGCGCAATAAAATAGTCAGCGAATATGCGGGTTGATCCAGGGTGGCGCGATCGAGGGCGCTGTAGGCCAATGGAGTATCCCCACGTTCATATGCAAGGGTTGCAAATAAACAGGCAACGGGGGCTACAAATCCATCGGGTGCTACCTGTAATAGGTAATGCCACATTCCCCAATACATCGTAGCGCTGGCTGCGTTGTGGGAGCCCAGAGCAAAGTCGCGTACTTGTATATCGCTGAGTCGTCCTAAAACCTTTGCAATGTTTTCTGGGCTAGAGGATTCGGCAAACTTTTCAAATTCAATAGCTAGATCGATTACTGCCGTTGCGCCATCTCGCTGGCACTCATTAATATCAGGTGAGTCCTCAATTACGGCAAAGCTATTAACGAGTGCAATAAATTTCGCATCGCAGGCCTGTGCAGTTGATGTAATAGATAGCGCCTCTTTTTCAGTTGTCATGGTTATCTCATTTCGTAAAACGGGTAGGGGCCGATACAACGGTGACGGTTGCCACCGAGGTCTTAACAATCTCTCCGCTAATTGCACGTACTGCGCCGTTATGTGTAAAGGCACCATTCCATGTAGTAACGACAACAACTGAATACGTTCCAGGCTTTGAATAGGTATGCGTTATTGATTCATTGGGATA
>CAXNDE010000043.1:0-7779 GCA_964201135.1 Candidatus Planktophila sp.
ACAGTGACATGACCATGTGCTGCCTTTAATCGTGCGCGTGTGAGCTCGAAATTCTCAACTGCACATGGACCAGCCGAGGTCCAGACAACATTATTGAGTAGCCCAAAGATGCCATCAAGATTTGCCCCGTGTGGCTTTATTAATCGATGAGATAAGAGATGTAAACGCAGATATGCATCGAGTGCCGATGTCGGAGCACGTGCAATATCGATTTCAATACTTGCGATTTCGCGGCTTACTCCGCGCACACTATCGCTTCCCACTAGCGCGTTGAGTTCGGCCGGAATTGCAGAGCTCAGAGCCTTTAAGGTGGGTGCTGGAAACCAAGCATCAAGAAGGTTGCCATCTGACATGGTGGTAATTGCGTGGCCAGAAGCAATGGTCTCCATGTGCTAAGCCTAACCCCTATTCTTTCTCACATGCGTATCGCAGTCTTTTGCTCATCCTCACCAACTATCGACCCAAAATATGTGGAGCTTGCCTATCAATTAGGCGAGGGCATCGGCTCTGCTTCCTGGGAGCTTGTTACAGGTGGTGGCCATATTTCAATGATGGGCGCCGTATCACGTGGTGCACGTGCGGCCAATGGCCGAACCGTTGGAGTGATTCCACAAGCTCTGGTTGATATTGAGTTTGCAGATCATGATAACGACGAACTTCATGTCGTAGAAACAATGGGTGAGCGCAAAGCGATGATTACAGATATCTCCGATGCCTTTATTACTTTGCCCGGAGGTGCCGGCACTCTTGAGGAGTTCTTTGAAATCTGGGTTGGGCGTTATTTAAAGTTTCACGATAAGCCAGTCGTTATTCTTGATCCATTTGGGATCTATCACCCACTTCATGAGTTGGTTCTCCATTTAGAGTCTGAAAATTTCATTAAGCCAGGAATGCGTGATTTAATCTCTTGGACCACAACTATCGAGGATGCACTCAAGGCATGTGGGCAATGAGAAGTAATCACATTGCAATTTCGCTCACTATCGATGCACCAGTTCAACATGTTTGGGATTTACTTGTCGATTGGGAGAGACAGGGTGAGTGGATGTTACAGACAAAGGTCTGGGTGACATCACAGACCCGTGATGGTATTGGCACCTGCATCAGCGCCTTCACTGGCATTAAATCTTTTGGAATACTCGACACAATGAAAGTAAGTGCATGGGCTCCGCCGTATGTCTGTGATGTCATCCACACGGGGCCAATCATTAAAGGCAGTGGACGTTTTGAGTTACATCAGATAAATGAAGGCCAGACACGATTTGATTGGTCAGAAGAAGTTCTCGCTCCACGGGCGCTTTTCATTCTCATCTCACCTGGGCTCTATCTCGGTGTGCGCCTCTCACTGGCGCGCTTTGCTCGATCATTTCGCTAAATACAACGTGCTCAAGGCTTCAAGCAAGCTCCATCCATCCAGCGATAGCCTTAGGCCATGAGTGCGCCCACAACTTTGGCAGAGGTGTTGGCCTCCCTGCCCGAAGAGGAGCGCTTCATCTTGACCATGCACTATCTGCGATCCATGTCCTCGGCCGAGATCGCCGAGCTCTTATCGGTACCTGTACGCGCCGTGGATGCAGTTATCACCACGGGAAAGGCGCGGTTGAGCAGAGTTCTGGGGCTATAAATCCGATTTCCCACCAGCGTGATAAATGCGAGATACTTGCCCCCTTGTATGTCCGCCCAATCTTTTAGAGGAGTCTTCCCATGGCAGCCATGAAACCGCGCACAGGAGATGGTCCCATGGAGGTCACCAAGGAGGCGCGCTCCCTGGTCATGCGAATCCCTCTTGAGGGCGGTGGACGCCTAGTGGTCGAGCTCAACCCAGAGGAAGCAAATAATCTCAGCGCCGCACTTCATGCCGCGGTCGCTTTAGTTAAGAAGTAAAGCATTCTTAGGCGATAGCCTTCCACGCATGTCTTCAACACTTGCCAGCGCACCAGTAAAACTCAACGCCGCTACATCGGCCAATGTAATTGCACTGGCATATGTAAGCGATGGTGCTGCGAGTTTTATTTTTCAGGGCCCGGGCACAATCATCGAAGATATTCAGGAGTGTTTTGACCTCAATCTACTAGATGAGCTCTCATTTTTTTCACCTACTGGAAAAGTAGGTGAGATATTTGAAATTCCGGTTAGTGCACATAACTGTGTCACCGATCGGATTTACTTAACAGCTATTGGTGATGCAACGACTCCCGCTTTTCGTATTGCTGCAACGGCAATCGCCCGTAAGGTTCGAGGAAAAAAATCAACGGTTTATTCGGCATGTGCAGTAAATAAAACTGATATTGCCGCACATGCTATTTCACTAACTATGGGTGCATACCTGTGGAGTTTAAAGAGCGGAAAACCCGCCGATCTTCCTACATTCTTAGTAGCAAGTGATGACAAGGAGATAGTTAATGCTGCTCATGTTTATGCGAAGGCAGTTGCGCGCGCTCGCGATATGGTCCATACGCCTTCTAATATTAAGACTCCTGCGTGGATGGCTACACAAGCGCAAGCCTTCGCCAAATCAAATGGATTGAAGGTAAGTGTTCTTAGTGGCAAAGCACTCAAAGAGTTTGGTGGCTTGCGTGCCGTCGGCAACTCATCACCAGATCCAGGCCCACGCTTTATCGAGGTGACCTATACCCCCAAAAATAGGAGAAACTCAGTTGTAGCGCTGCCTCACATTGTTTTAGTTGGTAAGGGAATTACCTTTGATACAGGTGGAATCTCATTAAAGCGCCCCTACGAATCTATGGCTCCTATGAAGTCAGATATGGCAGGTGCTGCAGCCATACTTGCAACGCTCACTGCCCTTGAAGAGTTGCAACCCAATGTCCGCGTCACCGCTTTAATGATGTGTGCTGAAAACGCTATCTCTGCTACCGCTCAACGCCCTAGTGATGTCATCAAACACTATGGAGGCACAACCGTTGAGGTAATCAATACCGATGCAGAGGGACGGTTAGTACTTGCTGATGGCCTGGCATATGCCGACATTAATTTAGATCCTGATTATTTAATCGATATTGCAACACTCACAGGGGCGGTAACCCTAGGCCTTGGACGTCAATTTGCTGCGATGTATACGCGCGATGACAAGCTAGCTGCCCAGTTTATAAAGGCTGGTGCAGATTCAGGTGACCGCGTTTGGCGAATGCCGCTCATTGATGATTACAAGGATTCCCTGGAAAGTGATGTTGCAGATTTTAATCACAATGCCAGTTATGCCAATTATTCAGCGGGATCAGTAACTGCTGCGCTATTTCTAGAACACTTCGCAGGAAAGCGCCGTTGGTTGCATCTAGATATCGCTGGTACTGGTCGTAGCGAAGTTGATGCGGGGGAAAATCCAAAAGGCGGTACAGGTTATGGAGTTCGCTTACTAACTCAATGGATCATGTCACTGTGATGAAAACCGATCCACACTCGTACGCTGAAAACTTTATCGTCGAAGATCACTTCAAATCACAGGCACGCGCACGTGGCATCGAGCTCGGCGCAGTAGATGTAACACCTGGAGCAGGTGCCTATCTCCGTCATTTAGCCTTTACATTATCGGCCCAATCAGTTGTAGAAGTGGGTACGGGTTCAGGTGTCGGAAGCCTGTGGCTGCTCGATGGAATGCTCAATAGCGGAACATTGACATCCATTGATGATGAGATGGAACACACCCGTATTGCAAAGATGGCCTTTAATGATGCCGATATTGCCCAGACACGCTATCGCCTCATAACTAACTCAGTTCTGGATGTAATCTCAAAACTCACCGATCGTGCATATGACCTCGTTGTACTGCGCCATAATCCAGAGGATTTAACCTTTGTGATCGGTGAGGCACACCGCATTTTGCGAAGTGGCGGGGCTCTAGTAATTGATAACTTCTTTGGGGGTTCTAAAGTCTGCGATCCAGCCCAGCGTGATCCAAAGACGGTTTCCCTGCGCGATGCTGGAAAAATCATTAAAAACGCCTCTGAGCATTGGGTAAGTACCTTGATTGCATCGGGCGATGGTTTGTTAGTCGCTACTAAGTTGTAGCAAAATACAGCCATGATATTTCCCCGTACAAAGAAGAGACATGTTGGGCCACCTTGGTGGGAAGCTTCGCACTCTAGAAAAAACACACGGGGCACCGTCGTTTTAGTTGCGCTACTCGCCGGCAGTGTTGGTGGATTCTTAGGTGTTACTGCAACGGGCGGCACATTATTTAGGCAAGCAAATTTAGTTTCCTCTTCGAGTGTTATTGAGAGAGCACCAGACTCTGTCGCCGGAATCGCTGCACGAGTTCTTCCATCGGTTGTTTCAATCAATACTCGTACAAATGTTGGTGGTGGCACAGGCTCCGGCTTTATTATCGATAGTGGTGGATATATCTTGACTAACAATCACGTTATTGCCTCGGTAGCACAATCAGGTGGCACCCTACGTGTCACACTCAATAATGGTGATGTTTACAATGCAACAATTGTGGGCCGTGATGCCTCTTATGATTTAGCAGTATTGAAAATTGCAACGGCAAACTTATCGGCGCTGCAGTTTGGTGATAGCGATAAAGTCGCCGTTGGAGATCCAGTAATTGCAATTGGTTCACCTCTTGGACTATCTGGGACTGTAACACTGGGAATTATTAGTGCTAAAAACCGTCCGGTTACTGCAGGTGGCTCACGGGCTGAAAACTCATTTATAAATGCCTTGCAAACCGATGCGGCAATAAATCCTGGCAACTCTGGAGGCCCACTCGTTGATTCAACGGGAGCCGTTATTGGCGTTAACTCTGCAATCGCATCTCTGGGTTCAACGTCGCAGACTGGCTCAATCGGTTTAGGCTTTGCGATTCCAATTAATCAAGCGCGCAAAACCGCCGATCAATTAATTAAGAATGGCAAAGCTACATATCCAGTCTTAGGCGTCTCATTAGATATGAACTTTACGGGTCTGGGTGCACTCATTTCTAAATCCAGTGCTGGAATCATGCAAGGTGGGCCAGCTCAAAAGGCGGGCTTAAAGCCTGGTGACATTATTATTAAATTTGAAGATCGTGAGATAAATGCAGCTGAAGAGCTCATCGTTGCCGTTCGATCCAAGAACGTCGCAGATCGCGTCACGATTACATATGTGCGCGATGGCAAAGAGTATTCAGCCGGATTGACCTTAATTGCCGCAAAAGACTAACTACTCCATTGCAGATAGGCTACGAGCATGTTCTTTGATATCGGCGCAGGAGAACTCCTCGGCCTTGCTATTTTGGCGATGATTTTAGTTGGACCAGAGCGCCTACCAAAGGTGGCAGTAGAGGCCGCCAAGATGTTGAAAAAGTTACGTGCTCTCTCACAAACGGCAACTGCTGAGTTAAAAGAGAATTTAGGGCCGGGATTTGAAAATCTACAGCCCGCCGATCTTCATCCAAAGACATTTGTAAAGAAGCAGTTAGCCGATCTTATGGAGGATAAGCCTGTGACAAAGCCGAAGCGTCCCGAGGCGCGGATTGATCCAGATCTCATATGAGTCTAATTGATCAGATCACAGAGGCCCTTACTGCAGTACAAGATCCTGAACTTCACCGATCGATAACCGAACTTGGAATGGTCGATGGGGTTAATGAGGACAATGGCAAAGTCTCTCTTTCAATTCTCTTAACCATATCGGGTTGTCCCATGCAGGATCGTTTGCGCAGTGATATTACTGGCGCCGTTTCAGCCATTGATGGCGTCACATCTGTTCATTTAACCTTTGGTGTTATGTCACAAGAACAGCGCGATAATGTGAAGAAGATAATGCGCAATGGTCGCGAAAAGTTTATTCCATTTGCCCAGCCAGATTCATTGACGCGAGTAATTGGAATCGCATCAGGAAAAGGTGGAGTTGGAAAATCCTCGGTCACTGTAAACCTTGCAGTTGCCGCCGCTCTCAAAGGCTTGCGCGTTGGAATCCTCGATGCCGATGTATATGGCCACTCGATTCCGCGTTTAATGGGCCTCATGGGCCAACGCCCAACGGCGATCGATCAAATGTTTATCCCGCTCGAATCCTTTGGCGTCAAAGCCGTTTCA
Source organism: Candidatus Planktophila sp. (assembly GCA_964201135.1). Taxonomy (GTDB): domain Bacteria; phylum Actinomycetota; class Actinomycetes; order Nanopelagicales; family Nanopelagicaceae; genus Planktophila. Next base: position 6,039 of record CAXNDE010000043.1, read on the forward strand.
ATGGAGATGTTTAAGCCAGAGCGCAGCGATGCCGTTGCCTACCGCGGACCACTGCTACACCGAGTCCTTGAGCAGCTCTTATCCGATGCCTATTGGGGCGATTTAGATCTATTGCTTATCGATTTACCACCTGGCACTGGTGATCTTGCAATCTCTCTCGGTCAGTTAATTCCAACCTCTGAGATCTTGGTTGTGACAACTCCGCAAGTTGCAGCCGCTGAAGTCGCTGAGCGCGCAGGTCGAATCGCACATCAGATTCATCAGCAAGTAATCGGTGTCGTTGAAAATATGTCCGAGTACACAGATCCGGCAACCGGGGCGGTTGTTTCACTCTTTGGCAACGGTGGCGGAGAAGAGACGGCTAAACGGTTATCGCAGTTAGTCGGAAGCGATGTTGCACTGCTCGGCAAGATTCCATTTAGCGTTGATCTTCGCTTAGGCGGAGATGCTGGCGTTCCAGTTGTAATCTCTGACCCAGAATCAGCTAGCGCACAAGCTCTCTTTGAAATCACCGAGAAACTAATCAAGCGAAGTAAGTCTTTACTTGGAGTCCGATTGGGAATCGCTACGTAGTTCGGTAATAACCTCTTGCGCTAAATCTGAAAGCTCACCGCGTACAAAATCGCGTGTAGCAACTTCACCAAGTGAGATTCGTAGCGCTGCGATTTCACGCGTTAAGTATTCGGCATCGGCGATACTGCGCTCGTTACGTGCACGATCCTCATTGAGCTGAATTCGATCGCGGTCGGCCTGTCGATTCTGCGCCAGCAAAATCAATGGAGCTGCATATGATGCTTGCAGCGAAAGAATGAGTGTTAAGAAGATAAATGGATAGTCATCAAAGCGCAGATCTTTAGGCGCAATGAAGTTCCAAACAACCCAAGTAAGAACAAAGACGCTCATGTAGACCAAAAAGCGTGCAGTACCTAAGAAGCGTGCGAAGCGCTCTGATAAGCGCCCAAATGTTTCAGGGTCAAAGTTTGGTCGCAAAGTCCGTCGGGTATCACGTGGTGTATCTAAACCAAAGTTACGTGCCATGACTAACCCTCCTTATATTCAACGGGCGATTTCTCGCGATGCTCATGTCGCCAGTTATCTGGCAGTAAGTGATCGAGAACGTCATCGACGGTTATCGCACCTAGCAATCGATTATTAGCGTCAACTACAGGTAGCGAGAGCATGTTGTAGCTTGCCAAGTGCGATGAAACCTCATGCAGAGATGCATCAGGGGTGACACCGCGAGAGTGTGTATCGACGATTGAGCCCAAAAGAGTCGAAGGTGGTTCGCGCAATAATCGTTGGTAGTGCACTGTTCCAATAAAGCGTCCCGTAGGTGTTTCAAGTGGTTGACGGGCGATAAAAATCTGTGAAGCCAATGCCGGTGAAATCTCTTGTTGGCGCACTGCGGCAAGTGCATCGGCAACTGAGTAATCAGCGCTCATAACAATTGGTTCGGTCGTCATCATTCCGCCGGCTGAATAATCCTCATAGTTCATGAGTCGCAGAACATCCTCGGCATCCTCAGGCTCCATTAATTCGATGAGTGCTTCGGCGCGCTCCTGGCCGATCTCACGCAATAAATCGGCGGCATCATCTGGATCCATCTCACCTAAAACATCTGCAGCGCGCTCACCCTCGAGCTCGGCTAAGAGTGAAACACGGGCGTTTTCATCCATCTCTTCGAGTACATCGGCTAGTCGCTCATCGGCAAGTGCGCCTGCAACTTCAACTCGACGCTTAG
>CAXNDE010000044.1:0-7561 GCA_964201135.1 Candidatus Planktophila sp.
TCCAGAGCGATTTTTATCTCCAGAATTTGCTGCGACATTGGTGGGCATGGAGTTTGTTGAGCCAAGTGATGTAAGAGAATTGCGCAATGGTGAACTTCTCGATCTCGTCGGGCTTAGTTTTAGAGTTATTCACGCCCCAGGACACACGGTGGGCTCACTAATGTTCGAGGTATCAGATGAGATTTTGATCAGTGGCGATGTTCTCTTTGCAGGCTCTATTGGCCGCACCGATCAGCCAACTGGCTCTGCCAAAGATATGGAAGAGACATTGCGCAAAAAGATTCTGCCTTTGCCTGATCACTTGCGAGTTCTGCCTGGACACGGTCCCGAAACAACGATTGCATATGAGCGCACAAACAATCCATATCTAAAATCCATGAAGGAACGTTATTAATGGCGCGCCAAAAGATTCAAGCCCCCAAAGGTGTGAGCGAGTATTTTCCACCACGTTCAAAATTATTTGAGTTTGTCCGCCAATCTCTGATCACACCGGCTCGCTCGGCGGGCTATCAGTTAATGGAGCTGCCAGTCTTTGAAGATACTGAGCTCTTTACGCGTGGTGTTGGCGAGTCAACCGATGTGGTCTCTAAAGAGATGTACACCTTTACCGATCGAGGTGATCGATCCATAACACTGCGCCCCGAAGGGACGGCTGGGGCTATGCGCGCAGTTATCGAACATGGTTTAGATCGAGGAGCGTTGCCGGTAAAGATTTGGTACTCAGGTGCCTATTTTCGAGCAGAGCGTCCGCAGGCCGGTCGATACCGCCAATTTTATCAGGTAGGAATCGAGGCCATTGGTTTGGATGACCCTGCCATCGATGCCGAAGTGATTGCAATTGCCGATGCTGGTTTTAAAGCTATCGGATTGAAAAAGTATCGCCTAGAGATTACTTCTTTAGGTGATACTCAATCACGTGCAGCCCACCGAATCGATCTCATGAAATTTATAGCCACTCTTGATCTAGATGAGGCAACGTCGGCTCGCGCAGCGCTTAATCCATTGCGATTATTTGATGATAAACGGGAAGAGATGCGGGCAGCAATGCTTAAAGCCCCACTGATGATGGAGTATCTAAGTGATGCATCGCGTGCGCACTTTGAATCTGTTAAGAGTTATTTAGATGCACTCGGAATTTCATATATTTTAAATCCACGAATGGTGCGAGGTCTTGATTATTACACCGGTACGACTTTTGAATTTGTTCACGAACTTCTGGGGGCTCAGTCTGCACTCGGTGGGGGAGGACGTTACGACGGTCTGATGCAAGAGCTCGGCGGACAAGAGTTATCTGGTATTGGATTTGGCCTCGGTGTTGATCGTGCGCTATTGGCGGCAGAGGCTGAAGGCGTTATCTCTCACGATGGTCTTGTCTCTGATCTTTTTATTATTCCGCTCGGCGATAGCGCAATGGTCAAAACGCTAGAGATTGCGATGCAGTTACGTAGCGCCGGCAAGGTAGTGGAGATTGCTTTTGGTGAACGTGGGCTCAAGGCAGCGATGAAGGCGGCCGATAAGAGTGGGGCTCGTCACGTTGTCGTTCTCGGCGATAACGAGATCACAAACAAGAGTGTAGAAGTTAAAAATATGAACTCCGGTGTATCTACATCGGTTACGATTGACTCCTTGATCAACGCACTGTAGAAAGCGAAACCACACTCACTATGTTAAGAAGCCATGATGCAGGCACGTTACGTAAATCCGATGCCGGCACGACCGTCACTCTTGCAGGTTGGGTTTCGCGCCGGAGAGATCATGGTGGCGTTGCCTTTATCGATCTGCGCGATGCATCGGGCTCTGTGCAAGTGGTTATCCGTGATGAAAAAATGGCCGGAGCACTCCGAGCTGAGTGGTGCCTATTAATTACCGGTGAGGTTGTGGCTCGTCCAGATGGAAATTCCAATACAAATATTCCAACCGGTGAGATTGAAGTTATGGGCGATACCGTCGTAGTCCTCAGCGAGTCTGCTCCATTACCATTCCCAGTTGATAGTGGAAATGATGGGGATATTAGTGAAGAGGTACGACTTAAGTATCGCTACTTAGATCTGCGTCGTGAAAAGCCTGCAGCTAATCTGCGTCTACGTTCGAAGGTGACATCGACTATCCGCCGTGTCATGGAGGATGAGGCATTCCTAGAGATTGAAACTCCGCACTTAACCCGCTCGACACCAGAGGGGGCACGTGATTTTCTGGTTCCTGTACGTCTACAACCAGGTAGTTGGTATGCACTTCCACAGTCACCACAGTTATTTAAGCAGCTCTTAATGGTCGCGGGCATGGAAAAGTATTATCAGATTGCACGATGTTTTCGTGATGAGGATTTTCGAGCCGATCGCCAGCCAGAGTTTACGCAGTTAGATATCGAGATGTCTTTTATCGACCAAGAGGATATCTTGGCAGTGGCAGAAAAGATTGTCGCAAAGATTTGGCAAGAGGCCCTGGGTTATGTGATTCCACTTCCACTACAAAGAATGACATATGCCGATGCGATGTCGCGATATGGATCTGATAAACCAGATCTGCGCTTTGGTAACGAACTCTCCGAGCAGAGCTCTTACTTTGGCGCGACAACGTTCAGAGTTTTTCAAGCACCGTATGTTGGAGCAGTTGTTATGCCTGGAGGTGCGAGCTCGCCCCGCCGCGAACTCGATGCTTGGCAGGATTGGGCTAAGGCGCGAGGGGCCAAGGGCCTGGCCTACATTCTCATTAACGAGGATGGAACATTGGGTGGACCAGTTGCTAAGAATCTCAGTGAGAGTGAGTGCGCAGGTATAGCCGCGGCAACTGGTGCGAAATCTGGAGATGCTATCTTTTTTGCAGCTGGTGAGCGCACAGCATCACTAAACTTATTAGGCGCAGTGCGACTTGAAATTGGAAAGCGCTGCGGATTAATTGCCGAAGGCATGTGGGAGTTCCTCTGGGTCGTCGATGCACCGATGTTTGAACCAACTGATAATGGCGGTTGGACTGCAGTGCACCATCCATTTACTGGTCCTAAGCCAGAGTTTGCATCCACCTTTGCATCTGATCCAGAGCACGCCTTGGCATATGCCTACGACATCGTTTTAAATGGAACCGAACTCGGTGGTGGTTCAATACGTATTCACGATCAGAAGATGCAAAGGGATGTTTTTCACGTTATTGGATTAAGTGATGAAGAGGCCGCCTCTAAATTTGGATTTTTACTTGAGGCCTTCAACTACGGTCCACCTCCACATGGTGGAATCGCACTCGGTTTAGATCGTGTCTGCGCACTTCTTACCGGCTCAGATTCGATTCGTGAAGTTATCGCATTCCCTAAGACTGCAAGTGGGGCAGATCCAATGACTGGAGCGCCAACAGCTATTACGCCGGCGCAACGCAAGGAGAGCGGCATCGATGGCGCCCCTAAGAACGCACCTCAGGTAGGCTAAGCACATGGGCCCAGGTGGAATCGCAACGATTATTGCCGCATGTGGGCTTTTTATTATCGCTATTGCGGTCAGTTATGTTGTCATCCGTGTCGGTCGCTTTATAGATGAGGCCAAGCTTTCATTGAAATCTCTCACTGATGAGACGGCGCCTCTTATTGAAGAGGTTCATACAACTGTTACCTTGATAAATGGCCCACTCAAGTCAATCAACCGCATCACGAAAAACGCAGAAGATATTTCGGACAAAGTCTCTGATGCGACGAGCTCCTTCATGAGTAAGAATGGCGCTGCGGTAAAGGTTGCTGGAGCACTTCTCTCGGCCGCTTCATTGAGCAAGTCACGCTCTAAGAAGAAGGCTGAGTGATCTCGGTACGTGGAATCCGCCGAGATCCGTGCGCGCTGGCTGCGCTTCTTTGAAAAAGATAATCGCCAAGGTTTAAGTCATACCGTTGTCCCATCGGCCTCATTAATCGCCGATGATCCAAACCTCTTACTCGTTAACGCTGGAATGGTCCCATTTAAGCCTTATTTTTTGGGTGAAATAACACCACCATTTAAACGTGCAACATCGGTACAAAAATGCGTACGAACTCTCGATATCGATGAAGTCGGTAAGACAACACGACATGCATCGTTTTTTCAGATGTGTGGAAACTTTTCATTTGGAGATTACTTTAAAGAGGGTGCAATCACACTTGCCTGGGAGCTACTTACTCGCCCCATCAGTGATGGTGGTTACGGTTTCGAAGAAGAGCGCTTATGGGTAACTGTCTTTCTCGATGATGACGAGGCGGCCGATATCTGGCACAAAAAGATTGGTGTTCCAAAAGAGCGTATCCAACGTATGGGGATGGGTGATAATTTTTGGTCGATGGGTGTTCCCGGTCCATGCGGTCCATGCTCTGAGATTTATTACGATCGCGGCCCTGCATATGGCAAGGATGGCGGTCCGCTCGCAGATGAGGACCGTTACATGGAGGTATGGAACTTAGTCTTTATGCAAAATGAGCGCGGTGTAGGCAGCGGTAAAGATGATTTCCCAATTTTGGGTGAGCTTCCTGCAAAGAGTATTGATACCGGTCTTGGCCTCGAACGAATGGCGGCGCTATTACAGGGCGTTGAAAATATTTATGAGATCGACACAACGATGCAGATCCTAAAGAAGTCCAGCGAGCTAACTGGTATTGCTTATGGCGCATCAATGAAATCAGATATCTCTCTGCGAGTAATCGCCGATCACGCACGTACATCGGCCATGCTCATCGGTGATGGCGTAACCCCTGGCAATGAGGGGCGGGGATATGTTTTACGCCGCATGATGCGTCGCACGATTCGTAATATGCACCTTCTAGGTTCGATGGATCCGATTATGTCCGAGCTCACCGTATCTGCCATCGCAGCGATGGGCCCTCAGTATCCAGAGTTAGTAAGTGATAAGAAACGTATTGTCTCAGTGAGTGTGTCCGAGGAGGAGAGCTTCCTACAAACTCTTAAAAGTGGAACAACTATCTTTGATGTAGCAAGTGCATCTCTTAAGAAGAGTAAGAGCACCACATTGCCCGGTGCCGAAGCCTTCAAACTTCACGATACATATGGCTTTCCATTTGATTTAACCCTTGAAATGGCGCGCGAAGAGGGCCTTGAGGTCGATGAAGATGGCTTTAGACGTTTAATGAAAGAGCAGAAGGATCGCGCTAAGGCAGATTCACGTGCAAAGAAGAGTGGTCATACCGATGTAAGCGAGTATCGCGCTATCGCCGATGCAAACGGCAAGAGCGAGTTTTGCGGATATACATCTGTAACCAGTGAATCTATAGTTACTGCAATCTTATTGGATGCTCTCTCATCAAAGAGTGCAAAGGCTGGGGATGATGTTGAGATTATCTTAAACAGAACTCCTTTTTACGCCGAAGGCGGCGGTCAATTAGCCGATGGTGGAACAATTACTCTATCTAACGGCGCCGTTATTGAAATTGACGATGTTCAAACTCCAGTACCCGGAATCTTTGTACACCGCGGTCGCGTATTAAATGGATCCGTTGAAATCGGAGATGATGCCCTAGCTGCAATCGATATCGAACGTCGCGATGCAATTTCACGCGCACACACTGCAACTCACATGGTCCATAAGGCTTTCCGAGAGGTTCTCGGCGAGACTGCAACTCAGGCAGGCTCTGAAAACTCTCCAGGCCGCTTTCGTTTTGATTTCCCATCAACTGGCGCCGTTCCGGATAGTGTCATCAATGAAGTTGAATCGCGAGTTAATACCCTGCTTCTAGATAACTTAGAAGTAACTGCTCAGACAATGACACAGGCGCAAGCTAAAGAGATAGGTGCGATGGCCCTCTTCGGCGAAAAATATGGAGATCAAGTTCGCGTTGTCAGTGTAGGTGATTGGGCCCGCGAATTATGTGGTGGTACGCATGTCACACGCTCAGGTCAGTTAGGTGTAGTAAAGCTATTGAGTGAATCTTCCATCGGTGCAGGAGTGCGAAGAGTTGAGGCACTTGTCGGAGTTGACGCCTATCAGTTCTTAGCTCGCGAACATATTCTTTTGAATTCATTGACATCGATTATTAAGGGTGCACGGGTTGAGGAGTTACCAGAGCGCATCTCTGATCTGATAACTAAGATGCGCGATATTGAAAAAGAGCTCAGCGCCGTTCGCTCTGCAGCCGCATTTACTCAAATTGGTTCAATTGCAAAAACGGCCACAGTTATTAATGGCTTAACAACAACGGTTGCCATTCTCAGTGATGGTATTTCAGGCGATGATCTGCGAACAATCGCCCTCGAACTACGTGCAAAGGCCACTAATAGCGTTGTAGCACTCATCAGCATCAACGATGGAAAACCAGTTTTGGTAGTTGCGGTAAGTGATGCCGCACGTGCCCAAGGAGTCAAAGCAGGTGTATTGGTGAAGATCGCCTCTTTAGTATTGGGTGGCGGTGGCGGTGGTAAGGATGATTTTGCTCAAGGTGGCGGAACCGACATCTCTGCAGTCAATGAGGCCCTGACTTCAATATGTGCAGCCCTTAAAGGATAATTGCAGGCATGCAAAGAGGCCGTCGTATCGCCTTTGATTACGGCGATGTACGAATCGGTGTAGCGATATGTGATCCTGAGGGGATTTTGGCATCCCCCCTCACTACGCTCTCGAGCACAGATAAGAAACTAAACTCGCAGATCGCAGAAATCTTTGCAGAGTACGAGCCAGTGGCAATTTATGTAGGAAAGCCATCGCACATGGATGGTAGTTCAGGTGCCGCGGCCGAAAAAGCGGCGAATTTTTCTCTTCAGCTAGCAACATTAACTCAGGCTCCAATCCACTCTATCGATGAGCGGTTATCAACGGTTAGCGCCGCCAGACATATGCGGGATTCGGGAGTGAATGCAAAGGCGGCTAAATCACGGATCGATCAAGCTGCAGCGGTAGCTATATTAGAGTTTGCTCTAGCCATTGAAAAAAATAGTTCATGAAGTTTGCACGAGTGGGCGGTGCGCTTACATTCGTTGTTTTGCTCACTCTGGGCCTTTATTTTGTGCGCAGTAATGTCGCTACTGCGCCAGATTTTCCTACCCGTGTCATAGCTAGTAATGATCCAGAGATTATCATCGATATTGCCAGTGGTACAACGGGTTCAGAGCTCGCGGCACTTCTTTTTGAAAAGAAGGTAATTGAATCCTCCTCTGCCTATTTTCGCATTGCAGTTGCCGATAAGAGATCGACGAAAGTATCACCAGGTGCTCATCGTTTAACGCTAGAAATTTCGGCAGCCCAGGCCCTTGAACAGTTACTGGACCCGGTTCGGATCCCGAATCTCATTAAGGTAATTGAAGGGACTTGGAAGAGTGAAATCATTGGATCGCTGCGTGCGTATGGGTTTAGCGATAACGAGATCATGAGTGCATTCAAGGCAGTTATTCTCCCCACTGGATTTAAAAGCGCTGAGGGTCTTTTATTTCCAGCCCAATACAGTTTTACTAAAGGGACTACAGCTTCTGAGGCTGTTCAGGCGATGGTTGATCGATTTGGGCAAGAACCGGCAGCTCGGCAACTCCTTCTTGGTACACAACGGTTCACCCCATCGCAGCTCTTAATAATCGCTTCGATAATTCAAGCAGAGGGTGAACAAAGGGACTTC
>CAXNDE010000045.1:0-7399 GCA_964201135.1 Candidatus Planktophila sp.
GCGGCAAAGATTGTCTTTGAAAAAGATTTATCCATCGCAGCCGCCGATGCCATCACACCACTGCCAACGTAGGCGATATCTGCAATTTCAAAGAAGCCTTGAATCGTGCCATCTTCTCCAAAGGGTCCGTGTAGCGCCGGAAAGACCACATCGATGTGCAGCGCTTGTCCATTGACTGCAAAGCCATGAACATCGGCCACAAGTGGCGTGGCCGTCTCATCAACTATTGGCAATACCCCGTTAACGATTGCCAGTGGGTAATCATTGGGCAGTAAAACCCAGTTGCCGACCTTAGTTATTCCGATTAAAACTGGGTCGTAGAGAGATCTATCTAAGCCAGCCAGGACTCCACCAGCTGAAAGACAGGAGATCTCGTGTTCACTACTGCGTCCTCCGCAGATAATGGCAACGGTTTTTTTACTCATCGTATGAAGTTCTCTCCACGGGTTGTAATCTCCATTAAGCGATCAAAGGCCTGCATAGGAGTTATGGTGCCGGCGCATACATCGGCAACGGCCTCAATCACTGGGACCTCGATACCAACACTGCGGGCGATTTGAAGAACTGCACTAGATGAGGCTACGCCCTCAACGGTCTTGGCCACTTGTTCGCGCGCTACTGCCATAGATCCTGATCGTCCCAAAACTTCACCGAATGTACGGTTGCGAGAGAGCGGTGAGCCGCAGCTTGCAACGAGATCACCCATGCCTGCCAGGCCTGCAGCGCTGAGTGGATCTGCGCCATGGGCGGCCGACAGGCGCGCTACTTCATTTAAACCGCGTGTAATAACCATGGCCTGGGTATTTTCGCCAAAGCCCATTCCGATCGACATACCAACGGCTAAAGCGATGACAGATTTAATCGCGCCAGCGAATTCGCAGCCCAAAATATCGGTAGATGTATAGACGCGGTAGTAAGGAGTTGCAAATAACTTGACTAATTTTTCTGCAACAAGTGTGGTGTGCGCTGCAACCACTGCACCTGCTGGCTGGCGCAGAATTAACTCGTAAGCTAAATTGGGACCAGTAATAACGGCGACATTTTTCGTGGCCATTTCCACTTCGATAATCTGGGACATTCGCTGCTGTGTAGATACTTCAATGCCCTTAAGAGTGCTGATGTACAAGGCGTTTGGCGTTGCTAAAGCTTTCCAGGCTTTAAGATTCTCGCGCAGTGACTGCGCTGGCACAGCTAATACATAGATTGATGAATAATCAAAGGCCTCTGCGAGATTACTGGTTGCACGCAGGCCCGTTGGTAAAATATTTTTATCTAAATACTTTAAATTCGTGTGGCTCTGATTAATCTCATCGACAACGCTTTGATTGCGTCCCCACATCAAGACGTGATTTCCGGCATCGGATAAAACTTGGGCCATTACACTGCCCCACTGGCCCGTACCAAAGACGGTTACCTTGCTCATCGCTTCCTTTTAAAGTTTCCGGTTCGGGGCAGAGTCGATAGATGTGGATCAAAGATTTCTACGGGGCGTTTTTCCCCGCGCAGCTCTTCAAGTAGATCAGTAATCGCCCGCATCACAAAGGCCGTTGCCTCGATAAGTGCTTCTGGGTCGCCCTCTTTGCCATACCAGCGGGATAAATCAAGTGGAGCACCAACTAAGATATTGATGGGAGTTCGAGGAAAGAGTTTAATTTTCCTCTGATAGGTTGGCATCACAATGTGTGAACCCCATTGTGCAATTGGAATTACTGAAGAGTGCGTCATAATCGCTAGGCGCACCAGACCCGTCTTTGCAATCATCGGCCAACCATCTGGATCGCGCGTCAGGGTGCCCTCGGGATATACGCCTAAAAGGTGGCCTGCCTGCAGAATCTTTATCGCGTGCTCAAGGGCTTTGGCCGCATCTTTGCCCTCACGGGCAACGGGGATTTGGCCTGCGGCTAAAACAATCCGCCCGATTATCGGAGTTTTAAAGACGCCCTCTTTACCGATATAGCGCGGGGCACGCCCATTGCGATAGAGAAAGTGCGTGAGGAATAAAACATCGAGATAAGAGAGGTGATTACTGGCCACAATAACCGGGCCAGTTGCGGGGATGTTCTCTCCCCCGCGCCAGTGTTTTTTCCCTACAAGATTGAGTAGAGGAATAACAACTGTCGTGCCGATCTTAAAAGTAAGATTTGTTCCCAAGGGCTTGCCCGTTGGTGGAGCATAAGAAATCTTGTACTCCTTCATAGCCCCAATATTAGTGCCTGGCATAAGAAAACGGGGCCAGCCTTAGCTGACCCCGGCTCTTAAAGAAACAGTTACGGAGAACTACTTCTTCTTAGCAACTTTCTTGGCAACCTTTTTCTTAGCTGGAGCCTTCTTGGCAACCTTCTTCTTGGCTGCAACCTTCTTCTTGGCTGCAACCTTCTTCTTGGCTGGAGCCTTCTTAGCGGCCTTCTTGGCTACTGGCTTTGCCTTAACAACTGGCTTTGGTTCTGGCTTTGGTGCAGGTCCGAGCTTGCGAGCGCCTGAGATGACATCCTTCAAACCCTTTGCAGGCAAGAAGCGAGCCTTCTTTGAAGCCTTTATCTTGATTGTCTCGCCGGTGAATGGGTTACGTCCCATACGTGCCTTGCGATCAACTTTCTTGAACTTACCGAAATCGTTGATCATTACATCTTCGCCCTTGTGCAGGTTGCGAACGATTGTGTCAAAAACGATATCTACAGCGTGAGCTGCTTCCTTCTTGCTGTCGTTGAAGTGTGGAGCCAACGCCGCAATGAATTGGGCCTTATTCATTGAAATCCCCTTATTTACGCGTAAATGTTAAGCAACTGCTTAACGTGTTCGTAAACTTACGCGTATGTAAGGGGTGATAGCCCTATTAATGCAGGCGTGTCGCAATATATATTTTTTCACTATGTAGTGAAAAACCACTGTTTTACGCATAGAAAACCCTCAATTAGCAGTTGAGGGTTCTACAGATTTAGGCTCACCCTACGAGAAAAGCAGTGATTTACGCCTATTTATCCCCGAATAGGAAGTGTTGCAGGCTTATATGAAGCGCGCATTTTTTCAAAAGTATCGATAGAAGCGCTGTTTTTAACGGTTAATCCGATGTCGTCCAACCCCTCCATTAAACGCCAGCGGGTGTAATCATCGATGGCAAATCCGAGCGAGATGGCATTGTATGAAACGCTACGGCTCTCTAAATCAACGGTGATCTGAAGCTTTGGATCGGCCTCAATGGCAAGCCAGATAGCCTCTACATCGCTCTGCTCTAAAATAACGGTAAGCAGCCCGCCCTTGAGTGAGTTACCGCGGAAAATATCGGCAAAGCGGCTGGAGATAACTACTCTAAATCCGTAGTTTTGAAGCGCCCAGACTGCATGCTCGCGTGATGAGCCGGTACCGAAATCCACCCCGGCAACTAAAATCGTTGCAGATGAGTATTCACTCTTATTTAAGACAAACTCGGGGTCGCTGCGCCAGGCTGCAAATAGGCCATCTTCAAAGCCACTACGTGTAACGCGCTTTAAATACACGGCTGGAATAATCTGATCGGTATCGACATTGCTGCGACGAAGTGGAAGGGCGCTTCCGGTGTGCTTAATAAATTTCTCCATTTTTATCTATCAGCCCATTTTACAAATCTGCCGGTGATGAAAGTGTGCCACGCAAAGCCGTTGCCGCAGCAACTAATGGACTTACCAAGTGAGTGCGTCCACCTTTACCTTGGCGGCCCTCAAAGTTTCTATTCGATGTCGACGCGGAGCGCTCTCCCACAGCTAATTGATCTGGGTTCATGCCAAGACACATAGAGCATCCAGCATTTCTCCACTCGGCCCCCGCGTCGATAAAGACTTTATCTAAGCCTTCGGCCTCGGCCTCTAAACGCACGCGCGCCGAACCTGGCACAACTAACATGCGAAGCGTTGATGCGATTTTCTTACCCTTGACTACTTCGGCTGCAGCGCGTAAATCTTCGATCCGGCCATTTGTGCATGAGCCCAAGAAAACAGTGTCAATGGCTATCTTTTTAAGGGGTGTGCCGGCGGTTAGGCCCATATAGACCAATGCACGCTCTGCGGCCCCGCGTGCCTCGTCATCTTTAATATCGGCAGGGTTTGGGACATGTGAATTAAGGGGTGCACCTTGGGCAGGATTTGTGCCCCACGTAACGAAGGGCTCTAGATCATCGGCATTGAGGTCAACTTCAACGTCAAATTTTGCGGCCTTGTCGCTAAAGAGCGTTTTCCAATATGCAACGGCTGCATCAAAATCCTCGGGTGCATGTGGCTTGCCCGCAATGTAATCAAAGGTTCTTTGATCTGGTGCAATTAAGCCTGCACGGGCACCGGCCTCGATCGACATATTACAGACCGTCATCCGTGACTCCATTGACAGAGCACGGATTGCGCTACCTCGATATTCGATGACATAGCCCTGACCACCACCAGTACCAATCTTGGCGATAATTGCAAGAATAATATCCTTTGATGTAACACCGGGCGCTAATGTGCCCTCAACATTTATCGCCATCGTTTTGGGGCGGGCAAGTGGAAGAGTCTGTGTTGCAAGGACATGCTCAACTTCAGATGTTCCAATTCCAAATGCAAGGGCTCCAAAGGCGCCATGTGTGGATGTGTGCGAATCTCCGCAGACAATTGTCATGCCAGGTTGTGTAAGGCCCAGCTGAGGTCCAACAACATGGACAATGCCCTGGTCTTTATCTCCCAGAGAGTGAATACGAACTCCGAATTCGGCGCAGTTAGCGCGCAGCGTATCTACCTGCAGTTTTGATACTGGGTCGGCGATCGGCTTATCGATATTGAGTGTCGGCACATTGTGATCTTCGGTTGCAATAGTTAAATCTGGACGGCGCACTGTGCGATTGGCAAGGCGCAGACCATCAAAGGCCTGCGGACTTGTCACTTCGTGGATTAAATGTAGATCGACATACAAGAGATCGGGCTCACCGCTTGCTGCACGCACAACATGCTCGGCCCAGATCTTCTGCGCTAACGTTGTAGCCATCGATCCTTACTCCTTTTTCTTGCCATATCAAATAGTGGGATGCTAATATCACCCTATGGTCAGAAAGAATAGCGGAGTTGGCGTCTTAGATAAAGCCGTAGCGATTTTGAGCACACTTGAGGCCGGTCCACACTCTTTAGCTGAGCTCGTTGCCGCAACCGGTATCGCCCGCCCAACTGCCCACCGCTTAGCCGTTGCCCTTGAGTTCCACCGCTTAGTCACTCGAGATTTATCCGGTCGCTTCACAATCGGTATTCGAAACGCTGAGTTAGGAGCAGCGGCCGGTGAGGATCGATTATTAGCAGCGGCCGCTCCCGCCCTTGCCGCTCTGCGCGATGCAACGGGAGAGAGTGCTCAGTTATACAAACGACAGGGAGATCAACGTATCTGTGTCGCAGTTGCCGAGCGTCTATCCGGTCTACGTGACTCGGTGCCGGTGGGAAGTGCCCTAACAATGGCTGCCGGCTCTGCCGCCCAGATTTTATTAGCCTGGGAAGATAGTGAAAAGATTCATCGCGGTTTAACAAATGCCCGCTTTACCGCAGCTCAGTTAGCTGCCGATCGCAGACGCGGCTGGGCACAATCAGTAGGTGAGCGCGAGGCCGGTGTGACATCTGTATCGGCCCCAGTTCGCGCTCCCAATGGAAAAGTAATCGCAGCAGTAAGTATTAGCGGACCGATAGAGCGCTTAGGTCGCCAGCCCGGCCGCATTCATGCAGCGGCCGTTGTCGCTACCGCTGCTCGCCTGAGTGAATATCTAGCTCGCGAATAACTCGACCAATAATATCGAAGCCAAATCCCTTTCGCTGTAGTAAGGATTGAATGCGCCGAATCTGAACATCGGCCTCTAAACGCGACATCGTAGAATATTTTTTCATCGCAAGTGAGAATGCCATTCGATACTCATCCTCTCCATCGATCTCATCTAAAGCCTCATCGATAGAGTTTTGATCGACTCCCCTCACCCGGAGCTCGCCAGCGATGATCCGCTTTGATAGTTTTTTAGAGTTGTGCCGCGACTGCGTCCAAGCCTTTGCGAATTCGCCATCATTGATCAGCCCGGCCTCTTGTAGGCGGAAGATAGTTGCATGGGCGATGTCATCTTCAATGCCGCGCTTTTTAAGATGAGCCAGGAGCTCACCCTTACTTTTGGCCCGCGTAACGAGTGCGTTTAATGCAATCGTGTGCGCGATTTCGTAAGGGTCAGCTCCCTGGTCAATCTTTGCAAACTCAAGGCTAATTAGAAATCAACCTCTGCTGTGGCCTCATCGATAGCTGCGATCAAATCGGCATCGACCACGATTGGCACAAAGTGAGCGCGAATCTTGGACTCAATCTCGTTAGAGAGATCTGGATTATCGAGAAGGAAGGTACGTGCATTCTCCTTGCCCTGTCCCAGTTGATCGGCCTCATATGTATACCAGGCACCGGATTTCTTCACGATTCCGATATCTACACCCATATCGATGAGTGAGCCCTCACGTGAGATACCTGTGCCGTAGATAATGTCGAACTCGGCCTGCTTAAATGGTGGCGCCATCTTGTTCTTAACAACTTTGACGCGTGTGCGGTTACCCACGGCATCCTGTCCGTCTTTAAGGGTTTCAATGCGACGGATATCTAAACGAACCGATGCATAGAACTTAAGTGCTTTACCACCTGTAGTTGTCTCCGGGGATCCGAAGAAGACACCGATCTTTTCGCGCAACTGGTTAATAAAGATTGCAGTTGTCTTTGATTGATGGAGTGCTCCTGTTATTTTGCGAAGTGCCTGTGACATCAGACGGGCCTGAAGACCCATATGAGAATCACCCATCTCGCCTTCGATTTCAGCGCGAGGTACAAGGGCGGCAACGGAGTCAACGACTACGAGATCTAATGCGCCAGAGCGAATAAGCATGTCCATAATTTCGAGTGCCTGTTCGCCAGTATCTGGCTGCGAAACTAACAACGCATCGATATCGACGCCCAGCTTCTTTGCATACTCTGCATCGAAGGCATGCTCTGCATCGATAAAGGCGCAGATTCCGCCGGCCTTTTGTGCATTAGCGATTGCATGCAACGTTAGTGTCGTTTTACCAGAGGACTCTGGTCCATAGATCTCTACTATGCGACCCCGCGGTAATCCGCCGATACCAAGTGCGATGTCGAGTGCGATTGAGCCAGTCGGAATAACTTCAACGATCTGATTGGCGCGATCTGACATCTTCATTACTGAGCCTTTTCCAAATTGACGTTCGATCTGGGCTAGGGCTGTGTCGAGCGCCTTTTGGCGTTCGGTGGTTGCTTTTTCATTGACGGTATCTTTACTGCTTTTTTCAGTAGCCACGTACTTTCCTTTCGATAGAACGTCTTGCCTTACCGGCAATTCGTTTGGTTTCTGGCCCAGAAGGTACGGAGACCCACCGACGGA
>CAXNDE010000046.1:0-7273 GCA_964201135.1 Candidatus Planktophila sp.
GCCCCTGCAATAACACAGACTGGTCCACGAGTAGCAACTGCAACTGCACGTTGTTCGTTATCTAGCGCCTCAAGTATCTCTTCTGCGCGAAGATCGTTACTCAAGGTCTCCACGCCTCCCCGCCAATTAAATCATCTGCGGTGAATCCATGATGGGCGGTGTACCACCCTGTAATCATTTTGCGCGCGACTGAAATCATTGGAGGCAGAAGCAAATCCCCACTGGAGATAGCCGACTTCATCTCTTGTCGTGAAAACCATTGAATCTGGGTTATCTCAACGCCATCTGCTTTAGCTGAATCTGGATGGTCGGTAATGGCTTCAAATGCGATCATGACCGATGCTGGAAATGGCCAAGCCTGAGACCTTAAATAATTAATATCGTTGCAGTACACACCTGCCTCTTCAAAGACTTCTCTCGATACACACTCTTCAAAGGACTCACCAGGTTCGACAAAGCCGGCAAATGTTGAAAAGCGTTTCTCTGGCCAGATTGCTTGGTGGCCAAGCAAGATTCGATCTGCGGCATCTTTGACTAAAACTATTACGGCCGGGTCTGTGCGCGGATGATGCTGAGATGAATCTGCAATACAGACACGGACACTTCCGCCTAAATCACTAACGGTTTCACGACCACAACGCGAACAACATGGATGTGTTGCATGCCAATTACTCAAACCCACTGCATGCATAGCAAGGGTGAGGCTAACCTCATCTAGATCTCCGCCAACTTCGCGTAGCGTGCGAAAACCTTCGAACTTAACTGCCTCATCACTTGGCTCGTTAATCCACGATGTGCGCCATGCAAAATAGGCCTGGCCTCCATCGCGAGATAGTCCAAGGAAATATCGCTCACCGGATTCAAAAGAGGTCGATAAAAGCTCAACGCTTGTCGCATCTAAGAATCGGATCCGGCCATTATCAGCGCCAATGTGGCTACCGATAATCGGAATTATCTGCGCCGAGCGCCAGAGCAGGGCCAACGCAGCCGCATCGCTACGTATCTGGCTTGCCCGATCGATGGGTGAGAGTGATTGGTTTCGCGGGCTCATGAGAGGAGTCAGACTACTAGCATCGCCCCATGCGCATAACATCGTGGAATCTGCTGCATGCAGAGGCCATCCCTCCAGATCCACAGGCCGATAACGGTGCACTTCTACGTGCACAAATCGCCCAATTGCGCACTGATGTGATCGCTCTTCAGGAGGTCGATTATTTTTTAGAGCGCTCTGGAGGCCATAATCAAGTGGGGAAAATTGCAGCGATGATGGGCGCTGCGCACTGGGCATTTGCACCATCACTCATGGGTTCACCCGATGATGATTGGCGTCATCCACATAATAGTGATGTCAAAGTTGTTACAGATAAGAGCGAGGTTGCACTACCCGGATATGGAATTGGTATTGTTTCAAAGATTCCAGTGAGCTCATGGCATCGTTTAGATTTTAGGGGATCACCCGTTGGAGTTTTAATGGCATTTCCAGTAGATGGAAAGATGAAACGTGTATACGTGCGCGATCATCCCCGAAGTGCTCTTGGTGCAATTTTAGATAATGGCTGGCTAGTCATAAATACCCATCTCTCTTTTGTTCCTTTTTTTAACTTTGCACAGCTAATAAAAATTAAACGATGGGCAAATAGCTTAGGTGTGAGTGAGAAATCTAAAATCTTGGTTATGGGCGATATGAACATCCCCTTTGCGCTTTTTGTAGGAGGTTTTAAGTGGCGCTCTCTGGCTGCCCAGCGAACATTTCCAAGCTGGTATCCAAAACTTCAGATTGATTTTATTCTTTCACAAAAGCTAAGACGTAATGATGTTAGACATCTGCAATACCCACACCTAGGAATCAGTGATCACTTGCCTTTGCAGATCGAAGTCGACATTAATTAAATAGTTTATTGGCTTTCAATGGATTGAATCAGCGCGATTAACGCGCTTTCATCGAGTAAATCTGCTGGTCGATCGGTAACTGAGGTTGGCACGTAGTGAAAAGCTGCACTTACTGATTCAATATCGGCCCCCGATAACTTGGCCCAGGCCAATCGATACATTGCCAACTGCACAGCTGCGGATTGACCTAACTCTTTCGATCCAGTCTTCCAGTCCACGACCTCAAAGCCACCAGGGGTTGCATACACGGCATCGATTCGGCCACGGATTAATACCCCTGCGATAGTGGTTTCAAATGGGACTTCCACGCGAACCGGAGTGCGGGTGGCAAACTCACTGGACAGCCATGCCTTTTTAAGGGCCTCTAACTGTGAATCATCATCGAGTGGATCTAAATAATCTACATACTCATCACCAAATAAAGTAGCGGCATCGGTGAACTGGCGTTCGACCCATAAGTGAAATGCCGTACCTCGACGTGAATATTGATCCTGCCCACGGGGCATTGGACGGCGAATGTTAAGTGCTAACTCTTGCGGATCGCTATGGAGTGCAACGAGTGTGGAGGTTGAAAGCCGGGGTGGCAATGGAACGTGTATAGCACCATGTGCCCGTTGCTTGTATTCGATAATCAAAGCTTGCGCATCGTATATCCATGAAGCGATTTCGGCATCACTTACCTGGCCCAAAGCATGAGCTGCGCTCTCATTAACCTGCGTGATCGCCGCATCGAATGCACTACGTCTTTCACCTAGTGGATCGACGGGCCAGATGGCTGTGATTGGATTCTCAAGCGTTGGATTTTCAGCACCATCCTGCGGTGCTGGAGTATCTGAAATCATTGGCCCACCGAGTGCGCTTGCAACTTCGGCAATCAAATAAAAAATCTCACTCGGTTCAACAGATTTACTACCATCTCGCCAACGCGATGTTGTGCAGATCAGATATGATTTAGCACGGGTCACTGCAACGTATGCCAGGCGCATCTCTTCGCGCATCTTAATATTTTCTACACAGCGCGAACTAAACTCTTTTATCGCCTTTGCCGCCTCACTATTTTTTGTGATTCCATCTAATGAAAAAACTGGTAGCTCTGCTGCATCCCCGCGCAGTGCAAAGGGAATATGTTTCTCATTCTTTAACCAGTTATCGGGATCACTTGTATTGTGTGCAGGGAATGTTCCCTCGGCTAAGCCCGGCACTGCCACAACATCCCATTCGGCGCCTTTGGCCATATGGATAGTCAAAATCTGCACTACATCACTGCGAATCTCAGGGGCTCCCGCCTTAAGCCCGCCTTCAGCATCGGCGGCGACGTCGAGCCAATCTAGGAATGCACTGACTGTGCCACCACTGCGTTCGAACTTTGCCGCCTCATCTAAGAAGCGATCTAAATGCCGACGACCGCCTTGAGATCCATCGCGCAGAGTTATCTCACTCTCAAGTGTTAAATAGTTTTCAATCTCAGTAATTAAATCGCTAATCGCCCCGCCTGCACGCGAACGCAGACGGCGCAGATCACCTGCAAAGCGCACTAGGCGCTGATAACCGATATCGCTAAAGCCGCTCTTCTTCGCGCTATCTATCTCATCTAAGGCATCAATGATTGATCCTGCGAATTGATCATCGGCCTCTAACTGCTCTGGATTACCTGCAGCGATCTTTTTGATAAAACTCTTTGAATCGGCGTGCATTTCTCTTGCGCGTTCACGACTAAATGTTCCAAGGGCTGCAATATCGCGTGGGCCTAAGTTAATGCGCGGTCCAGTCAAATGGCGCATCAGCGCCGAACCTGCATCGGGATTAGTAATGATTTTTAACATAGAAACTACGTCGGCAACCTCTGGAACATGGATTAATCCACCGATACCAATTACTTCAATGGGCAGACCCTGCTTGCGCAAGGCGCTTTCAATCGCCGTAATCTGCGCGCGCTTTCGAACTAAGACTGCAGCGGTTTTTCCTGAAGTTGGACTCCACTTACTCTTTACATATTCGGCAATCGCGGCGGCCTCGGCATCGATAGTTTCAAAGATTCCATAAGCAACCTCACCTGTACCGGCCTTTGGCCGTGCCTCAAGCTCGACAACTTGTTGACCCCCAGCTAATTTAATCTCATCGCTAATGCGATTAGCTGCAGCCAAAATCATCGCATCATTTCTAAATGTTGTTGGCAGAGTAAATTGCGCTAAACCCCTCTGTAAATCCACCTTTGGAAAATAATGCGTAAACGATGCCATGGTGCCGGCCGAGGCGCCACGCCAGGTATAAATAGCCTGTGATGGGTCGCCCACCGCCATTACTGGGTGTCCGCCTCCGAAGAGCGACGACAACATGCGCACCTGTGACTGCGACGTATCTTGGTATTCATCGAGTAAGACAACTGTGTACTTTCCGCGCTCCAACACACCAACATCTGCAAAGTTTTCGGCGATATCGGCGGCTAATGACATCTGATCATCGAAGGAGAACTCCCCTGCCGATTTTCTCCGTTGCATAAAAGTATCTACCATCGGTAAGAGTGAGGCACGCTGATGCATCGCCCGCTCAACGTTTCGCACCTCTTCATTTCGCGCACCGGCTAGTGGTGCAAGCCCTCGCAGAATCTCTTCGCCGATCACTTGGATATCGGCCGCCTTTACTTGATGCTCAAGCATTAACTTAGATAAGCCTAATAAATCTTTAATCACCGTACTGACCGCGCTTTGATTGCGATAGGAATCATCAGACCAGTTGCGCACAACATCGGATGCGATCTGCCAGATTGCCGCCTCACCCAAAGGCTCAGCATCGGCATCGATTCCATAACGAATTGCATGTTCGCTGAGTAGTTTGGCCGCATATGAGTGGTACGTCGTTACCGATGTTGTTGAAGATGTGATGTGTTTGAATTCAGGGAGAGCGCTGAGTTGGCGAAGACGTTTGCGCACCCGCACAGATAGTTCGCCGGCAGCTTTACGCGTAAAGGTTAAACCTAAGATTTGATCGGGTGTAACAAAGCCATTGGCAACTAAGTAGAGCACACGGTTGCTCATCGTTTCAGTCTTGCCAGAGCCTGCACCAGCAATAACAACGGCAGGCTCTAAGCCGCTACTGATAATCGCCGATTGAAACTTTGTAATCGGCTTAATCGTTGCGCCGAACTTTGGATGTGCCTGAAGTTTGGCGATTATCTCTTCCGGTGAATACTGAGCATCTAGGCTCATGAGATCACCGTCCGTCCATCGCTTTGGACCGGACAGGATTTGCGCACCGGGCAGCCTTTGCAGCGCTTATTGATGGTGGCAAAGAAAGTTGCAGCGCCCATGCCATCGGCGATCTCATTGAGCTTAATTTTTGTACTCTCTACATCAACTGTGTGCTGAGATCGAATCGTTGCCCCCACAGCATCAGTACCCAAATACACAAGCTCGGCGCCAGCACTAATTGTGCCTTGGGTAAATCCACCTTCGGCTATACCGACTTGATAGCTGGCTAACTGTAGATTTTCCTTTGCATCTTTAACGCTTATTACTGAACTTCCAGTTTTAAAGTCAATGACAAATAAACTTCCATCGGCCTCGACCTCTAAGCGATCTACGCTTCCCTTAATGCGGGCCCGACCGAGTGTGACGTCAAAGCGCATTTCGGCATCGACCACCGTGCGCGTTGTTTTGGAATGGTAGTCAACGAATTTTTCGAGCATCGTGACTGCGCTCTCACAATGTGAAGCACTCACCCATCCCGAATCTGGATCGATGAGTTTCCATGAGCTCTCTAGATTTGCAATTAAATCCGCCTTACTTGTGCCTGGCTCTTGCACCATTTTGGCGGCAAAGGCATGTATCGCCGATCCCAAAACCTGCGCGGTGCTATCTCCATCGCTGCCACCGTTATTTTGTAGAAACCATTTAACACCGCATTCGACAAATGATTCAGCGCCACTAGGTGAGACAACTACCTCTTTTTCGGCATCAATAACTGAAAGATCGCAACTCAACGGCACTGATCCAAGCCATGACTGCGTATCTGCTAAATAGATTCCATTCTCACTCAACGCCTTTAATATCGCGCCAGCATCCACTGCATTCGCGCCATACAGTTGGCTACGCAGTTCGGCCACTAACGCTGGCGCTGTGATTGGGCGTGGAACATCGGTCAGTACCGGCTCATCTGTATCGCTTTTATTGACCATCACTTCAATAGCTTCAAAGAACTGCGATGGCTCCTCATCCTCGCGCTGCACGGCAGTGATGAAAAGTGAGCCTCTGGCGCGGGTTAGGGCCACATGGAAGAGACGCTCCTCATCCTGCATTAAGCCATTGGCAGCGATGAGATCTAATTGATCGCGCGGGATATCGGGGTTGCGTTGGCGTTCAACTAAACGTTCGGCCCCCAATAGCGATGAGCGTTGTTTTAAATTTGGCCATATGCCCTCTTGCAGACCCGCCACTGCTACTACATCCCATTGGCGTCCCTTTGCGCTGTGCACAGTCAGAATCTCAACAAAATCTGGGCGCACACCTTTTGCCGTGATTACATCTCCTGCAATATCCTCCGTTGCAATTTCGGCGATGAAGGCCGCCGGTCCAGATAGTGGAAAGCGCTCAGAGTATCTGGCTGCGGATTCAAATAACTGCATCATCGCATCTAAGTCTCGGTCGGCAGCTGCGCCTCGTATCCCGGGGCGCAGTGATTGTCTGCGCCATGCATCGGCTAGTTTTTGGCCATCACTTGCCACTGCATTGCTCCAGATTGCCCACAGTAGTTCATCTGCTGTGGCTTTTTTATTGCGTGCAACTGCGCGTGCTTTTTCTAGTAACTCATGAACACGCACAATCGAATCTGCACCCTCAATAAATATTTCACCTCCATTAATTGCATCGAGCAGTGACTGTGTCCCTGAGCGATCATCACCATCTGCCCGAGCCGCAATCATTGCCCTGCGGATTCGACGCAGTGAGATTGATTCAGCGCCGCCGAACTCACTCATCAATAACCGTTCGGCCGTATCAAGATTTAATGGCTGGGCTTTAATCGCAACGCGGGCCAAAAGTAAGAAGGGTGCAATCGCAGGATTGCCCGCTAATGCCTGTAATTGGCTAGCAACGGGGATTCCAACGTATGAAAATGCTCTACGCAGCGCCGATGCAGTAAGGCCAGGGCTGCGCAGAATTACCGCCATATCGCTATAAAAGATGCCCTCACGCAGATGCGCACTGCGGAATTGATGGGCGATAAATGCGGCTTCCTCGGCCCCTGATCTAAAGCGGTGCACTGCCACTACCCCTGTATTGTCACTGCCACAGCTGCGTTTGCGGGTGATGGGTGAGCCTCTAAATCCCTGCACATAGGCATGACCTACATCAAAGATTTTACTGCCACTGCGATAGACCGTAGTTAA
>CAXNDE010000047.1:0-7104 GCA_964201135.1 Candidatus Planktophila sp.
CCACGCAATCCATCACAAAACAAGCGCTTAGCTGAAACGATTGACTTGTTATGGCAGACCGATGAGCTTCGGCTAGATCGACCAGAGCCACTTGATGAGGCGATGAACGCTCTGTACTACCTAGATGACCTATTTCGAGCGACGGTTCCTGAGGTTCTCGATGAGTTTTCGAAAGAGATTAAACGAATTGGAGTTGATCTCCCAGTAACGGCGCGCCCGCTCTCCTTCGGTAGTTGGATCGGCGGAGACCGTGATGGAAATCCACATGTTACGGCGCAGGTAACAACCGATGCGATGGTGCTACAGGTTGGCCATGCAATACGGGTAACAATCGCGGCGATGGATGCTCTTCGACAACTTCTATCTGTTTCAACACGAATCGTAGGCGCAACCCCCGAACTATCGGCATCGGTAGAAAAGGATTTAGCTCACATTCCCGAGTTTGAAGGGCGTTTCCTACGCCTAAATGCCGAAGAGCCATACCGTCTCAAAGCAACGGCGATTGTGCACCGCCTTGCGATGACACGTGATCGCCATGCAAAAAACTTAGCGCATGTGCCGCACCGTGATTATGAAGATACTTCCGAGCTTTTAGCTGATTTAACGTTGATGCGTGACTCGCTCTTCGAGCATAAGGGTGAACTCATTGCTACAGGCTTACTAGAGCGCACGATTCGGACTGTGGCCGCTTTTGGAATCACACATGCAACGATGGATATTCGTGAGCACTCTGATGCTCATCACCACGTTCTTAATCAAATTATTAAAGTCGATGGTTATCTCGATAAATCACATAATGATAAGTTTGAAATTCTGACGGAGTTATTAAAAGCCGGTGCATCATTAGATATTGCTAATCTTGATGCAGTAGGAAAAAAGACGCTCGACACCTTTATTGCAATCGAAGATCTGATTACCCGATTTGGTCCAGAGGCGATTGAAACATATATCGTTTCGATGACTAAGGGCGCTGATGATTTAATCGCCGCCGTTGTTATCGCAGCTCAAGCAGGGCTAGTAAATGTCGTAGAGAATAAGGCGCATATCGGCTTTGCGCCACTGCTTGAAACCGTTGCAGAACTGCGAGCAGCAGGTGAGATTCTGGAAAAGCTACTAAGCAATCCAACGTATCGTCATGTAGTTGCACTACGAGGTGATATACAAGAGGTGATGCTCGGATACTCAGATTCAAATAAAGATGCAGGAATCGCAACGAGTCAATGGGAGATCCATCGCGCGCAGCGTTCGTTGCGTGATGTTGCTATCAAGCACGGCGTTACGTTGCGCTTGTTCCATGGTCGTGGAGGCTCTGTTGGCCGCGGAGGTGGACCAACATATGAGGCGCTCATCGCTCTGCCATGGGGATCAGTTGATGGCCACATCAAGATGACTGAACAGGGCGAGGTTATTAGCGATAAGTACGCACTGCCATCTCTTGCCCGTGAACATGTTGAGTTAACGCTAGCTGCATCACTTGAAGCAACCGTTTTAAACCGTGCACCACGACAAAGCCCACAGGCTTTAGCTATGTGGGGCGATTGCATGCAGCTAGTAAGTGATAACGCCTTCACCGCTTATCGTGCATTAATCGATCACAGCGATCTGCCCGCATATTTTTATGCATCCACACCGGTTGAACAGTTAGGAAATCTCTTTCTTGGTTCGCGTCCATCGCGCCGCCCCGATGTTCACGGTGGACTCGATTCACTGCGCGCCATTCCCTGGGTATTTGGTTGGACCCAATCCCGACAGATTGTGCCTGGCTGGTATGGCGTTGGTTCGGGGTTAAAGGCAGCGCGCGAATCAGGTAAATCAGATCTACTTGCAACGATGCTCGATGAGTGGCACTTTTTCAATGCCTTTATCAGCAACGTAGAGATGACGTTAGCTAAGACTGATTTAGCTCTGTCCCGCCGCTATGTAGATGTACTTGTACCTAAAGAGCTCCACCACTTTTTAGAGACCATTGAGGCCGAGTTTAATTTAACTGTCGCTGAAATCTTATTATTAACGAAGAAGGATTCACTCTTAGGAGATCAAGCGATTCTGGCCCGTACGTTGCAGATCCGAGATGCCTACCTTTCACCGATCCACTTATTGCAGATTAACCTGCTCAAGCGTGTGCGTGATGCTCAAGGTGCCACCAATCCGATTGTGCAACGTGCTTTGCTGCTAACGATTAACGGCGTGGCAGCCGGTCTTCGCAATACTGGCTGATCACTAGGTGTTAAAGGCGCTCTGAGTTTGCTCGAGGCCCTGTGTAATTAATGATTCAACTACATCTGCCCCGCGCACAATAAACTCGCCTAAATCCTTCTGCTCAATCTTTGAAAATGCTTTAAGAACAAAATCAGCTGGATCTTGTTGACCCATTGGTCGTCCGATTCCTAAACGCACTCGGAAATAATCGGGTGTATCAAATACCGAAGTCATTGATTTAAGTCCGTTATGGCCATTGTCTCCACCTGCAAACTTACTACGTATTGTAGAAAATCCAATATCGAGCTCGTCATGAAGGGCGATAATGTTATGTGTTTCAACGGAGTAGAAATTAGCAAGAGCTTTAATCGGCCCCCCGCTTTCATTCATGTAGCCCTTAGACTTTGCAAGAATGATTGATTGAATATTATCGCCAACACTCAATTTATATGCGGCGATATCAGTACGGGATTTATGTGGGGATAATTTGATGGTGTGACGACGAACAAGCTCGTCTATAACCATCTGCCCTACGTTGTGACGGGTGGCAGAGTATTGATCGCCCGGGTTACCGAGCCCCACTACCAACCACGTCATACGGGTAATCGTAAGGGTTAAGACTCCTTCTTTTCGGTATCAGCTCCAGCTGCAGGTGCTTCAGCAGTTGCATCGGCTGCTGCTACTACTGGTGCTACTTCTTCAACGATAGTTGAGCGCTCTGATACATGAACAACGATCATCTTCACATCTGATTCGAGTTCAACTCCTGCTGGCAGAACGACATCGCCTGCGTACAGTGATGTACCGGCTGCAAGGCCAGTGATATCGAGCTCTAGGAAGTTAGGGATTGCAGTTGCCTCAACGCGCACCTCAATCGTGTTGTTCACATGCTCAAGTACGCCATCGCGATCATGCTCACCGATTGCATGGACAGGGACAGAAACGACAACTTTTTCTCCACGACGAACAAGAACCAAGTCGATGTGCTCGAGAATCTGCTTGAGTGGATGGCGAACAATCGCCTTTGGAAGTGTGAGCTCAGTCTTTCCATCGATAACGATGTCGAGCAAAACGTTTGACTGCTTGAGAGCAACGCCAAGTTCGCGTGCTGGCAGTGTGATGTGCTGTGGCTTTTCACCGTGGCCGTAGATAACGGCAGGGACTAAACCGTCGCGACGTGCACGACGTGATGCGCCCTTACCAAATTCGGTACGAACAACACCGTTGATAGTGATCTCTGCCATTTTGACTTACTCCTCTAGTGAAAACTTCGGTTTAAACACAAAGTTCCAGTAAGGATTTAAATCCTAAACCGTCGATTACGGAAGTACATTCATACCCTCGCCGGAACAGCCCAAAGATTAGCCTGTGCAGACGAGATTGTGCAAATTAGGCTTAAGAGTGGCCGTCAAAGAGGCTTGTTACTGAGCCATCTTCAAAGACTTCGCGAATCGCCCGAGCGATAAGCGGTGCAATCGAGAGGACTGTAAGTCCCTCGAACTTTTGTTCATCCGATATCGGAAGCGTATTTGTAATAACAACCTCAGATGCTTTGCAATCACGCAGACGCTCAACGGCTGGGCCAGAGAAGACTCCGTGAGTTGCAGCGACGATGACATCTTTTGCGCCAGCTTCAAATAAGGCATCTACCGCCTTTGTGATTGTGCCCGCTGTATCGATCATGTCATCGATAACTACACATGTCTGACCTTGTACATCACCAACAACGCGACCAGCAACGGCCTCATTAGGGACTCGGGGATCGCGTGTCTTATGAATAAAGGCGATTGGGCAGCCACCTAAGAGATCTGACCAACGTTCAGCAACGCGTACGCGACCAGAGTCTGGAGACACGATTGTTAAACGGCTGCGATCTACTTTGCTGCCAACATAGTTTGCAAGCATAGGTAGAGCAAAGAGATGATCTACTGGTCCATCAAAGAAGCCTTGGATCTGTGATGCGTGAAGATCGACAACCATTAAGCGATCAGCGCCAGCTGTTTTAAAGAGATCGGCCATTAGTCGTGCAGAGATTGGTTCGCGTCCGCGATGTTTCTTATCTTGACGTGCATAACCATAAAAGGGTGTGATAACTGTAATTCGTTTAGCTGATGCGCGCTTGAGTGCATCAACCATGATGAGTTGTTCCATGATCTGCTTGTTGACCGGCGTAGTGTGGCTTTGTAAAACAAATGCATCGCAGCCACGAACTGATTCTTCGAAGCGAACAAAGATTTCGCCATTAGAAAAGTCGTAAGCAGAGGTTGGCGTTAACTCAACGCCAAGTTCAGCTGCCACATCATCGGCTAGTTCGGGGTATCCGCGTCCTGAAAATAAGCGTAATCGCTTCTCAGAAGATAACCGGATCTCTCCCATGTTTAGCCCTTCTTTTTCCTTGCCTCGGCTGCTTGCGCAGATTTACTGCCTGCGCGCTTACGCAGGACCCAATCTAATACATTTCTCTGCTTAGCTCTGCCAACACCAATCGCGCCCGCCGGAACATCTTCTGTAATAACAGATCCAGCGGCCGTATACGCCCCATCGCCAATAGATACAGGTGCTATCAGCATTGTGTCGCTGCCGATGCGCACATGATCGCCGACCGTTGTGTGATGCTTATCAACGCCGTCGTAGTTCACAAAGATTGTTGCTGCACCGATATTGCTGCCCTGCCCAATAGTTGCATCTCCGACATATGAAAGGTGTGGAACTTTTGAGCCAGCACCTATGGTTGAGTTTTTCATCTCGACGAAGGCCCCCGCCTTCGCGCTATCGCCAAGCACGGTTCCACTACGTAGATATGTAAATGGTCCGACAGTTGCAGCCTCACCAATAACAGTATCTGTGGCTATAGATTCGAGAACCGATGCTCCCTCTTTTACTACACAGTTTGTCAAGGTTGTGCGCGGGCCAATAACGGCGCCAGTTGCAATCGTTGTTTGGCCCAAAATAGCGCTACCTGGATGCAACGTGACATCTTTAGCCAGAGTTGCTGTTGCATCAATCCAAGTTGTAGTTGGATCAATAATCGTGACGCCTTCGCGCATCCAATGATCATTAATTCGATCACGTAGAAGCGCTGCACTTTCAGCCAATTGAACACGATCGTTAACACCTAAAATCTCAGTGAAATCTTCGATCATTATCGCGGCGATTGACTCGCCCGCGTTTTTTAGGATTTCAAGCACATCGGTTAAATAAAGCTCTCCCTGCGAATTTGAATCTGTAATCTGCCCAATTGCACTTTCTAACTTTGCACCATCAAAGGCATATACACCTGAGTTAATCTCAAAAATAAACTTCTCATCTTCACTAGCATCGCGCTCTTCAACAATCCGCAAAAGCTCATCGTTGGCATCGCGAATAATGCGTCCATAACCCGATGGATCGGGGTGCTCTGCCGTAAGCACCGATGCTGCGAATTTCCCTGCACTATGCGCATCTAGAAATGCTGCCAATGATTGACCTGTCAGCATCGGAGTATCACCGGCTAAAACTAAGACGGTGCCGCGCGGGGTATTACCTGCGAGCGCTAACTGAGTAGCGTGGCCAGTGCCGCCACGCTTTTCTTGATAGATAGTTGTTGCAGATGGTGAAATCTCGGCAATATGTGCTTCCACGCCCACGCGATTGGCGCCGACCACAACGCGAATCTGTGCCGGATTCAAGTGAGCGACTGCAGCAAGCACGTGTCCGAGTAGAGAACGCCCTGCAACGCTATGAAGAACTTTTGCTTGGCTTGATTTCATCCGTGTTCCGTCACCTGCTGCGAGAATAATCACGGTTTCTACGGCCACGAGTGAAGTCTATCGCTCCGCCACCAGGTATCGATCCTGGACCCTGGGCTTCAAAGGCCCATGTGCTAGCCACTACACAATGGCGGAACCCGTATTCTCCCTTATAAAGGGTGGTGCTCGTGACCATTAGCGCAGGTAATTAGGTAAGAACTTTCGCCCCTGCAACTGGTCCATATGCGCGTGCAACGCTTCCGACGACACCACTTGCCGTTAGCGCTACCGCTAAATCAAGGCCCGCCTCTTCATCGCTAACTAAAAATGCAACGGTTGGACCAGAGCCTGAAACTAGCGCACCGAGTGCTCCATACTCTTGACCAACATCTAAAACTAATCGCAGTGCAGGACGCAATGAACATGCCGCTGCCTGCAAATCATTTACTAAATGTGAACCAACTGACTTTGGATCTGCAGCCAGTAGCGCCTGCATTAACAGTTCATTTGTTTGAGGCTCTGCGATTTCAGACTCTAAACGCAGACGATCACACTCGTTATAAATAGCAGGGGTAGATAAACCAATACTCGATAAGGCTAACACCCAGTGATATGTACCGCGCGAAAGAGCTGCAGTTAACTGATCACCGTGGCCCGTACCGATGGCTGTTCCACCGCTTAACATAAATGGAACATCGCTACCTAACTGTGCCGCAATTTCAGCCATCTCTTCCCGGCTCATTCCGAGTGAGAATAAATAATCTATTGCGACGATAGCCGCGGCCGCATCAGCGCTTCCACCTGCCATGCCACCGGCAACTGGAATTAATTTCTTAATCTCAACATGTGCATCGATTTCTAAGTCGTACTCTTTGGCCATTAAAGCGATCGCCTTTATCGCCAAATTACTATCATCGGCTGGAACTCCATGTCTTTGATCACCAGTAATTGAAATACTAAGCCCGCTCTTTGGGGGGCCAAAAGTTACCGTCACATCATCAAAGATTGAGATAGCTTGAAAAACGGTGACGAGGTTATGAAAGCCATCGGCCTCTCGTGGACCAACTGATAGTTGAAGATTGACCTTTGCCGGAACGCGCACGGTCACACTCTTTACTGGCATGAATTGACCCTATTGCCTTGATTAGAAAATGTCAGGTGCAACTGCGGCGATGGC
>CAXNDE010000048.1:0-7082 GCA_964201135.1 Candidatus Planktophila sp.
ATTGGCCTGATGATGATGAATTAAAAAATGAACTTTCTAAATTGGAATTTTACAGAAGAATTTACCGTTCAAGAATTCGAATGGTTTATGAAGCTTTGGAAGACTACTCCCGAGGCTGGATTGGCGAAGATGAATCAATGTCTGGTACACGGGTTAAGAGGCAGAAGTACGCAATCGAACACATCATGCCTAGGTCATGGCAAGCGAATTGGCCATTACCGTCAACCATCATTGAGTTAGAGCGAGATCGTGCTGTACACACACTTGGTAATTTGACACTTCTAACGACTAAATTGAATTCGAAGGTTTCTAACAGCGCTTGGGTTGAGAAGAAGAAACACATAGACGAACATGATCTGCTGCAACTCAATAAGAACATTCTGAAAATCGGCGTAGATGACTGGACTGACGAGGACATTAAGGACCGTACAGCTTCGCTGATTGAGGCGATATTGAAAATTTGGGTTGCTCCAGAAAACCACTTGGTCAAGAGAAATCGTGAGACAAATCGATGGAGCTCTTCTGTTTCAGTCGCTGACTTACTCTCAGCAGGATTGCTTATGCCGGGTCAAACGCTTTACTCTAGACCAGGCAGATATAGCGGGTTTACCGCCAAAGTTCTATCTGATGGCCGAATTGAAGTTGAAGGTGAAATCAAGGATTCTCTATCTCTGGCTGGAATTGTAGTTAGAAAGCGAAACACAAATGGTTGGAATTTTTGGCGCTTAGATATTCAGACGCAAAAGTCCATGGACGATTTGCGTAGTGAATACGAAGCTCTAATGGGTGTAGAGGATTCGACCTCTGGCTTAGAGAGCGAAGATCCGGAAGAAGAGTAAAAGTTAGGCAACTCTTGGGCAGAAAACTTGGACTCCTGACGTTCTTGGCAAAAAGTTTCGGTTCGCAGCCATTTACGCTTAAATTCTTTGGCCTCAAAATACTTGGTTAAATAATTCAACCTCATTAGCAGTGAGGCGCACTCGACCGGGCTATGCGACGTCTCCTTGTACAGGGAAAGAATACAACCTCTGGTGGACTGCGCCTTACTTGCCTCGTCGAGGCCTAAAAAGTAAGCCGCTCACAACGATAATCAGTAGAAAGATCAGGCCAGCCAGAACTACGTTGTTATCTCTTGAATCGGGTTGAATCTCATCGCTTGGAACATCAACTATTTGCTCAGCACCGACTGGTAATCCTTGAATTGTGTATGGGGCGTGATCATTGCCGACAAATTCAATGCTTAGTAACTGTTCGCCAGGCTTTGTAGAAAATTGATAGGTATTTAAGTGGAACCATTCATTATAAATACGCATTATTTTACGGCCATCTAAATAGACATGGGCGTGACCTTCACCAGGTTCATATCGCATCGATGCCATTTTGGGGCGCCAGAGAAAATTTGTAGTTACAACATGAACATTAAATCCGCCGGTTGGGTCTTTTTGAATTTCAAGTCTTGCCTTTGGTGCAGTCTCTTGCCCAATCTCATGAACCGAAGTCGCACCGTTTGTCTGAGCGTGCAAAGGAGTGATAATTGAAAAAGCCAAAATCCACCCAGTCACGATTGTGGCCAACAACTTCATCGGGTAAATATATTGCATGTATCAAAGAAAAAATACGTGATTTGTTCATCTTCTGTTCACTTTAGCCCAGTTTATTCTTTGACAGGCATTTGAAAAGAATTTAGGCTCTCACAATGAAAATTCGTATTTTAGCTACTGTACTTATTCTTATCGGTTGTAATTTTTCACCCGCTAATGCTGCCACGGTCACAGAAAAAATTGTTTACAACAAAAAAGTAGTTCTTACATACACAGTTGTTGATTCACTAACTTTGGACCCAAACGGTTGTAAAGATCTTTATATTAAATACACAATCGATAAGTCTTACTTCTTTCCTAATGCTTATGTGATGTTTGGTTTGTACTCTAAAGATAAAAACGAGGCGCAATCGGTCTATGTCCAACCCGGTAATGGAAAAGGTAATCAAGGTAAAGATGCTTGGGTGGGTGAAAAAGAAATGATTTTTTGTGGCAAAGCCAAGAGTTTCGTCAATGAATACGGTGACAAGGTAGTGGCACCAGCATTTTCAAAAGGAAAGTACACCTTCACAGCTCGGTTTACTGTTGTGAAGCCTAAATTGGTTACGACACCCTCTAAGGAAATCGTATTTACTGTTAAGTAAAACAATTCTTAAATCCTCTTGTAGGGTTGCGGTATGGAATCAACTGATAAGCCAGTCGAAAGCCGCCGTGTATACGACGTTGCCCCTTCAGATCTCTATGCCGAATTCATGAAAACCGGTTGGGCGCCTTCACCTCTGCATGGCATCACACAAGACGCGGTTATTCCATACTGCTTTGATCGCCGAAGTAAACTCTCAGAGGCATTTACTGGTCTGCGTATTGTGATTCCTAGTGGAAACTCCAAAGTGCGTAGCAATGACACTGATTACCGATTCCGCCCTCATAGTGCATTTGTTTATTACACCGGCGTTCAAGGTGAAGAAGTTACATCAGATGCCGTCCTTGTCATGGAGCCAAATGGACAGGGCCATGATTCGATTTTATATATCCAGCCACGATCAACACGCGATACAAGTGCTTTCTATAATGACCGTAAATATGGCGAGCTCTGGGTAGGTCGTCGCTACACAACCGATGAAGCATCTGAGCGCTTTGGAATCGAAGTTCGCAAGGTTGATGATCTTAAATCACTTCTTAAAGATGGCACACCTGCAGTTTCTTTAAGTGGTTTGGATGCCTTAGTTGATTCTGTAATTAAGAAGAATCCACGCGGTAATGAGTTAGAAAACTTCGTATCCGTTGCTCGTCTCATTAAGGATGAGTATGAGATTCATGAGATGCAAAAGGCAGTTGATGTAACTCACCGTGGATTCAATGATGTAATACGTGCCCTACCTGCCGCCCTTGCAACACCTCGTGGTGAGCGCGTAGTAGAAGCCGCTTTTTATGGGCGTGCGCGCATTGAAGGCAACGAGCTTGGTTATGACACTATCTCTGCCGCTGGTTCACATGCCTGTGTATTGCACTGGACTCGCAACGATGGTGATGTAAGAATTGGTGAACTGTTATTACTGGATGCTGGTGTTGAGTTAGATTCCTATTACACCGCAGATATCACGCGCACATTGCCGATTAGTGGAAAGTTCTCTCCCGCTCAGCGCTCTTTATATATGTTGGTATATGAGGCACAGAAAGCCGGTTTTGCAGCTATCCGCGCTGGAGTCGATTTTCTTGAAATTAATAAAGCCTGTCACACAGTTTTGGCCCAAGGCCTAGTTGATATGGGTGTCTTAACTATCAGTGCCGAAGAGTCAATGCGACCAGAAGTTGGCCTGCATAAGCGCTGGACCTTACATGGTGTTAGCCATATGTTGGGGCTAGATGTTCATGACTGTGCCCAAGCTCGCAAAGATCAATACACGGATGCAAAACTTGAGGCTGGAATGATTTTAACCGTGGAGCCAGGCCTTTATATTCAACCCGATGACGAGTTATTTGCCCCTGAATACCGTGGGATTGGGATCCGCATTGAAGATGATGTTCTAGTGACTGAAACTGGTTGCTTTAATTTAAGTGAAAATATGCCGCGTCATCCAGATGAGATTGAAGCCTGGATGGCTTCACTGCGCTAGTTGTAGTCCAAGCCAAGCGGCAAGTAATCCAAAGCCTAATGAGAGGGTTAAGTTAAGGGCTGCCTCTTTATAGTGGCGCAGCTCATAGGCGAGAAAAATATCAAGCATAAAAGTTGACCACGTTGTGAAAGCCCCTGCAAAACCGATAGCAAACAAATCGTGAATGTGTTCACTACTTTGAAATGTCACCCCTAGCAAGAATGAGCCAAGGATGTTGACTAGAAAAATTCCATAGGGTTGGCCTGTGAATCTGCGTATGTATTGATCGATAGCAAAACGTGCAGGTGCACCAATTGCGGCGCCAAGAATGACATAAAACACACTCATGAGCGCACCGGAATAACTCTGCGCGCCAATGGAAGTACGATGACGATAATCATGAACGAAAAGATTAAATTATGAAGCAAAAAAAGCATCCCACCATCTTTAGGTTCAAGTGATTGCGCAGTTACCGCAGAAAAGGTTGTAAGCCCTGCACAAAAGCCTGGCAGTAATAAGTGGCGTATCTCAGTAACTCCACGGCGCTCCATTAAAACAAGGAGTGCGCTTGCAAGGGCTACACCAATTAGATTAGCTGCCAGAGTTCCACTGCGATCATCTGGAATCAAAATCCCTAAGGCGTAGCGAAGGAGCGTTCCGGCCGTTCCGCCGATGGAGACAAGAACAAGGGATTTCAGAGGGGTAGGGCTTTCTTTGTGATCCCTGAGATCAAACGAGTTATAACGCTAATCACAAGGGCTGCAAAGATCGCAGACCAAAAGTTAGTGACATCTAACTTATCGCTCCATCTGGCAACTAACATTAAAATTGCGGCGTTCACAACGACGAGAAAAAGGCCGAGCGTTAAAATAACCGCTGGCAATGTAAGTAGTTTAAGTAATGAGCCTAGAGTTGCATTCAGTAGACCAAAAAGTAGAGCGACCCATAAATATGTAGTAAATCCACCCTGAACGTCGATTCCAGGGATAAACGCTGTTGCCACCCAGAAGGATGCAGTGAGTGCTCCCCAACGGACCAACAACTTCATATAGAAACTATAGGCCCTCGCGCTTGCGGATCTTTGTACCTAACCAGCGAACTGGATCGTACTTAATATCTGCAACGCGCTCCTTCATTGGAATAATCGCATTATCGGTAATTTTGATGTGCTCTGGGCATACCTCGGTACAGCACTTGGTGATGTTGCACATTCCTAAACCATGCTCTTCTTGTGCTGTCTTCTTGCGGTTTTTCAACATATCGAGCGGGTGCATATCCAGCTCTGCAATACGGATAAAGAAACGTGGGCCAGCAAATGATTTCTTGTTTTCTTCATGGTCGCGCACCACGTGACAGACATCTTGGCAAAGGAAGCATTCGATGCACTTGCGGAACTCTTGTGAGCGCTCAACATCAATCTGTTGCATGCGTGCTTGACCAGGAGCTAAATCCTTTGGGTGCTCATAAGCGGGGATTTCCATCGCTTTTTTGTAGTTAAAAGATACGTCAGTGACGAGATCTTTAATGACTGGGAATGCTCGAAGTGGCGTAACAGTGATCGTTTCCTCATCACCAAATGATGCAACCTGTGTCATACATGCAAGACGAGGCTTACCGTTGATCTCCATTGAACAGGATCCACATTTACCGGCCTTACAGTTCCAACGAACGGCCAGGTCGCCCATCTGAGTTGCTTGAACACGGTGAATTACATCCAGGACAACTTCGCCTTCGTTGGCCTCTACGACTACATCTTTAAGACCACCGTCAGTTGAATCTCCACGCCAAATGCGAAGTTTTATAGTGCGTGCCATTAGTTGGAACCGCCTTTCGCAATTTCTTCCGGTGTCATGTATTTCTCTAGCTCATGAATGTCAAAGAGGTCAAAGAGTTCTTTAGGAATCGTTGGCAGTACTTGTTCGCGAATATTAACCTGGTTGCCATCAAATGAGGAGATATTATTTATTTGACGCCACTTATCATTCATAACCGGGAAGTCGTCACGAGTGTGACCGCCACGAGACTCCTCTCGATTGATTGCCGACTTTGCTGTTGATTCAGCAACTAACAACATGTTGTCTAAATCAAAGGCTAAGTGGAACCCTGGGTTGAACTTACGACCACCACTGACAGAAACATTTGCGCTGCGCTTTCTAATCTCTGCAATCTTTGTAATAGCATCCTTTAGTTCGCTGCCTGTGCGAATAATTCCAACTAAGTTATGCGCAACTTCTTGTAGTTCAGCATGCAGGGCGTAAGAGTTTTCGCCGCCGGCCCTATCAAATGGTGCTTGAATCTTCTCTGCGGCCGCTTTAATTGCCGACTCACTTACTGGATTTTTACCATTATTTTTAACGTATTGCGCAGCACCGATTCCTGCGCGACGACCAAATACCAAAAGATCTGTTAATGAGTTTCCGCCAAGGCGATTTGATCCGTGCATTCCGCCGGCCACCTCACCCGCTGCAAATAATCCCGGAACCCCTACCGCTGCTGCAGTATCTGGCTCTACTTCGACGCCACCCATGACGTAGTGACATGTTGGGCCAACCTCCATCGCCTCTTTGGTGATATCTACGCCAGCTAGTTCATAGAACTGATGCCACATAGATGGCAGGCGCTTCTTGATTATCTCTGCAGATACGCGCTTAGAAACATCTAAGAAAACTCCGCCATGCTCTGATCCGCGACCTGATTTAACTTCGGTGTTGATGGCACGCGCAACTTCATCACGCGGCAGAAGCTCAGGGGGACGGCGGTTGTTGTCCTGATCTACATACCAGCGATCTGCTTCTGCCTCATTGTCAGCGTACTTATCTTTAAATACATCTGGGATGTACTCAAACATAAATCGTTCACCGAGTGAGTTAGTTAAGACTCCGCCTTCACCACGAACAGATTCAGTTACCAAGATTCCACGCACAGATGGTGGCCATACCATTCCTGTTGGGTGGAACTGTAAGAACTCCATGTCAACTAAATTTGCACCGGCCTTTAATGCAAGTGCGTGCCCATCTCCTGTGCCCTCCCAAGAGTTTGATGTAATCTTAAAAGTCTTTCCAACGCCGCCAGTTGCAATAATTACAGTTGGTGCTTCAAATAAAACCTCTGCGCCAGTTTCACGCCAGTACCCGTATGCACCTGAAACTTTGCCATTCTCTTTTAGAATATCGGTGATAGTTAATTCGGCAAAGACTTTAATGTTGCTCTCCATTGAACCGTACTGCTCGCCATCTTTTTGCTGCAACGCAACGATCTTCTGCTGCATTGTGCGAATAAGTTCTAGACCTGTGCGGTCTCCAACATGTGCAAGTCGTGGATATTCATGTCCACCAAAGTTGCGTTGTGAAATCTTTCCCTCTTTAGTGCGATCAAAGAGAGCTCCCCATGTTTCAAGCTCCCAAATGCGATCTGGGGCCTCTTTGGCATGTAGCTCGGCCATACG
>CAXNDE010000049.1:0-7009 GCA_964201135.1 Candidatus Planktophila sp.
GGGCTACTTTTTCTATCTCCGTTTCGAAGATATCTCCAACGGCCCAGCGCGCTGATTTAGGTGATTCCATAGATGTAAGCCTATGGGTGTACGTTAGGACATATGCACGTAGTCATCATGGGATGCGGTCGAGTCGGATCTTCTTTAGCTACCGAACTTGAAGCCGCTGGTCATAGCGTTTCAATCATCGATCAAACTCGTGAGGCCTTCCGACGCCTTGGCCCAGATTTCAAAGGAACAACGGTTACTGGTATCGGCTTTGATCGCGATATTTTGCGCGAAGCCGGTATTGAAAAGGCTGAGGCCTTTGCCGCCGTCAGCAATGGTGATAACTCCAATATCTTGGCGGCACGAGTTGCGCGCGAGATGTTTGGCGTTGAAAAGGTTGTTGCCCGAATTTATGATCCAGGCCGTGCCGAAATTTATCAGCGCCTTGGAATTCCAACCGTCGCAACTGTTTTATGGACAACCGATCAGATTCTGCGCAATCTTATTCCTGAAGGCTCGCGCTCAGAGTGGCAAGATGCCAGTGGAATGGTTGCACTCTGCGAAATGCATCCGCATAAGGAGTGGTATGGACGACAGATTTTACTTATCGATAGGCTTACACATGCACGCGTTGCATTCATCACGCGCAATGGCTCTGGAATGATTCCCGATGAACATACAGTTCTACAACAGGGTGATTTAGTCCATGTGATGGTCGCCGAGGCGGATACGGCCCGTGTCGAGGCCATCCTTGCACTCTCGCCAGAAATTGAGCGCTAATGAGAATCGCAATCGCTGGAGCTGGAAATGTAGGTCGTGCTATCGCGCGCGAACTTCTAGATAATGGACATCAGGTTCTACTCATTGATAGAGATCCTAAAGCGATCAAACTTGAGAGCGTTCCAGATGCAGAGTGGTTAATGGCCGATGCCTGCGAAATTACATCGTTGGACAAGGCTCACCTCAATACCTGTCAGGTCTTGGTGGCGGCAACGGGAGATGACAAAGCAAATCTTGTTACCTCATTATTGGGCAAGACCGAATACGGTGTCCCGCGCGTAGTCGCTCGTATTAATCATCCAAAGAATGAGTGGCTCTTTGACTCTTCATGGGGGGTCGATGTTGCAGTATCTACTCCGCGCATTATCTCTGCCCTGGTTGAAGAGGCGGTCAGTGTTGGCGATGTCGTGCGTCTATTCTCATTTAAGAATGGTCAGGCCAACTTAGTTGAGCTCACTCTGCCAGATGGTTCGGCATGCATTGGCAAAACCGTCGAAGAGATCGAACTTCCAGAGGATGCGACCTTGGCCGCTATTGTTCGCGATGGTCGTGTCATCACCGCTAAGGCTCACGATGTATTTGCAGCTGGGGATGAACTTCTATTTGTCGCCTCATCTGCAGCAGAGGAAAAGATTAAAGCCTGCTTTATCGCCTAATTAGCTGGTTTATGTACTGGTGGCGCGGTTTTAATAACGAGCCACGACAAGTATGCAGTAGCAAAGAATAATGGATAGCCCATCGCTAAGTTGACGCTCCCTAATAAGTTAACGTTTCCACTTCTATAAATCGGATACTGCACAGCGATACGTAGAAAGAACATAGCTACCCAGATCCAACTTGCGCGGATATAAACCTTTTTACGGGCGGGATCTTTTCGCCATAAGAAATTCTCACCTAGTAGTGGGCCAAGCACCACTCCTAAGAGCGGCCAGCCGACAAGATTGCCAATTAAATATGCAGTGCCATAGGCCAGATTCGTTAGTAGCTTTGGAATATAGAAGTCGGAGGCGTTACCGCTCTTGTTTGCAAAGTAAGCACAGATTAATACTCCCAACAGACCAGAAACTGCATGTTGAATAGTACCCTTTTTTGCAAGACGAATTACTGCAAGAAGAACAGAGAGGATTATTGCACCGGTTAATGCCGTCTTTAAATCATGCTTAACGTTAAATAGAATGAGAAAAACAACGGCCGGCAAGCCCGAATCAATCAGCCCTTTTTTGCCACCAAGGGCTCCCATTACCTTTTCACGATCGTGATTATGTTCGCTCATGTGCTCCCCGTTGATCCGAATCCATCAGAGCCACGTCCAGAGCTAGGAAGTTGCGAGAGCTCAATAAAATCTGCGCGCTCAACTTTTTGAATAACTAGCTGCGCGATGCGATCACCTCTTTTAAAGGAGATAGATTCGAAGCGATCTTGATTGATCAGAATGCAGGAGATCTCCCCGCGGTAACCGGCATCAATGGTCCCCGGAGTATTGACCAGCGAGATTCCAGATTTTATTGCCAAACCCGAACGTGGATGCACAAGTGCAACATAGCCATCGGGAAGGGCAATTGCGATGCCAGTTGGAACAAGTTGTCGCTCCCCCGGTGCAAGCGTGAAATCAATTGTTGTTGTTAAATCTGCGCCAGCATCTCCACCCTTTGCATAACTCGGTAGAGGCACCGAGCTATCTAACCGTGTAATAAGGACTTGTACGTGTGCCATGTGTTAAGGATTAATCTCAAAATTTGGATCGGCGAAGGCCAATATCTCTGGGGTTTTTGCAAGCTGTTCAAGATAGGCTTTTGGAGCATTATTTAAGAAGTGATCCATGGGTACGATTACATAGAGCGCAGCTGCGCGCACAACTACAGGCCCATCGGCAGAGTTCAGTCGACCTTCGGCACTTGTATACACCTTGCGATTTACTTGCCCAGTTATTTCAGCGGTGATATGAAGTGTGGATCCCATCGGAACAGGTTTGAGAAAATCGGTTTCTAACCTCGCTGTAACTGCAGGAGAGCGTAGTAGCCACATTAATTTTCCAAGTGCCTCATCAAATGCCAGCGATAACAAGCCACCATGGGCAAGTCCTGGAGCGCCTTGATGATTTTGCGTTACCGTAAATTGCGCCGTGATATTGGCACCGTCCCCGGCATATGCAACAAGGTGTAGCCCAGTTGGATGAAGATCGCCGCAACCAAAGCAGTGACCGAAGTGGGATGGAATCTTGGATCCAATGGGAGGTGCTTTCGGATGGCGCTCGGGAATCACTGCTCCCGCTGGAGGTGTGGTGCTAGCGATGCGACTCATAATCTAAGGGTATCCGATACCGTAACTCCTATGCGATATCGAGAAGTGATCCGTATGCCACTGTGGTTACTGGCCCTGATTTACTTCTTTTTGCTCTCCTTAGTTCTATCTATCTGGGCCGCCCTTGGCGATACGGTGGCACTAGTTTCATTAATCGCAGCCACTGCGCTATTGCTACTTATTGCTTTTAAAACAGCGATGATCATCGAAGTAGATATGCACGAGCTACGTGTAGGAAGAGCTCATATCGCTTTAGAGTTCTTAGGTGCTGCACAATCACTGACAAGTAGTGAAGTGCGCACTTTGCGAACGCGTGATGCAGATCCAGCGGCCTACCTTGGCATACGTTTCTGGTCTTCAACAGGTGTGCGCGTTGCAATAAATGATCCGCGGGATACGACGCCTTACTGGTTGATTACAAGTAATAATAGTGATGAATTAGTAAAGGCTTTAGCGTCGAACTAGTTGCACTCTTTACAAACTGCCTTTGTGCCCTCGCCCTTAGCTAACTGAGTGATGTGATGGACTAAAAAACAACGCGAGCAGGTAAACTCGTCCTCTTGTTTTGGAACAACACGCACGGCTAACTCTTCACCCGATAAATCTGCGCCAGGAAGTTCGAGGGTCTCTGCAGCTTCTGCCTCATCGACATCTATCTGGCCGGATTGAGCATCTACTCGCTTTGCCTTTAACTCTTCTAACGACTCTTCGTGTAGCTCTTCATCTGTTTTTCTGGGGGTGTCGTAATCTGTTGCCACTGCTCTCACCTCGATTCTCTGCCTAGTTTCTTGCCTGCGGGCGCATCATGACCTATTCCCCGCGTACCCGTTGCTATAACCCTCGGCGTGTCGGAGTTATTCCCCACTCACCTGGGCGATGTCTATCGCCTGGGCTAGCCCTGCGTCAACTCGAGCGTGTATCGCGGTACCAGCCTCTACATACTCTTCCGAAAAGATCTCACCATGCTCATGAATTGCGTGAATTAAATCACCACGACTGTAAGGAATCACTGTCTTGATCTCAACATTAGGGCGGGGCAGAGAACTTTCAATTGCATGAACTAAGGCATCAACACCAAATCCAGTGCGTACTGAAAATGCAAAACTATTGGGCTCTTTACGCAGTATCTCCATAACAGTTTGTGGATCTGCAATATCTACCTTATTTATTGCAATAATCTCTGGAATCTCGGCGCCGCCGATCTCGGTTATTACTTGCCGAACTGCGCGAATTTGTTCGAATGGATCTGTATGCGAACCATCGACAACATGCACGATGAGATCGGCACCTGAGACTTCCTCCAACGTTGATTTGAAGGCATCGATTAATTGATGCGGCAAGTGACGAACAAAGCCGACCGTATCGGTCAATGTATATATACGGCCATCACTAGTCTGTGATTTTCGTACCGTTGGATCCAAAGTAGCAAAAAGCGCGTTTTCAACTAATACACCGGCATCGGTTAAGCGGTTGAGCAGAGAGGACTTACCGGCATTTGTATATCCAGCAATTGCTACCGATGGAATATTAAAACGCTTACGCTCTTGGCGCTTGGTATCACGTGAGATCTTCATCTGCGCGATCTCACCACGCAGCTTTGCCATCTTGTCGCGAATACGGCGGCGATCGGTTTCAATCTTGGTCTCACCTGGTCCACGGCCACCAATACCGGCACCTCCGGCTGCGCGGCCACCTACTTGGCGCGAGAGTGAATCACCCCATCCGCGAAGTCGTGGAAGTAAGTATGCAATCTGTGCCAACTCAACTTGAGCCTTACCCTCTTTGCTTTTAGCATGCTGTGCGAAGATATCTAGAATGAGTGCGGTGCGATCTACAACTTTAACTTTTACCTTCTCTTCTAACTGTCGCAGCTGAGATGGTGAGAGTTCGCCATCACAAATCACGGTATCTGCCCCAGTTGAAATGACAACTTGTCGCAGCTCTTCAACTTTTCCAGAGCCGATATAAGTGGCTGGATCTGGTTTGTCGCGACGCTGAATCAAACCCTCTAAAACTTCAGAGCCTGCGGTTTCGGCCAAGGCTTTAAGTTCGGCTAAAGAGTTCTCAGCCATCGTAGATGTACCTTCAGTCCATACTCCAACGAGAACTACGCGTTCAAGTTGTAACTGACGGTATTCAGCCTCAGAGATATCTTGAAGTTCAGTTGAAAAACCCTTAACGCGCCGTAGGGCATGTCGCTCAGATAGTTCAAGTGTTGGATCGACTAACTCATTACTCTCACTTGAATCGTATTCGGCGGCAACGCGCGCGCTCTCTCGCATTAAAGCCTCAAACTCATCCCCTACCTCTTTATTAGGCAAGTAAGAACTCCGTAATATCTACATCCTTAACTAAAACTGCCGGTCCAATCAATGTTGCATTTGAATGTCCATCGATTGCTACCTCTAGGCGGCCCCCTGGAGGATTAATGATCCATGTCGATGGCAGACTATCTTTAGTATGACGCACCGCTGCAAGTGCTACTGCGCAGGTACCTGTTCCGCACGAGCGTGTTTCGCCACTGCCACGCTCATATACACGCATAGAGAGTTCGTGATCACCGGTTATCTGTGCAAACTCAACGTTAACACCTTCTGGATATGAATCACGCGGCCTTACAACGGGCGGTTCATTCATTGGACCAACATCATTGATGTCATCGACAAAGACAACTGCATGTGGATTTCCAATACTTATGTTGTAGCCATTCCAGATATGGCCATTAGTTGCTGCAGTGATCGATTCAGCCTCATCGCTCACCTTCCCCATATTCACAGAGATATCGCCAACCTTAGGTACACGCAGATGCTTGATTCCATCCCGTGTATTAATTGCAAATATACCTTCAGGCGTGTGCCCGCGCTCAACTAAGAAGCGTGCCATAAGGCGAATACCATTGCCACACATTTCAGCTAAAGAGCCATCGGCATTTCGATAATCCATAAACCATTTACTATCGCGCTTAATTATTCGAATTAAACCATCGGCCCCGATTCCACTTTCGCGATCACAGATGGCGGCGGTTTGGGCAGTCGTAATCGAATGCTCATCATCTGGGTCAAATACCAGCACAAAATCATTCTCTGTACCGTGGCCATAGGTTGCAATCATTATTGGAAGTTTATCTTCTCTAAGTGCGCCAGCACTCTCTCTAAGCGTGGTTGAATCGGCGAAATCCAGGTGATACGCGCATCACGTGAGAACCACGTCTCTTGACGTCGAGCATATTGTCGCGTTGCTCGCTTTGTATCCTCACGGGCCTCATCTTGACTCATTAATCCATTTCGAAAAGCGATTATCTGTGAGTACCCCAAAGCAAGCTGGGCAGTGCGCCCATCAGTGATTCCAGCATTAAGAAGTGCATCTACTTCATCAATAAAGCCTGCCTCCCACATTCGATCGACACGGGCGCTAATTCGCTCACCCAACTTCTCACGATCCATAACTAAACCAAACTGCTGTGCATCTGGATATCGAGTACTTGCCCCGCGTGGCAGATTTGCAGTAAATGGCTTACCAGTAATTGCAATTACCTCTAAAGCTCGAATTACCCGACGCGAGTTCGCGCGATCGATAGCGATAGCAGCGGCTGGATCTAGCTTTTCTAAACGCTCAAAGAGTGCATGTAATCC
The DNA here is from genome assembly GCA_964201135.1 of Candidatus Planktophila sp. Taxonomy (GTDB): domain Bacteria; phylum Actinomycetota; class Actinomycetes; order Nanopelagicales; family Nanopelagicaceae; genus Planktophila. Next base: position 6,702 of record CAXNDE010000049.1, read on the forward strand.
AATACTCTCTAACTCTTTTTCCAAACTCTCGCGCACAGCTGGATCAGTATCTGGGAAGTTGAGCTCATCTAAAATCGATTTGATATAGAGGCCAGTGCCACCGACTACCACTGCGCGCTTGCCGCGAGATTGGATATCGGCAATCGCTGCCCGTGCCGTACTTTGATACCAAGCGACAGTTGAATCTTGATTAACATCTAGAACATCTAATAAATGATGTGGCACCCCTTGGCGCTCCTCCACTGTTAACTTAGCTGTCCCAATATCCATACCACGGTAAATCTGCATCGAATCGGCGTTGATGATTT
>CAXNDE010000050.1:0-6943 GCA_964201135.1 Candidatus Planktophila sp.
CAGCTAGACGACTGGGTTGATAGGCCGGAAGTGGAAGAGGCGCAAGCCTTGGAGCTGACCGGTACTAATAGGCCGAGGATTTAACTACAAAGTTGCTACGCGTCCACTGTGTGGCTCTCGAGATACGGTCTCGAGATCCGCAAAACATATAAAAAGGCTTTGACCCCTTTTTATATAGACCGAAAACTCAATAGTGTTTCGGCGACCATAGCGAGAGGGAAACACCCGGTCCCATTCCGAACCCGGAAGTTAAGCCTCTCTGCGTCGATGGTACTGCAAGGGTGACCTTGTGGGAGAGTAGAACGTCGCCGGACTTCTTCTATAAAAAGGGGCGCTTTAACCAGCGCCCCTTTTTTATTTCTCGTGAAGTAATGTTATTAATGAAAAAAAGGAGATCACAATGGAAGAGCGTAGACACTCACGTCCACCATCAGATCGACCTTCTAAGCCTGGCGATAGAAAAGCATCTGGAGCTAATAGTGCACGCCGGCGCGAGGATTTGCCTGCGCGCGGCGGATCTAGTTCGCGCCCCGGTGCACCACGTCAAACACGTGATGGCTCAGATCCGCGCGGAACACGTCCTGCACCAGTGGATCGCGATCAATCGCGTCTGCGTCCACGAATCTTTGAGCCTGATATTCCAGAGGAGATTACGGGGGAGGAGCTCGATAAATCTTTACGAGCCGAACTTTTATCTCTGTCACCAGAGAATGCGAAAGTTGTTGCACGACATTTAGAGTGTTTAGCTCTCTATGCCGATAGCGATCCACTGCTTGCACACAAACATGGTGTTGCAGCTGCCCATCACGCTGGGCGTTTAGCCGTTGTCCGCGAATCAGCAGGACTTGCTGCATACCGCGCAGGATTCTATGAAATTGCATTAAAAGAGCTTCGCGCCGCCCATCGAATATCTGGAGATGTAACGATGTGGCCCGTCATGGCAGATTGCGAACGCGGGCTTGGTAATCCTCTCAAAGCACTAGCTCTAGCTGGATCTCCAGAAGTTAAACGCCTTGCAAAGGCCGAAGAGATCGAGATGCGTATCGTTGCCGCTGGTGCCCGCCGCGATCTTGGCGAAGTTGATGCAGCTGTCGTTACATTAACATGTAGAGATTTATCGAATGAGAGCGCAGAGTGGGCCGTTCGACTTCGTTACGCCTACGCCGATGCTCTGGAGGCAGCTGGTCGCACCAAAGAGGCACGTGAGTGGTTTGAAAAGTGTGCCGTATTAGATGTCGATGAAACGACAGATGCATCAGAGCGCACAGAATAATTTTACTTACATAGGGTTAAAGGGCTCAAAAGAGGAGTAGAGTTTTCATCAGTGAGGGGGATGGTAACCTTTTTGGCACGACGAATTATCAACTGCCAAATCCACACATTGACCTCCCTCTCACCTTAAAAATTACCGCAGTTCTGCTTCGTGAGTGTTGACGTGGGTTTCAATTAACAGAGCTCCTTAAAAAATTTAGTTACCATTGAACACGTGACCGCACAGCCTCTAGAGACATCAACGGATATCGTCCATATCTAAAACCAGTTGTTGTTTGCATAGATTCAGACGTCGATTACGATGTCATTGCATATATCAACTGGGTGTCAGAGTTAGTTGGAACAAAAATCCAATTCAATGATGGGAAAGCTCCAATCGGTGACTGCTCTAAAGTGCGATGGCTGAGAGGAGAGCCTGCTCCGATAGGCGAACTACTGCTCCGCGGGATAAGTATCGATATCCACACCATGCAATATTCGATAGCCCGTCTGTCAGAGCGATACGTGACTCTGCGACCTCCACGTAACGTATTCGGAGGTTTCACTATGGCCAAGAAAAAAATCACACATGATGAGGTAGAGATCGACTACTCACTCAATGATCTCTTACTGCGCGGGAGGGTATCGGCTCCTGCGATTGAAAAAGAGCTACCCAGCGGAGATAAGTTGGTTGAGTTCCGACTCATCGTCTCGCGCGATAAGGGTGAGGGTGTCGATACCCTCGATATAGCGGCCTGGAGTGCGAAATCTCGGCGTAGTGCTCTGAGCCTTAAGGGCGATGAATGGATTGAAGTATCAGGCAGTATTCATAGACGTTTCTGGAAGGGAGCTAGCGGTCTTGCTAGCCGTTGGCAAGTAGAAGCGATAGAGATTAGACGGATATAGGTACTCTTAGCCCTATGGCTAATGATATTTTTTCAACGCTTCGTACCTACCTTTCAAAGGTAAGTGATGGCGATAAGAGTGCATCCGAGGTCGCCGCTGCCGTAAATACCTGGATGCGAGAAGGTGGTGAGGCGTTGAAAGTGAAGATTGAAGATGAGGTAGAGCGCTCAGTTACCAAGATGGGATTTGTGAAACGTGGAGAGTTCGAAGCGCTCAAAGAGGAGGTCGCACGATTGAAGGCCTCGCCACAGAGAGCAGGCTCCAAAGATTCACCTGTTAAAAAGAGAGCAGCTAAAAAAACTAGCGTTAAGAAAACCCCTCTTAAGAAGGCGGGCAGTAAATGAACCAGGAAGATCCAGTCAACGGCGAGGGTCTGGTCGAAGTGGTTCGTAATGAGTTGATCGAAATCGATGCAATGGATATCGATGCCCACGCCCAACGCTTCGAGGAGCTGCATACCAAACTCGCTACAGCTCTCTCATCTATCGATGGGCTGTAATAGGTCTTAACGATATGAAGATACGACTAGATGCCGAACTTGTTCGACGTGAGCTTGCGCGCTCACGTGAAAATGCATCTGATCTCATCGAGTCGCGTTCGGTCTTGGTCAATGGTATTCCAGCGACTAAACCGGCAACTATGGTCGATGCCGAAACTTCGATAAAGCTGGCGGGAAAGCGCGACGACTTTGTCTCTCGCGGCGGACATAAGTTAGCTGGCGCCTTAGATGCATTTAGTGGCGTGGTGGTTGCGGGTAAACGCTGCTTAGATGCAGGTGCATCTACAGGTGGTTTTACAGATGTACTCCTTCGCAGAGGCGCCGCTCACGTTGTTGCAGTTGATGTGGGTTATGGCCAACTAGCCTGGGCGCTGCGACAAGATGAGCGGGTCAGCATTTTAGATCGCACTAATATTAGACATTTAACGGGGGAAGTTGTTGGCGAGCCCATAGATTTAGTTGTAGCAGATTTATCCTTCATCTCACTGACCTTAGTTCTACCTGCCCTTGCGGCAGTATCAAAGCCCGAGGCCGATTACGTGGTAATGGTCAAGCCACAGTTTGAAGTAGGCCGCGAAAAATTAGGTGCTGGGGGAGTTGTACGCGATCCCGCACTTCGCAAATCTGCCGTTATAGATGTAGCTGATTCTGCATATGACGTAGGCCTTGGAACTATGTCGATCGCGGCAAGTCCTCTTCCAGGCCCGGCCGGAAATGTTGAGTACTTTTTATGGCTCCGCCGGGGAGCACCGGCTATAGATATAGATGCCTTAGATCAAGTGATTGCTGAGGGGCCTGCATAATGCGCAATCTATTGATCGTATGTAATCCAACACGGGTAGAGGCAGTTAAGGCGACCATCAAACTCTCTGTAGATTTACGAGCAGCTGGTTTTAATCTCTTCACAATTTCAGATATTGAAATCGATGGTGTAACAAAGTGCACGATTGCGGATTTACCCGAGTTAGAGGTTGGCCTTGTACTCGGTGGAGATGGCACAATGTTGCGAGCGGCCGAAGTTACACGAGTACATCACATTCCATTGCTGGGGGTGAATCTTGGCCATGTAGGCTTCTTAGCAGAAGTTGATAAAGTTAGTTTGGAAACTGTCGTCGATTCGGTGGTGCATAAGAAATATGTTATCGACCCCCGTATGGTTTTGAGATATAGCGTTGTTCGCAATGGGGCCGAAGTTGCACATGGATGGGCACTTAACGAAGTAACGGTTGAACGGCAACATGCCACGATGGTAGAGCTTTTTTTAGAGATCGATGATCGCCCCATTTCTCGTTGGGGTTGTGATGGACTTATCTGCTCTACGCCAACGGGTTCAACGGCCTATGCCTTCTCTGCCGGGGGCCCAGTTGTATGGCCAGAGGTAGATGCCTTACTTGTTTTACCAATATCAGCGCATGCTCTCTTCTCGCGTCCACTAGTGATCTCAACCCAGTCTCAGATAGTGGTCCGAATCGAATCCCAACAGGCTCTCTTATCTGCCGATTCACTACGCGACTTCGAACTCATCGAGGGGGATCGGGTACACATTACCAAGGACGCTAGCGTTGTCCGTCTTGCACATATAAGTAAGGTTTTATTTAGCGATCGATTAGTAGCAAAGTTTAAACTGCCTATCCAAGGCTGGCGCGGTGAGTGAGCGCACATTTCTCGATGAGATAACGATTCGATCTATCGGTGTTATTGATCAGGCAACGCTAGAGATTTCAAAGGGGTTAACAGTTCTCTCAGGTGAAACTGGTGCTGGAAAGACCATGATTTTAACTGCTCTCAATCTTATTTTGGGTGGCAAGAGCGATAGTGCGCTGGTTCGAAAGGGCAGTGAACGGCTGATAGCCAGCGGTCGCTTTACGGTTCCATTATCTAGCAGTGAGAGCTTTGATGAATGTGGTGTCATAGTTGAAGATGGCGAGTTAATTATTACTCGATCAGTGACAAGTGATGGAAAGAGCAAGGCCACCAGTAATGGTGTATCTGTAACTGCCAGCACCCTGGCCGCGGTTAGCCAACTCTTAGTTGAAGTACATGCACAAGCGGCAAATATCCATATTAGTAAAGCGGCAAGACAGCGCGATTTATTGGATAGATACGCAGGAAGTGATTTCAATGAAGTCATGGGCTCTTACTCTGATCTCTTAGCTCAGTATCATGGATTGAAATCACGGATCACTGCGCTAAAAAAGAGTATTGACAAAATCGATCAAGAGTTGGGTGAATTACGTGAGTTGGTATCGGCCTTAACAAAGCTCAATCTCGTAACTGGGGAGTATGCAGAAATAACCGCCGTTATCGAGCGCTTATCTAATGTTGAAGAGCTTCGAATCGCCGGTGCAAAGGCCACTAGCGCGATCGAGGATGAAGAGAGTGGATCACTTACCTCAATCGGTATCGCCCGAAAATCTCTGGAGATCGCACGCTCAAAAGATACGGCTTTAGATGCTATCTACACACAGTTGAGCGAGGGCTATTTTCTTATCGATGATGCGCATAGTTCGCTGGCCAGATATATGCACTCTCTGGAGGCAGATCCTGTACAGCTTGATTATCTGAATGCACGAAAAGCCCAGATCATCTTACTGATAAAAAGATATGGCGGATCGGGGAGTGCAGATTCCGAGGCCGATCTTCTCGTCGAACGCTTGGCATCTTCGGCACACTCCATCTCCGATTTAGAGGGAGGCGATGATCGTCTCAAAGAGATGGAGTCAGAGTTAATTGCTATAAAGAGCGCTTTAGTTACCTCTGCTAAAGAGCTCACTCGTGTGCGCATTGAAGCAGGTAGGAAATTGAGTATGGAGGTCACCGTCGAGATTCAACAACTATCCATGCCGCATGCAGAATTTTCTGTTCACATCGAAAGCGCCGATTACTCGGCCTTAAAAGAGTCGGATTTTTCCGCATTTGGTTGTGATGATGTAGCGATGTACATCTCATCACATAAAGATGCACCGCTTGTAGCTCTTGCAAAGGGTGCAAGTGGAGGCGAGATGTCGCGTGTGATGTTGGCGTTAGAAGTAGTGATCGCAGCTTCTCATCCAGTTGGTACATATGTCTTTGATGAGGTTGATGCTGGGGTGGGTGGGAAGGCGGCGATCGAAGTTGGTCGCAGGCTTCACGCGCTCTCTCGCCATGCACAAGTAATCGTCGTTACACATCTGCCACAGGTAGCGGCATGGGCCGACTCTCATTTTGTAGTAACTAAGGACATCAACGGATCGGTCAGTCAAAGCGATGTTCGAAAAGTTGAGGGCGAGGAACGGATCGAAGAGATTGCACGTATGTTGGCAGGTTTAGAGAACTCCACAAGTGCGCGCGAACACGCCGCAGAGCTACTCTCGCTGAGGGTGTAAGAGCGCTGCGATAAAAAGTGATAGGTTTGTCTTCCATGGGCCAGCCACATGTGACGAAACATCTCTTTGTAACAGGCGGAGTCGCCTCATCTCTTGGTAAAGGACTCACCGCCTCATCTCTTGGCAGACTACTCGTAGCCCGCGGTCTTCGGGTGACTATGCAAAAACTCGATCCGTATCTCAACGTTGACCCCGGCACAATGAATCCATTTCAACATGGTGAGGTTTTTGTTACCGATGATGGCGCTGAGACTGATTTGGATATCGGACATTATGAGCGCTTCTTAGATACCAATCTGCATGGCTCTGCCAACGTCACAACGGGCCAGGTTTATTCCAAGGTAATCGCGCGAGAGCGTCGTGGTGAGTATTTAGGAGAGACCGTTCAGGTTATTCCTCATATTACAAATGAGATTAAAGAGCGTATCCGTGCGATGGCCACACCTGATATCGATATCGTTATTACTGAAATCGGTGGCACTGTTGGTGACATAGAGTCCCAACCATTCTTAGAGGCGGCCAGACAGATTCGACAGGAGGTTGGTCGAGACAATGTCTTCTATCTTCATGTCTCACTGGTCCCTTATATCGGACCATCGGGAGAATTAAAAACCAAACCGACGCAGCACTCGGTTGTTGCACTTCGGAGCATCGGTATTGCACCCGATGCAATTGTTTTACGATCTGATCGCGCGATTCCATTATCGGTTAAGAAAAAGATTTCATTGATGTGCGATGTTGATTTAGCGGCCGTGGTTGCAGCCGTCGATGCACCATCGATCTATGACATTCCTAAAGTCCTGCATGCTGAGGGTTTAGACGCCTATGTTGTGCAACGGCTGGGCCTTAAGAGCCATGAGGTTGTATGGGGAGAATGGGATGATTTGCTCAAAAAAGTTCACCATCCTAAGCACCATATTCG
>CAXNDE010000051.1:0-6716 GCA_964201135.1 Candidatus Planktophila sp.
TCTGATTCCCAAAGTACGTATTGAACTACTTGTCAATGACGAAGAGGTCGATGCAGTTGTCGATGTCATCGTCAAAGCCGCTTCCACTGGATCAATTGGTGATGGAAAGGTATGGACAACTCCGGTAGAGCAAGTAGTGCGGGTGCGTACAGGTGAGAAGGGCTCCCAGGCTATTTAAGCTTTCGAAGAAGGCTATTCTTGGCCCATCATGTTTGACTCACTAACATCGCGCTTTAGCAGCACATTCTCCTCGCTTCGCTCTCGTGGAAAGATTTCCAAGAACGATATCGATGCCACATGTGCTGAAATTCGCCAGGCACTACTTGAATCAGACGTTGCTCTTGAAGTTGTTGATTCTTTTGTCGCACAGATAGCAGAAAAGTCAACAACTGCACTTACAACCATGCAATCTGGCACTAACCAGGCCAATGCAATCTTTGAGATAGTAAATGCATCACTCATTGAAATTCTTGGTGGATCGGCACGCAGAGTACGCTTTGCAAAAAATCCACCAACTGTAATTATGCTGGCAGGTCTTCAGGGCGCTGGTAAGACGACGTTGGCGGGAAAGCTTGCAAAGTTTTACGCCGACCAAGGAGATACACCGCTCTTAGTCGCCTCAGATTTACAACGCCCTAATGCCGTCACTCAGTTGCAAGTTGTGGGCGAGAGTATTGGTGTTCCCGTTTTTGCCCCTGAAGTAGGTAATGGTGTTGGTGATCCAGTAAAGGTAGCAAAAGCAGGAGTTGAGTTTGCTAAGGCTAAGCAGTACAACATGGTTATCGTTGATACCGCAGGTCGTTTAGGTGTAGATGCCGATCTTATGAAGCAGGCGGGTGATATCCGTGATGCGATACATCCAGATGAGATTTTATTTGTAGTCGATGCGATGATAGGTCAAGATGCGGTGCGGACTTCGCAAGCATTTTTAGATGGTGTGGGCTTTGACGGTGTCGTATTAACTAAGTTAGATGGTGATGCGCGTGGTGGCGCAGCCCTTTCCATCGCATCACTAACCAAACGCCCAATAATGTTTGCATCGACCGGTGAAAAACTCTCTGACTTCGATATCTTTTATCCCGAGCGCATGGCATCTCGAATTTTGGGAATGGGCGATGTCGCCACATTGGCCGAGCAGGCTAAAAAAGCATTTGATGGCGATACATCGGTAAAGCTTGAGGCAAAGTTTGCACGTGGTGAGGATTTCACGTTAGAGGATTTCCTGGATCAACTCAGTGCAATGTCAAAGATGGGTTCGATGTCAAAACTCTTGGGGATGTTGCCCGGCTCTGCGGGGATGAAAAAGCAGGTTGATAACTTTGATGAGGGTGAGATTGTTCGTACTAAAGCCATAGTTGAATCGATGACACCCATTGAGCGACGCGATCCAAAAGTACTCAACGGCTCTAGACGATCTCGTATTGCAATGGGCTCAGGACGCACGGTCTCGGAAGTAAATAATCTCGTCGAGCGATTTAGTGCCGCCCGCAAGATGATGAAGCAGGTTCGAAATGGTGCAATGCCCGCGGGGATGGCCGGCATGGGTCTTCCCTCGATGCCTGCAGTCAAGGCCAGCATTACCCCTAAGAAGAAGTCCAAGTCGGGCAATCCAGCTAAACGGGCGATAGAAGAGGCCCGATAGGCGATTTCGCGTATTAGTGGCCTAGATGGCAGAATAAGCAACCTGTTGGAGGGGCCCTCTATCCCCTAACAACATCCATACAACCGATAGTTAAATCGCTTTCACCACGCACCCCGCTGTGGAGAAAAGATATGACACACATATACAGGAGATACATTTTTTGGCTACAAAAATTCGTTTAATGCGCATGGGCAAGATCCGCACACCATTTTTCCGCGTTGTCGTTACCGACTCACGCAAGGCACGCAACGGTCTTTCAATTGAAGAGATCGGTCGCTATGTCCCAGGACAAGAGCCATCACTTATCGAGATCAACTCAGAGCGTGCTCTGTACTGGCTCGGAGTAGGTGCACAACCATCAGAGGCTGTAGAGGCGCTTCTGAAGGTCACTGGTGATTGGCAGAAGCACAAAGGACTTCCAGGAACTGAAGGCACTCTTCGCGTTGCAGCACCACGCGTAGGCAAGCACGTTGCATACGAGGCAGCTGTCAAGAATGCAATGGATGAGCCTAAAGAGGGCGCAACTACATTAAAGAAGAGGGCACAGGAGAAGTTAGCTGCAAAGGCCAACCCTGTAGCCGAAGCTGTGTCCGAACCCATGTCCGAAGCAACCGAAAATCTAGACGTGGCACCGGTTCCAGCTCCAGAGGCGACTGCAGAAGTTGTGGTTGTGTCCGAAGCAATCGTCAATGAAGCGGTGTCCGAGGTTCCAGCTGAAGTTGTGACTTTAGAAGCTGTGGTTGAAACAGAAGCGGCTGCCCAATAATTATGATGGATGAGGCGCTTGAGCATTTAGTAAAAGGGATCGTCGATAATCCCGATGATGTTGTCGTTACTGAAAAGACACATCGCCGTGGAACAACTCTTGAGGTCCGTGTGAACCCTGAAGATATAGGCAAGGTTATTGGACGCAATGGTCGCACCGCTAAGGCGTTGCGCACAGTTGTTAGCGCGCTCGCAGGTCGCACAGTTCGTGTTGATCTTGTCGAGAGCGACGAACCTAACTAAGTAGCGATTAACTTAAGCCATGCGTTTACTCGTAGGGCGCATCGGTCGAGCCCATGGAATCCTCGGTGAGGCGACGATTGAAGTCCGCAGCGATGATCCAGAATCTCGCTTTGCCGTTGGCGAAAAGCTGCAAACTGACGAGCATGGAGTTTTGAGCATTACTTCAGGACGCGTGCACAACGGTATTTTGTTGCTGGGCTTTGCAGGCTATAGCGATCGCAATCAAATCGAAAAACTCCGCAATACGTTTTTGTATGCCGACGTTGATATTAATGAAGAGCGCGATGATGCCGATGATTATCATGTCCTACAGCTAATCGGCTGCCAAGCTTTTCTTGAATCAGGCGAGCTCTTTGGTGAAGTCACTGATGTAATCAATTTGCCGGGCCAAGATCTCCTGGCGATTAAAACTCCCAAGCATGAGACTCTGATTCCATTTGTGCACCAACTTGTGCCAGTCGTTGATGTTAAAGCCAAGCGTCTTGTTGTGATTCCACCGGATATGAACGGAACCGTCGTATGAAGATTGATGCCGTAACTATTTTTCCCGACTACTTTGCACCACTGCAGTTATCACTGCTGGGCAAGGCAAGTGAGGCCGGACTCATTGATTTTCATATCCATGATTTACGCAGCTTTGCTAGCAATAATCACCATGCAGTCGATGACACACCTTATGGAGGTGGGGCTGGAATGGTGATGCTGCCAGAGATTTGGGGCTTAGCCCTTGATCCATTGATGATTGACGACACTCATTTAATAATTTTAACTCCTGCTGGAAAGCGCTTTGATCAACCAATGGCAGCGCACTTATCTAGCGCATCCCATCTTGTCTTTGCATGTGGGCGTTATGAAGGAATCGATGATCGTGTGCGCCAGCATTATTCAAGTGAGCAGTATTCCAAGCGCAATATCCACGTACACGAGGTATCAATTGGAGATTATGTATTGGGTGGGGGAGAAGTCGCCAGCCTTGTAATGATTGAAGCGATTACGCGCCTCATGCCAGGTGTTCTTGGTAATCCAGAATCACTGAGTGAAGAATCACATAATGAAGATGGCTATCTTGAGTATCCAAACTTCACCAAGCCATCGACATGGCGGGATATCTCGGTTCCTGAGATTTTATTAAGTGGAAATCACGGTGAAATCGCTAAATGGCGCGCGGCAGCGGCAAAACAGCGCGCTGCAGAAAATTTATAACTAGCGAGTAACGCTGGTTCTGCCGTAACGTACGGCCTATGACAGGTGATGCGGCGTCAATTCAAGCTCGGTTAATTCGCGATCTCGAACCCGTTGTCGCCGTCGAACTTGAGCGCCATTTAGCTGTACAGAAGAACTGGTACCCACACGAGTATGTCCCATGGTCAGAAGGTCGCGACTATGCCGGCCCTCTCAATGGCGATGCCTGGGAGGCAAAGGACTCACGGCTTACACCCGTTGCTCAAGACTCACTTGTTCTCAATCTCTTAACTGAAGATAACTTGCCGAGCTATCACACTGAAATTGCAATCTCCATGGGCCGCGATGGGGCATGGGGAAATTGGATTGAACGCTGGACCGCTGAAGAGGCACGACATGGCATCGCTATTCGCGATTATTTAATGGCTACTCGAGGTGTTGATCCATACGAACTCGAAGATTTACGTATGGCGCATATGTCACTGGGGTATCAGACTCCTTACGAGAACGATATGTTGCACACAATCGCCTATGTCTCTTTCCAAGAGTTAGCAACACGTATCTCTCACCGTAACACTGGCAAGATCTCTGATGATTCAATCGCAGAATCAATGATGCAGCGCATCGCACTAGATGAAAACCTTCATATGCTTTTTTATCGCAATACTCTGAGTGCTGCACTTGACTTAGAGCCTAATGCAACGATGCGGGCGATTACAGATGTAGTCACCAACTTTGATATGCCCGGAGCAAATATGCCAGGCTTTGGTCGCAAGGCCGTTCAGATTGCTCTGGCTGGAATATATGACATGCAGCTGCATTTGGATGAGGTTATCGCACCCATCTTGCGAGCATGGAAAGTATTCGAGCGCACTGATTTATCGGGCGATGGCCTCAAGGCCCGTGATGAGTTAGCGGCCTTCCTTGCCAAGACTGGCAATGAGGCGGCGATATTTAATGATAAGCGCGAAGTGTATTTTGATCGCTTGATTGCTCGCGGACAAGAGCCTTTGCGCATCATCAAGTAAGGTACGGCCCATGAGTAAGCGCGTAATCTTTATCGAGCACGACCATGCCAGTCCCGGTGGACCAATCTGGGTGCAGTTCGAGCGACGCGGCTATGAAATCACAAGATTTATTATCGTTGATAAGGACAATGCCGACACACCTAATGTGACACCCATCTGGCCAGATTTACTCGGCTTTGATGTCGTAGTTGTGATGGGCGCACAATATGCCGTCTATGACGAAGAGCGCATCGGCAACTGGTTATTGCCACAATTGGAAAAGATGCGCGAAGTTCATAACGCCGGTATTCCAGTAATGGGAATCTGCTTTGGCGGCCAACTGATGTCTAGAGTTTTAGGTGGCAGCGTTTCACGCTCTCCGCGTGCTGAGCTAGGGTGGTTTGAAATCGAATCCGTTGATGAGGCTCTTATTCCGCGGGGGCCATGGTTTCAATACCACTGGGATCGTTTTACTTTTCCACCTGGATCTACGCAGATTGCACACAATGATCTCTGTCCGCAGGCCTTTGTTTACGGACGCACGTTAGGAACGCAGTTTCATCCTGAAGTCGATGCCGAAGTATTGGATATGTGGCTAGCAATGGAGGGCGGATGCGCCGAGGTTGAATCTGAGGGCATTGTGGTCGAAGAGCTACGTGCTCAGACAAAGAGCATTGAGAAAGAAAGTAATCAGCGCGGCTACGATTTAGTCGACCAATTTCTTGATCACATCGCGATCGCGCCGATTAAACTCATTTAATCGTTAGAGATAAAGACGTTCTTTACTTCAGTAAATGAATCAAGTGCATCGGGTCCAAGTTCGCGTCCCAATCCTGACTGCTTAAAGCCACCAAATGGAGTCCAAAAGCGCACTGAAGAGTTTGAGTTAACCGATAAGGCTCCAGTATCAATTCCGCGAGATACACGCAGTGCACGGCCAACATCGCGGGTCCAGATAGAGCCCGATAAGCCGTATTCACTGTCATTAGCCATTGCGATCGCCTCGCCCTCATCCTCAAATACCATCACGGATACAACTGGTCCGAAGATCTCTTCTCGCCATGATCGGGCCTGTGTATTTTTAGGTAAAAGAACTGTTGGCGCCATCCAGTAGCCAGGACCAGTTGGTGCGCTACCTTTAAATGCGATCGGCTCATCTAAAAATGATTCAACAACATCAAACTGCTTCTTAGAAATGAGCGGTCCCATATCGGCCGTTGCAAGATTTGGATCCTCCACGCGGAACTTCTTAACTGCGGTTTCGAAGTGCTCCATGAATATTTCGAAGGCGGATTTTTGAACCAAGATACGTGAGCGCGCACAGCAGTCCTGACCGGCGTTATCAAAGACCGCGCCAGGTGCACCTGCAGCGGCCTTTGCGATATCGGCATCGGCGAAGATGATATTCGAGCTTTTTCCACCAAGTTCTAGAGTCAGGCGCTTTACTTGTTCGGCGCAACCAACCATGATCTGCTTTCCCACGGTAGTAGAGCCGGTAAAAACGACTTTGCGCACCAATGGATGTGTAACAAAGCGATTTCCCACAACGCTTCCCTTGCCTGGCAAAACATTAAATACGCCCTCTGGAATTCCTGCGATTAACGCTAACTCACCTAAGCGAATTGCAGATAGCGGTGTGTACTCGGCAGGCTTTAAAACAACGGTATTACCTGCAGCAAGTGCCGGTGCAAAACCCCAACCCGCGATCGGCATTGGAAAATTCCAGGGAACAATAATTCCAACGACACCGAGTGGCTCTTTGAAAGTTATATCGATTCCACCAGGAACTGGAATCTGGCGACCGAATAGACGCTCAGGAGCTGCGGCGTAATACATCAGAGTGTTTGCAACGTTGTCGGCCTCCCACAGCGCATTGC
>CAXNDE010000052.1:0-6619 GCA_964201135.1 Candidatus Planktophila sp.
TACTCTCCGATTTCAGAGTCGATTGTATGAAGTGAGTTAAGTAGTAAATCCTCCGTTGAGTCGGGATCAATAGTTGTATCGGTGAGCATTGGTGTTAGTGATTGGAGTCTCTTAATCGCGATCTTGGATGCGATCTCTCCTCCAGCATGCCCACCCATTCCATCGGCAACTGCAATTAAAGATCCAGAGACAAATGCTGAGTCCTCATTACCACTTCTGACTAAGCCCAGCGTTGAGCGCGCACTGCTGTCAAAGAAAAAGCCGCCCATAAGAGGTAAGCCTAACCCCTGTTAATCTTTAATCATGAAGATTTACGCACACCGGGGCGCATCGATAGATTTCCCTGAGATGACTATGCGCGCATATAAGGGCGCGCTCGATAGTGGGGCCGATGGCTTTGAATGCGATGTCCGCGTTACAAAAGATAACCAGCTAATCCTCTGGCATGACGCCGATATGAAGAGGGTGGCTAGTTACCCAGGGCGGATCGCCGAGATGGATTACATGCAGATTAAACGCCACTACCCAGAGGTTATTTTATTAGAGGAGCTTCTCGAACTAGCTCGAGATAATAAAAAAGAGTTAGCGATTGAAACTAAACATCCAGTACCAACGGGCAGTGTGGTTGAAAAGAAAGTGATGGAGTTAATCGCCGAAGAGGATCCAACCGCTGAAATAACGATCATGTCTTTTTCGTGGTTAGCCCTTGAAAATATTCGAAAAATTAATCCTCTACAGCCAACAGTTGCCTTATTAGAGGATCGATTTAACACGCTCATGCGCAGATTTACCTCGGCTCAATATCTAGGGCCAAGCGTGGGTTATCTGCGCTTAAACCCTGAACTAACCCACGAACACCGCAAACTCTTTGTGTGGACGGTAGATGATGCCGACGATATGCGTTTTTGTTCAGATAATGGAGTTGAGGTTTTGATTACAAATAATCCGTCATTTGCACGCAAGGTGCTCGGGTATCATTAGCAAGTGAGTACATATGCATATCTTGGGCCAAAGGGAACATTCACCGAAGCGGCGCTTAAAAAGATTACTTCCTCCAATGACTCTTTAATCCCCTATGCCAACGTAACAGCTGCGCTAGATGCAGTCCGTGTTGGTAAGGCTCACTTTGCATTAGTACCGATTGAAAACTCAGTTGAAGGCGTTGTAGCACGCACACTTGATGAACTCGCAACAGGAACCCCATTATTAATAGTGGGCGAAGTGACCCTGCCCGTCTCATTTGCACTTATGGTCAAAGATGATTCAATTAATATCCGACGTATTGCAACTCATCCGCATGCCGAAGCGCAGTGTCGGGCATTTATCGCCCAGAACTATCCCAATGCCGAGTTAATTGCCACCGCTTCAACGGCAGCTGCGGCAGAGGCGATTGGGCGGGGCGAATTTGATGCAGCCATCGCAGCGCCAGTAGCCGCTGCCCATTATGGATTACGGGTTATTGCCGACAATATCGGGGACACGATAGGCGCCATCACTCGATTTGTTTTGGTATCCAAACCAGGGGCGCTACCTAAAGCGACAGGTTTTGATCGCACATCATTGGCTGTCTTTATCGGTATCGATCACGCCGGCGCACTATTAGATATCTTGACCGAGTTTGCTAAGCGCAACGTAAACCTAACTTTTATTCAAAGCCGTCCCACAGGTTTAGAGCTTGGCCATTACCATTTCATTATTGATGCAGAAGGCCACTCGACCGATAGCCCAGTAAAGGAGACGATCGAGGCCTTACGCGCGATCTGTGAAGATATCCGCTTCCTCGGTTCTTACCCGCGAGAAAAGGCCGGCAAATGATCGACATTAAACTCTTACGTGATAACCCAGATGTGGTGCGCGCATCACAAAAAGGCCGCGGTGAAGATGTCACAATCGTCGATAAGGTTTTAAAAAGCGATGATGCTCGACGTTTAGCTCTTAACAATTTTGAGACTCTACGTGCCGAACAAAATACATTATCTAAGGCCGTTGCTAGCGCAAAAAGTGATGAGAAAAACTCGCTCCTTGAAAACGCTAAGGCTTTGGCCAACAGGGTTAAGGATGCAGATAGCAAACGCGCAGAGCTAGAGGAGGCAACTAAAAAACTAGTAATGCAGCTATCTAATGTTTTGGATCCCGCCGCACCAATAGGTAAGGAAGAGGATTTTGTAGTTATCGAGCACGTTGGCACACCACGCACATTTGATTTCGAGGCAAAAGACCATGTTGAGCTCGGCAAACTCCTAGGTGCCATTGATACTGAGCGTGGGGCGAAAGTCGCAGGATCTCGTTCATATTATTTAACTGGTTCAGGTGCAATGCTCGAGTTTGCACTCGTTAACTTCGCAATCGCATCTGCGCTTAAGGCTGGATTTACACCAGTCATACCCCCTGTATTAGTAAATCCATCCGCGATGGAGGGGTCAGGGTTTTTAGGACAGGCGGCTGAGAATGTCTATCACCTTGAAAAAGATGAACTCTATTTAGTTGGAACAAGTGAAGTTCCATTGGCGGCCTTTCATATGAATGAGATTCTTCCAGTTGAAAAACTTCCAATTCGATATGCTGGATACTCATCATGTTTTCGTCGCGAAGCCGGAACATATGGCAAAGACACTCGCGGAATTATCCGAGTGCACCAGTTTGATAAGGTAGAGATGTTCTCTTTCTGTCATCCAGATCAGGCCCAAGAAGAGCACAAGCGTTTATTGCAGTGGGAGAAGGATTTCCTTAATGCGATGGAGATTCCTTACCGCGTCATAGATGTTGCATCAGGGGATCTGGGCTCAAGTGCCAACCGCAAATTCGACATAGAGGCATGGATTCCTACACAAAATGCATACCGTGAGGTCACAAGCACCTCTAACTGCACAGAGTTTCAGGCGCGCCGCTTAAATATTCGCTACAAAGATGCAGATGGCACAAAGTCAGTTGCAACATTAAATGGAACATTAGTTGCAATTCCACGCATGATTGTTGCGATATTAGAGAATCACCAAAATGCTGATGGGACAGTAAATATTCCCGTAGCTCTGCAACCTTTCTTGGGTGTGACACGATTTGAGCTGGTGTGAGCAAACGTCCTAAATTAATCGCAACAGATCTAGATGGAACAATCGTCTCTCACAAAGGTGTTATTTCACAGCGCACAATTGATGTATTCACACGGGCACGCGATTTAGGTGTCCATATTTTCTTTGTTACCGGTCGCCCACCACGTTGGATGGGTGAGATTCGTGAGGCCTTTGGATTTGGCGCCGCAATTTGTTGTAACGGGGCGATGTTGTATGACTTAATGAATGAAGCAGTTCTTGAAGAGTGGATGATCCCAATTGATGAACAACTAGAAGCCGTTCGGCGTATGAGAATAGCAATGCCTGAGATGTCATTTGCAGTCGAATCCAACAATCACTATCACCGAGAAATTGCCTATCTCCCTAAATGGGATGTAGGCATGGATAATGTTGGCGTTGAAAAAATTGAAGAGGCGATTAAGCGCCCTGCTTTGAAGATTTTAGGCAGATGTAGTAACCATGAATTTACCTCCGACGAAATGGTTGAGGTCGCACATCGAGAGTTGCATAATCTTGTAACTGTTACCCACTCAACTTCAAGAGATTCATTGATAGAAATTTCAGCGTTCGGTATTACAAAAGGTCAGACACTTTCGGTAGTGGCATCACGGTTGAATATAGATGCGAGGGACTGTGTCTCATTTGGCGATAATCCCAATGATTTCTCGATGCTTGAATGGACAGAACGTTCATATGCAATGTCAGATGGCCACCCAGATGCAGCTTTATTTGCTAAAGCGGTTGCAGAACCATGTGAAGCCGACGGTGTTGCAAAGATCATAGAAGAGCTCTTAGACCTTCCCGCTTAATACCTAGCCGATTTTTCGATAGCGCTGGATTCGGGTAACCTCTCCCACGGAGGGCTCGCATAGCGGCCGAGTGCACCGGTCTTGAAAACCGGCAAACGAAAGTTTCGTGGGTTCAAATCCCACGCCCTCCGCCGATTTTCCAACTATGTGGCTGAGTTCATAGCCAATAGGCAGGGATCTGCCTAGCCTCTTTTTCTTACCAAGAGGAGACTTAACCCCTAGTGCTAAACAGGTTTACACCAGGGGAGTTGTACATGTCAGGTGTTTTTTCACCAACACGCGCAAAGATTAAAGAGCGCACACTTCGAACAGATAAGTGGTGGTTACAACCACTTGCAACGTTCGGAGTTCTTATCTCCTTTATTATCTATGCAACCTTTCGCGCATTCGAAGGTGCTAATTACTATAAAGATCACCTGATCTCACCTTTTTACTCACCATGTTTGTCCGAAGCCTGTCTTCCTGAAGCAACAATTTTTGGCTTCACACCAGTGAGTGCGGAGATTTTTAACTTCGCATTATCGCCGGCCTTAATTATTTTGATCTTCCCATTGGGTTTCCGTATGACCTGTTACTACTACCGCAAGTCCTACTACCGTTCATTTTGGATGTCACCACCGGCATGTGCTGTTGCAGAGCCTCACAAGAAATACACAGGGGAGACACGATTTCCGCTGATCATTCAAAATTCACACCGTTACTTCTTCTATGCTGGCTTACTTTTAAATGTAATTCTCAGCTATGACGCGATCATTTCATTTAAAAACCCTGAAGGAGAGTGGGGTCACATGAGTGTTGGTTCATTAGTACTTGTCGTGAGCTCAACATTGTTGTGGTTTTACTCAATGTCATGTCACTCGTGCCGCCACACTATTGGTGGACGTTTAAAGAATTTCTCTAAGCACCCTATTCGCTACAAATTGTGGAGTTGGGCTTCAGTTCTTAATCACTCACACCAACAGTTTGCATGGTACTCACTTGCTGCTGTTGCATTCGCCGATATCTATGTTCGCCAGGTTGCTACCGGCGCATGGACTAACTTCTACTTCTTCTAAAGGGATAATCGACTATGACACTAGAACGCCATACATACGATGTCCTTGTAATTGGTGCCGGAGGCGCTGGATTACGCGCTGCTGTAGAAGCACGTGAATCAGGGTTGCGTGTAGCAATCATTTGTAAATCACTATTTGGTAAGGCCCACACCGTTATGGCTGAAGGTGGCGCTGCAGCATCTATGGGAAATGTGAATGAGAAAGATAGTTGGATGGTGCACTTTCGCGACACAATGCGTGGTGGCAAGTTTCTTAGTCATTTCCGCATGGCAGAGATTCATGCAAAAGAGGCTCCAGATCGTATCTGGGAGCTTGAAACTTGGGGAGCGCTCTTTGATCGCACTAAAGAGGGAAAGATTTCACAGCGTAACTTTGGTGGACATGAATATCCACGACTTGCGCACGTTGGGGATCGCACAGGGTTAGAGCTCATCCGCACAATGCAGCAGAAGATCGTTGCGTTGCAGCAAAAAGATGGCGAACAGTACGGTTCAATGGAGAGCAACATTAAAGTCTTTGCCGAACTAACTATCACCGATATTCTAAAAGAGAATGGCAAAGTTTCAGGTGCATACGGGTACTGGCGCGAAACTGGCGCAGAGGTTTTATTTGAAGCACCAACGGTAATTATTGCAACTGGCGGCGTTGGAAAGACTTTTAAGATTACATCAAACTCTTGGGAGGGCACAGGAGATGGGCACGCACTTGCCCTTAAAGCCGGTGCAAATTTAGTTGACATGGAGTTCTTACAGTTCCACCCAACAGGAATGGTATGGCCACCATCTGTGCGTGGAATCTTGGTAACTGAATCTGTTCGCGGTGAAGGTGGAGTTCTAACAAACTCACTCGGCGAGCGTTTCATGTTTAAGTACATTCCAGAAGTATTCAAGGATAAGTACGCTGACAATGAGGCAGAAGCAGATCGTTGGTATGAAGATCAGGACAACAATCGTCGCCCCCCTGAGCTGTTGCCTCGCGATGAAGTTGCGCGCGCCATTAACACCGAAGTTAAATCAGGTCGGGGTTCAGAGCACGGCGGAGTTTTCTTAGATGTTTCTAAGCGCATATCTGCCGAGATAATCAAGAAGCGCCTGCCATCGATGTGGCATCAGTTCTATGAACTAGCTGGTGTAGACATCACTAAGGAGGCAATGGAGGTTGGCCCAACATGTCACTACGTCATGGGTGGCGTTGAAGTTGAGCCAGATACTGCAGCAGCAATAGGCGTTCCGGGATTATTTGCAGCGGGCGAGGTAGCTGGCGGAATGCACGGATCAAATCGTCTGGGTGGAAACTCATTAACTGATCTTTTGGTATTTGGCCGTCGCGCAGGAATGGGTGCTGCGCAATACGTTAAGAAGAATGGCACAAATCCAGTCAGCCAAGCGGCAATTACCGCAGCAGCTGAGAAGATTCAAGCACCATTTGATCGCGAAGGTGGAGAAAACTCTTACTCTTTGCACGCAGAACTTCAGGAGATCACACACAACCTTGTCGGAATTATTCGCACAGGTAGCGAACTAAAGGATGCAATTACAAAGATTGCAGAGATTAGAAAGCGCAGCGCTAATGTCTCTGTAAGTGGTGGGCGTAAGTTCAACCCAGGGTTCCACCTAGCCTTTGATTTAGACAACATGTTGTTAGTTGCTGAATCAACAGCAAAGTCGGCAATCAATCGAGAGGA
>CAXNDE010000053.1:0-6598 GCA_964201135.1 Candidatus Planktophila sp.
TCATCGGGAATCATTCCAGAGCCATTGCGTGTGATGAATGCAACGCGTGCATGTGTAATCGCATCGATAAGTAAAATCTGTCGTCCATACCACTCCTTGTGCGGATGCATCTCGCAGAGTGCAACCATTCCACTTGCATCTTGCCACTCAGAGCGCGAACCTTCAGGAATAAGATTGCGCAGAATCTGATCGGTTGTCCATAAAACAGTTGCAACAGTTGGGATTCCAAGGCGCTGATAAATTTCGGCACGGCCAGGGTCATAAATTCGGGCGACAACTTTTTCAACGCCAAACATTTCGCGCGCAACTCGTGCCGCCAAAATATTAGAGTTATCACCATTACTAACGGCTGCAAAGGCCTCGGCCTTTTCAATACCGGCCTCGCGCAAAATATCGCGATCAAAGCCAACGCCTGTAACCGTTGTTCCTTTGAAATCTGGGCCGAGGCGACGAAAGGCCTCACGGGTTTGATCGATGATTGAAACGCTATGACCAGCGGCTTCAAGTTCGGTAGCTAAAGAAGATCCGACTCGACCGCATCCCATGATGACCACGTGCATATGTCCTAACGTACACCCATAGGCTTACATCCATGGCATCACCTAAATCAGCGCGCTGGGCGGTCGGAGATATCTTCGAAACCGAGATAGAAAAAGTAGCCCATGGCGGCCATTTCATCGCCCGCCATGAAGGTGCAGTCTTTTTTATCCGCCATGGGATTCCCGGTGAAAAATGCCGAGTCGTGATTACATCTACTGGCACCTCTTTTAACCGCGGCGATGTCGTTGAGGTTCTAGATCCATCACCAGATCGCGTGAACCCACCATGTTCTTATGCCCATCGTGGCGGTTGTGGTGGCTGCGATTTTCAACATATCTCGATGATTGGCCAGCGCCAACTTAAATCTGATGTCATCACCGAACAGTTTGCGCGCATCGCAAAAATGGATCTACGCATTGAAGTTGAAGAAGTTAGCCCTTCATTGCACTGGCGCACTCGATCGATTGCAACTACAAACAGTTCGGGCAGACTTGGCTTCTACGGCGCCCGAAGTCATCGCGTTGTACCAATCGATGACTGCATAATTATGGCCCCTGATATGAAAATGCCCGAACTTGCAGCCCGTAGTTGGAAGGCCGAAGTTCGAATAGAGATTGCGGTTTCATCCAAGAAAGAGCGAAATATCGCACTTGCCACTAAAGAGAGTAAAGCTCGATTGACTGAAGGTAACCAGACTCTACATGAAGAGGTTATGGGAAAGCTCTTGGAGGTGAGTCAGGATTCATTTTGGCAAAGCAACGCCAGTGCACCTGCAACATTAACCCGTGCTGTTTTAGAGTATGCCCAGCTGCGCAACGGTGATTACGTACTTGATTTGTATGGAGGTGTTGGCCTGTTCACCTCTGTGATGGTGGATATCGTTGGAATCGATGGAGCCATTGATTTGATTGAAGAAAGTAAGAGTGCAACGGCAGATGCTACGAAAAATTTTGCAAAGAATCCAAATGTAAAGATTACGACTGGTGATGTGGCACATCATCTGCCACGAATTACCAGTGCCGATGTTGTTGTTCTTGATCCTCCACGCGAGGGCGCTGGCAAAACAGTGGTGAGTGAAATTGTGCGATTAACACCTCGAAGGATTGTCTATGTTGCATGCGACCCAGCCGCACTTGCACGTGATACTGGTTACTTTTTAGAGAAGGGCTATACGCTCTCTACAATCAGGGCCTTTGATCTCTTTCCGATGACGCATCATATCGAGTGTGTTGCGCTGTTCTTGCCTGCTTAGGTATTATTAGCATCTAATACTGAGGTTATGGAAGGTAGATAATGAGCAAAAACTCTTTTAACGCAAAGAAAAATCTAGAGGTTGCGGGTAAGAGTTTTGAGATATTTGATATCTCAACCATTGAAGGTGCACGTGATCTTCCATTCTCATTAAAGATCCTGCTTGAAAATCTTCTGCGCACCGAAGATGGCGCAAATATCACCGCCGCTCATATCAAGGCTTTAGCTTCCTGGAATCCTGAGGCAGAACCAGATACTGAAATCCAGTTCACACCAGCCCGAACCATCATGCAGGATTTTACTGGAGTACCGTGCATCGTCGATCTTGCAACTATGCGTGAGGCGATTGTTGAACTTGGGGGAGATGCCTCGAAGGTAAATCCATTGTCACCGGCTGAGTTGGTTATCGATCACTCGGTTATTGCCGATGTTTTCGGTACCAAAGACTCCTTTGAAAAAAATACCGATATTGAGTACGAGCGAAATCAAGAGCGTTACCGTTTTCTTCGTTGGGGACAGAGTGCATTTGATGAGTTCAAAGTTGTTCCACCTGGAACTGGAATCGTCCATCAAGTAAATATTGAGTATCTTGCCCGGGTTGTAATGACACGCGAAGTCAGTGGAGTTCTTCGCGCCTATCCAGATACGGTGGTTGGTACCGATTCGCATACAACGATGGTCAATGGTCTTGGTGTCTTGGGCTGGGGTGTTGGAGGAATTGAAGCCGAAGCGGCACTGCTTGGCCAGCCTGTCTCCATGTTGATTCCGCGAGTTGTTGGTTTCAAACTCACCGGTCAGTTGCCACTTGGTACAACCGCTACAGATATGGCGCTTACGATTACTGAGATTTTGCGCAAGGCTGGGGTCGTTGGAAAGTTTGTAGAGTTCTTTGGTCCAGGTGTTGTATCGGTACCGATGGCAAATCGAACAACGATTGGCAACATGAGTCCCGAGTACGGCTCTACATGTGCGATCTTCCCAATCGATGACGAGACGCTGCGCTATTTGCGGTTAACCGGTCGAAGCGATGATCAGGTTGCATTAGTTGAAAAATATGCAAAGTCACAAGGCCTATGGCACGATCCATTGGTTGCGCCACGATTCTCACAAGTTGTTGAGCTCGATCTCTCAACCGTTGTTCCATCAATCTCTGGACCTAAGCGTCCACAAGATCGCATTTCTCTTAGTAATTCCAAAGCTGCGTTTACCGATATTCTTCCAACATATTTCTCTGAAAAGACGGCAAAGGGTGAAGTTGCCGCTGGCAATACGCGCGTGAAGAACGGTGATGTTGTTATCGCCTCGATTACATCGTGTACCAATACGTCAAATCCATCGGTCATGATAGGCGCGGCACTTCTTGCGAAAAATGCCGTTGAAAAGGGTTTGAAATCAAAGCCATGGGTAAAAACCACCCTTGCACCAGGATCTAAGGTGGTCACCGATTATTACGATCGTGCAGATTTAACGAAATACATGCAGGCGCTAGGTTTTCACCTTGTGGGATACGGCTGTGTAACCTGTATCGGTAACTCTGGCCCACTTCCAATCGCTATTAGCAAGGCAGTTAATGATGGTGACTTAGCGGTCACTGCCGTGCTCTCCGGTAACCGCAACTTCGAGGGGCGTATAAGCCCTGATGTGAAGATGAATTATTTAGCATCCCCTCCACTAGTTGTTGCATATGCAATCGCCGGCACCATGGATCATGATTTCGAGAAGGAGTCTTTGGGGGATGATTTAGCTGGCAATCCCGTTTACCTTAAAGATATTTGGCCATCACCGCAGGAGATTCAATCGGTAATCGATAGCTCGATCTCATCTACGATGTTTACGAAGGATTATGCAACTGTCTTCGATGGCGATCACCGCTGGAAGGCACTTGCAACGCCAACTGGCAAAACCTTCGAATGGGATCCGAAATCAACCTATGTTCGAAAGCCCCCATACTTTGAGGCAATGCCTAGAATCCCCGCACCTGTCACCGATATTGTTGGTGCTCGAGTATTGGCTGTACTTGGTGATTCAGTAACAACAGATCACATCTCACCTGCAGGTAACATTAAGGCCGATTCTCCCGCAGGTCTCTACTTAGCCCAGCATGGTATTGATCGTAAAGACTTTAACTCGTATGGCTCTCGTCGTGGAAATCACGAAGTTATGATCCGTGGAACTTTTGCAAATATTCGTTTAAAGAATCTACTGCTAGATGGTGTTGAGGGTGGCTTTACCCGTAACTTCTTAAATAACGGCGAGCAAGCCACAATTTTCGATGCATCGGTGGCTTATCAAAGTGCAGGTGTGCCCTTAGTAATTTTGGCCGGTAAAGAGTATGGCTCTGGATCTTCCCGTGACTGGGCAGCTAAAGGAACTGCGCTACTAGGTGTACGCGTAGTTATCGCTGAAAGTTTTGAGCGAATTCACCGCTCAAATTTAATCGGCATGGGCGTACTTCCGCTTCAATTTAGCAATGGTCAAAATGCCAAGAGTTTAGGTCTAGATGGCACTGAGGTATTTTCCATCACTGGAATCACCGCGCTCAATACTGGTGGGGCTCCAAAAGAGCTCACTGTAATCGCTGGCGAAAAGAGCTTTAGCACCACGGTGCGCATCGATACTCCAGGGGAGGCCGATTACTACCGCCACGGTGGAATCATGCAATTCGTCCTGCGCTCGCTCTTATCGTAATAAGCATCTAAAATATTGCCATGTTGAACCAGATTAAATCTCCGGTAGATTTAGCTGGCCTTAGCCCTGCCCAATTAATCCAACTTAGTGATGAGATTCGTAACTTCTTAATTGAAAAAGTATCCAAGACAGGCGGGCACTTAGGGCCTAACTTGGGAGTAATTGAACTCACGATTGCAATCCATCGCACCTTTGAATCGCCAAAAGATGTCATTCTCTTTGATACAGGACATCAATCCTATGTCCATAAGATTTTGACTGGCCGCACCGATAGCTTTGATCAACTGCGCCAACGCGGTGGAATTTCTGGATATCCCAATCGCAGCGAAAGCACCCATGATGTTATAGAAAACTCACATGCATCAACGGCTTTGTCATGGGGCGATGGAATCTCCCGTGGCTTTGCCTTACAAGGCGCCGATGATCGCCATGTCATAGTAGTCGTTGGCGATGGCGCACTAACAGGGGGAATGTCCTGGGAGGCGCTCAATAATATTGCCACGGCTAAAAAACGTAAGTTGATTATCGTTATAAACGATAATGAGCGTTCGTACTCACCAACTATTGGAGGTGTTGCTACATATCTTTCTACTTTGCGCGTCACAAGTGGTTATGAAAAGTTTCTTGACTGGGGTAAAGATGTACTGCATAAGACCCCAGTGGTCGGCGGCCCCATCTACGACACATTGCATGGTATGAAAAAGGGAATCAAGGACATCATTGCTCCGCAGGGAATGTTTGAAGATCTTGGGCTTAAATACATGGGACCCATCAATGGACATGACATCAGTGCTATGGAGCGGGCGCTGCAACAAGCTAAAGAGTATGGCGCACCGATTTTAGTTCATGCAATTACGGAAAAAGGCAGAGGCCATAAACCGGCAGTTGCCGATGAGGCTGAAAAATTTCACGCCGTTGGAGTCGTTGATCCTGAGACCGGGGAGCCATTGGCTAAGAGCGGCCTTACATGGACAAAGGTCTTTGCATCTGAGTTAGTTGAGATCGGCAAAGAGAGAGAAGATGTCGTTGCAATCACTGCTGCGATGCTGGGCCCAACTGGACTTGATCAATTTGCACAGCTTTTTCCTGATCGCACCATTGACGTTGGCATCGCCGAGCAACATGCGGTAACGAGTGCTGCAGGAATGGCCTTTACTGGCCTTCATCCAGTTGTGGCTGTCTACTCTACTTTTCTTAATCGCGCCTTTGATCAACTCTTATTAGATGTTGCACTGCACAAGGCTGGAGTTACCTTTGTATTAGATCGCGCTGGAATCACTGGCGATGATGGACCCTCTCACCATGGAATCTGGGATTTAGCGCTCACTGGAATTGTGCCAACGATGCATGTTGGCGCACCACGTGATGGCGCACGATTGCGCGAACTACTACGTGAGGCCGTTAATATCTCCAATGCTCCATCAATGGTGCGTTTTCCAAAGGGTGCCGTGCAGATAGATATTCCAGCCTTTGAGCGACGTGATGGAATCGATGTTTTGTACCGTGGTGAAAGCGCCGATGTATTAATGATTAGCGTTGGGGCTATGGCCTCTTTGGCAGTAGAGGCTGCATCTTCGGCATATCGCGAGGGCGTTGGTGTAACTGTCATTGATCCCCGATGGGTTAAACCTCTTCCACAATCTCTTATATCTATGGCCCAACGCTACACAAGTGTCGTTGTATTAGAAGATGGAATTCGTCACGGTGGTATCGCAAGTTCAATCTCAGAACTTTTTAGAGATAGTGGTGTTAACGTGCCGCTTCACTCAATTGGCGTGCCACTTGATTTCTTAGAGCACTCAAAGCGAAGCGAAATCTTGAATGATATTGGAATTACAGCTCAAAATATCGCACGCAGCGTCGTTGAATGGAGCAGTAGTTTTAAGGAAGAGATGCAATCCCAGCAGGATGAAAGCGCGAACCGCACACAGATTCGCTAATACCGCTGCGATCTAGATACGGCAGGATTCCACCTAAGTGCATGGGCCAGCCAGCACCCATCAGCATGCAGAGATCGATCTCAGCGGCCGTTGCAACGACACCTTCATCGAGCATCATTCGCGCCTCACTAGCAAGAGCGGTTAATGCGCGGGTACGAACCTGCTCAGGTGTTGATGGC
>CAXNDE010000054.1:0-6485 GCA_964201135.1 Candidatus Planktophila sp.
GCCGGTTTCTGCCCTTAATCGCATTGTGCATGCCGGTGCAACCGAGTGGACTCAACCCCGCGAATGGGCCGGGGATATGTCTAATATGGCAACTCCACCACTCGTTATTAAAGATTTCAATATGTCGACGGTGAGCCCTGGAAGCTAAGAGAGCTTAAACTCCACCAGAAGCTCTCTGCTTAACGTGGAAAGGCCGCTGAGACTCCTCCATCAACTGCAATGACTGCTCCTGTTGTTCGTGATGATTCATCCGAGAGGAGAAATGCAACTGAATGGGCAACATCTACCGTCTGTACTCGAACTTTGAGAATATTTCGAGATGCATAAAAATCCTCAAGCTCTTCTGGCTTTACGCCATGCGCAGCAGCGCGCTGAGCACGTATACCACCCTCCCACAGCTTGCTGTTATCAAAGACAGCATCAGGGTTAATTGCATTTGCGCGAATACCAACTGATCCACCTTCAAGGGCTGCAATACGCATCAACTGGAGCATTCCAGCTTTAGTCACAGAGTATCCACCGAAGCCAGCACCTGGAGCAAAGGCGTTTTTGCTTGCGATGTAAACAATTGATCCACCTAGTCCTTGCTTGCGCAAAATCTGCATAGCTCCTTTAGTCATTAAGAAAGCACTAGTGAGATTAATGTCTAAACCTGTGCGAAACTTCTCGAGAGTTAAATCTTCTAAATTATCTGATACGCCAATACCTGCATTAATAACTACGCCATCTAATCCCCCAAATTGGGCAATGGTTTCATTAAGAGTTTGTGAAACGACTTCCTCCTTGGATTGATCTCCAGTAATTAACAAAGGCTCAAGGAATTTATTCTCTTTAAAAACACTCGCAACCTCTTCTAAACCTTTTTCATCCAGGTCTGCCAAAGTTACGCTAGCTCCTAAACGAGCAAGCTCAAGTGCAATGCCTCTTCCAATTCCACTTCCAGCACCCGTTACAACGTAGATTGAACCTGCAAACTTTGCCGGAGCCGGCTTTGATGCCAACTTAAAGAGCTCCATTGGCCAGTAATCAAAGCCAAATATCTCTGACTCCGGGATCGTGTCGGCTTCACCAAATGAATCAATTACTCGGGCAGCCACACTATGTGTATGGAAAGCAATATCTGCAAGCATCAAACACTCATTTAAGGAGTTACCGGTGGTAATTGCGCCAACTTTTGGCACAAGGAGAACTTTCGGATCATTTCCGTGGCTTGAGTAGCCTGGTTGTATCTTCGACTTATTTCGCTCAAAGTATTGTGCATAGTCGTTTTGATAGCTCTCAATCGACTCCGCTGGCAGGCTAATGTCGATCAATGCTGACTTAGGTCTAATTCGCAACATGTGGTCGGCACTAGATGCCGAAGCTGCAACTACCGTGGCGCAATCCTTTCGTGATGCAACCTGCGCTAAGCGGCGATCTGTACGGAGAATCTGCTTTTTCCCTAACTTCTTTCGAAGCTGCAACAGCAGATCGTTGAGCTCACTTTGTGGCATATCTCCATGATCGAAGGCGGCAGTGGGCTTGATGCTGAGTGAATCCAAAAATTTATCGGCCTTGGCGACAGCTACATGTGTCTTTTCTAAACACTTATCACTCGACTCATCCCACACCACTAATCCGTGGTGGGCTAAAACTATGCCTTCGGCATCTTTGAGTTTAGAAACGATTTTAGAGAGCGTAAAACCAGGGAGCATCCAATCGACGTACTCAAAACCGCTACCTAACGCATCTGCTACCGCCTTTGCACCACCCGGATGATTTGTAAGGGCGCAAATCGCATCGGCATGTACATGATCAATGTGTTTGGCAGGCAAAAATGCATGTAATAGAGTTTCAATGGATGGGCGGCGAGAGGTCGGATCAACTAGTGCGCGCGTTACATAATCAACCATCGTCTCATCATCTAGATCATCAAATGAAATCAATTGGCGCAAATCATCTAAATACAGCGCTGGATAATCTCGCTCTCCGCCGTACATCATGTCCGAGCCTGAACCTTTAACCCACATTACTTGATGTGTTCGACCTAAATGATCAAGGATTTCACCTTTACTTGAGGTGTTACCTCCGCCATATACAACTAAAGACTGGTCGGCGCCGATTTTCTTTGAACGCGCTACGAGTTCAACTAGAGGCTGTGGGCTTTGATTCACATTCATGGACGACGCTTTCTAGTTGATTTTTCTTACCTGTAATTTAGGGGCACCATATAATAATCTCTAAATCTTACCTACAATAATCTGCGTCTGACTATAGTTCGCAGTCAAAGCCAAGGGAGGCATTCGTGACAGAGATAGTTTCAATGGGTGTCCACATTCTGGATGTATTGGGCCGACATGTCTCTGAGATTCCGCCCGGGCAGGGAATATCACTTATTGATGAGATTCGAATTACTGCTGCAGGCACTGCGGCTGGAACATCGGTTGACTTAGCAAAACTTGGGTGCAGCGTCACTGCAGTCGGCGCAGTTGGAAATGATGAGATGGGAAATATTCTCATCGGCATTCTAAATCGATACGGTGTTAATACTAAATATCTAGCCAGAAAAGATGGTGTACAGACTTCGGGATCTATTTTGCCTATCCGCCCAAATGGTGAGCGCCCAGCTCTACACGTCATGGGCTCTAATGCTGTTTTTAGCTTTGAGGATGTTCCGCTTGAAGTTGTTGCAAAGGCTGATTTTGTTCATATTGGTGGTTTTTATTTAATGCCTAAATTTGACGGGCCAGATACGGTTAAAGCTTTGCAATGTGCCAAGCAATCAGGTGCGATAACGACGATGGATATTCTGGGTGTACAACAAGAGAATATGGCGCAAAAAATACTTCCATGCATGCCATATCTTGATTACTTTATGCCAAATGTAGAGGAGGCAGGGATGATCACAGGCTTAACTGATCCTAATCAGATGTGTCAGTACTTCCTCAATGCGGGCGCAAAAAATGTTGTGCTAAAAATGGGCGAGCGCGGAAGTCTCATTGTCAGCGCAAGCGGCGAGAGAGTTCGTGTGCCTGCATTTAAAGTAAAGCTTGTTGACACAACAGGGTGTGGTGATGCCTGGAGCGCTGGCTTTATCGCTGGCCTCTCCCTTCACATGTCAGTGGTTAAAGCGGCACAACTTGGTAGTGCCTGCGGCTCACTTGTTGCATCAGGCCTTGGCTCCGACGCTGGAATCATCGACTTAGAGTCAACGCGCGCTTTCATTGACTCCACGCCTACCCTGCCACTAGGGGACTAATAACCAGATTGACGAAAATGATTGCCACCCTTTACTCTCCTCTCATACTCGGCATACCTACGAAGGGTCACCTACTGTGAAGAAACTTATTAACGATCCATTTGAAGTCGTAGATGAGATGTTTGAAGGCTTCATTTCAGCCAATGACCAGATTATTAAAGCGGTAGGTAAGCGTTCGATTGCACGAATTCAGTCCCCTATCGCCGGCAAAGTGGGAATCGTTGTTGGTGGAGGATCAGGACACTTACCCGCATTTGCAGGATATGTCGGTAAAGGCATGGCCGATGGAGCAGCCATTGGAAATATCTTTGCATCCCCTCCATCAAAACCAATTGTTGAAGCTACCGTTGCGGTAAATGGTGGAGCTGGCGTTTTGTATACCTATGGAAATTATCAAGGAGATTGCATCAACTTTGATAAGGCCCAAGACCAGTGCCGCGAAATGGGAATTCCTGTCCAATCAGTGGTTCTCAACGATGATGTTCTATCTGCACCAAAGGAGTCAGCCTCAAAGCGTCGCGGTATCGGTGGCCTTTTTCTTGTCTGGCATGTAGCTGGCGCAAAGGCCGAGCAGATGGCCTCACTCGATGAAGTTGTCGCAGTGACGAGTAAGGCAAATAACAACACTCGCACTGTGGGTGTGGGTCTGACCTCGTGCATTGTGCCGGCAAATGGCCAGCCAACTTTTACCCTGCCAGATGATGAGATGGAAATTGGCCTTGGAATTCACGGTGAACCAGGTATCAAGCGGGTAAAGGCTCGTGGAATTGATTCAGTTATTGATGAAATTGTTGAATCTATTTTGGCAGACCTTGATTACAAGGGCAGCGATGTAGCCCTACTCGTTAATGGCCTTGGGGGATCACCTGCCGAAGAGCTCTATGTTGTTTATCGTCGAGTAAAGCAGATTTGCGATGCACATAGTATAAATATTCGCTTCAAGCATGTAGGCGAGCAGGTTACTGCCCTAGAAATGGCGGGAGTTTCAGTTAGTCTCATGCGTCTTGATACTGAGATGCATGACTTGATTACTAACTCAGTCGTTGATACATGTATGTATAAGAAACTCTAGGAGGCGATACAGCATGAAGAGTATTAATGGCCATGTCATCGCGCAGTCTTTAATTCATGTAGCTAAAAAAGTTGAGGAAAATAAGGATTATTTGTGTGAATTAGATGGCGAAGTCGGAGATGGTGATCACGGAGTTTCAATGACAATTGGAATGCGCGCCGTTGCTCGCGCGATGAAGGGCTTTGATGAATCAGTTGCGCCATCAGAGGTTTTTCAAACCGCAGCCGAGGCATATGCCGATGATGTTGGTGCAACTATTGGACCACTCTATGAGGCTGCATTTGCTGCAGCGGCAACCTCTGCTGCAAACAAAAATGAGCTAAGTAATATCTCTGACTGGGCCGAGCTCTATGAAGCCATGGCCACGTCAATTCAGCTTCTTGGTAAGGCCGAGCTGGGAGATAAAACAATGCTGGATTCTTTTTTCCCAGCAGTTGATCACATCAAATCACTGTCAACTAAAGGTGGATCACTCAGCGATGCCCTTCACTCCACAGCAAAGGCAGCCCTCGATGCAGCCATTGCAACTAAGGATTTAATCCCTAAAAAGGGCCGTGCTGCAAGGCTTGGGGAGCGGGCAATTGGCTTCCAAGATGCTGGTGCGACCTCATTAGCGATTATTTTGCAGGGAATTGCCGATGGAGTTGATGGGGCTTAATTCACAAGCCTTCTTAGTGCTCTAGCTATCGTATAAAGGCTGCGACAAGTTCGCGACAGAAATTAGGAATGTCGGCAACTACGCGGCCCCATACTAAATTTCCTTCGGTAAAGGCCGATTCATCGACCCAGATTGCACCTGCGTTAACTAGGTCATCCTTAATTCCTAAAGAGCCCGTTGATCGCTTGCCTTTGACAATGCCTGCAGAGATCGCCATAGATCCACCGTGACAGATAATTCCAATAACTTTATTCTGCTCGTTGATTAATCGAATTAAATCATTTACAAAACTATATCGACGCAACTTATCTGGAGCCCATCCGCCAGCTAAAACCAGGCCAACGAGATCATCGGCCCGTACTTCTGAGAGAATCACATCGACAGAGATAACAAGACCATTCTTACCAATGACATCATCTTTGGTAATCCCAGCACTGAGGACTCTAAATCCTGCCTCTTCTAATCGCATACGAGTTACGTAGTACTCTAAATCTTCAACTCCGTCGGCTATTGGAAAAACTATCGTCGCCTCTTTCATCACAGCCCTTCTCGCTCTAATGTATTGATTTTATCTACCTTAGAACTCGAGGGTCCTGCAGGATCGAATGTATACTCTAACCAGGGCGCAATCAGGCTCTTAGCTAACTCGGCAGTGACGACTCTGGCACCCATACAAATTATTTGACAGTTATTGCTCAAAATAGCCCGCTCTAATGAATAGGGATCATGCGTTGTCGCTGCCCGAATCCCGGGAACCTTGTTGGCCGATATCGCCATTCCGATTCCTGTGCCACAGATAAGAAGGCCTCTATCGGCCTTGCCGTGTGCAATAAAGCGCGCGAGCGCAAAGCCGATATCTGGGTAGTCGCTCTTATCCTCGCGGCTTGCAACACCTAGATCCTCTAAGGCTGTAACCCGTGGATGGGCCTTGAGCAGCTCCATGAGTGTGGCTTTGAGCTCCCAGCCGATGAAATCCGAGCCGACGGCTATTCTCACTTTTAACGCCTCCAGAATCCATTTCAAATATTGAGATAAGAGATCGTGTGGGAGAACTAAACCCCCTATAAATGTTACAACATTGTCATCAAAGAAATACCAAGAACCCTTGACAGTTGAGCGTGACTCACGCAGAATCTGATAACGGACAGTCCACCTGGGTCTGTCTTTGGGGGAAAGGGATAACTCTTGTCAACGATGACCGATAAGAATATAGACCGCCGAATGGTACTGAAAGGCGGGGCTGCAGCTGTTGCTGCAGTTTCAATGTCTGGCCTTCTTGCTGCTTGCAGCAAGGGTGATGACTCAGGTGCAGTAGCAAAAGATAGTCCGCTCTATGGAAGTAATGCAGAGAACATGAAGGGCAAGACTATTGATTTTGCCTATTCACGTATTGGTGGTTGGCCACCTAGTGCTGCTCCAGAGACACAGTGGGCAGATTTCCAAGCCTATGCACTAGCAAATTACGGATACACAGTAAATAAAATTACTTTCGCAGAGGCACCATTTGGTGAGCTCTT
>CAXNDE010000055.1:0-6456 GCA_964201135.1 Candidatus Planktophila sp.
GAGTTAGTGGCCCTTGAGGATAATTCTGACGTTCCAATTCCACAAACCCCTGGCCCATACCGTGAATCACAATCCAAACCAACTGTAAAACTTAAAGAGCTCATGATTCACCAACCCGATGGCCCATCTTTTAGCATTGAAGGTTGGAAGATTAATTGGGAGCGATGGTCTTTACGTATTGGCTTTGATCAGCGGGAGGGTCTTGTCATACATGATGTTAATTTCAATGATGAGGGTAATCTTCGTAAAATTGCTCATCGCTTGTCCATTGCCGAACTAGTCATCCCTTACGGAGATCCAAGCCAGGGCGCCTACCGCAAGAACGCCTTTGATACTGGTGAATATGGACTCGGAAACTTCACTAACTCATTAACACTGGGCTGTGATTGTCTGGGCGAGATTGTCTACTTAGATGCCAGCGTCACCGCGGGCGATGGACAGGTGCGCACCATTAAAAATGCCATTTGTATGCATGAAGAAGACTTTGGAATCTTGTGGAAGCACACCGATGTCGATGGTCATACCGAAGTACGCCGAGGCCGCCGCTTTGTGGCCTCATCGATTGTCACCGTTAATAACTATGAGTACGGCTATTTCTGGTACTTCTATCAAGATGGCTCCATTGAGTTTGAAGCTAAGTTAACGGGAATTGTTTTAACGTTAGCCGACACACCAGGTAAAGAGCATCCATCGGCGACCGAGTTAGAGCCTGGCTTATGGGCGCCGTATCACCAACATATTTTGTGTGCACGAATGGATCTCGATATCGATGGCACCGATAACAGCGTTGTTGAGGTTGAATCCTTTGCTCACCCAATCGGTGAGAAAAATCCTTATGGGGGAGCCTACGAAACGCGTGAGACTACTTTAGCCAGTGAGAAAAAAGCACAGCGATTAATTGATCCAATGAAGAGCCGTTTCTGGAAGATAATAAATCCCAGTAGAAAAAATCATGTCGGGCATAGTGTTGGCTACAAATTAATACCGGGCCATACGACTTTTCCATTAGCACTTGAAGGCTCGGTCTTAGGTAAGCGCGCAGGCTTTATGTATAAGCACGTATGGGTAACTCCTAATAAAGATCACGAGCGCTATCCCGCCGGTGATTATCCATTCCAACACGATGGTGGTGCGGGATTACCAGAGTGGAGCGCAGCTGATCGGCCAACTGAAAATACCGATCTTGTGCTTTGGTATGTCTTTGGAACAAATCACATTCCGCGCACAGAGGATTGGCCAGTTATGCCAGTTGAACGTACAGGTTTTCATTTGAAGCCCAGCGGCTTCTTTCGACGCAGTCCAGCGATGGATGTTGCAGCTTCAGAGCCGCTCGATCCTCAATGTCACTAATACGAGTTCGAGCCTATGCAAAGGCGGCGCACTTTGGCCCCACGCTTCTTATTACTGCAATCTCATTTGCACTTGCTATGCGGCTTTGGTGGGAAGGAGCTGCATTTCTGATCGCTTTTACTGTCTTTCTCGGTCAGTTAATAATCGGCTGGAGCAATGATATTTATGATTACGGTGATGATCTCAAGCATTCGCGATTAAATAAACCACTTGTGGCTGGCACGATTACTGTGCAGCAACTTCGCAGGACTACTTTGATCCTCTTGCCAATCGCCGTAATCGCTAACGTGATCGGGCCTCTAGGCGTTAAGGGTGGCTTGGTTTACCTGCTCGGGGTTGGGTGTGGCATCGCATATAACTTCTACTTTAAATTCTCACCTCTTTCACCACTTCCATATGCTGTGGCATGTGCGGCTCTTCCGGCATCGATTTTCTATGCCACTGATCGAACGCCACCGATGTGGGTCTTGGCCGCCGGTTCGATGCTTGGAGTTGCCTTTCATTTTCTTAACGTCATTAAGGATTTAGTCCACGATAGAGAGAGTGGTATCGGTGGTCTTCCTCAGCGCTTAGGTAAGAGAGCCTCTAGCGCGATCGCTCTTGTATTAGCAATTGCAACAGGGATGCTATTTCTCAACAGCCCTGTGAGCAGAGATCTATCATCTATCGAATTCAGTAACAGCTCTTCATTTATCGTTGGGGGAGAGCGTCCGGTAAATGTTAATCTGCCAAGTGGATATTCAAGAGAGGTACCAGCACCGTTATTGATTGATCTACATGGATACAGTGGCGATAGCACGAGTCAGACTAGTTTTACTCTCCTGATAACAGCTGCAGAAAAGCGTGGTGTGATCTACGCAGCCCCCGATGGTCTACTAGATTCTCAAGGCAATCAATTCTGGAACGCTTCAAAGGCCTGCTGTAATTTCAACAATAATCCAGTCGATGACGTGGCCTATATTCAATCTCTCATCGATGAGATTTCCAGCAAAGTATCTATTGACTCCAAGCGAATCTATATATTTGGTCATTCCAACGGCCATTTTATGACATATAAATTCGCATGTTCACGTCCAGAGAGCGTCGCTGCTATTGCCGGTCTTGCCGGAGCAATGGATAGTGATGTAACAACATGTGCTCCAAACAAGGCCGTAAATGTCTTGCATATCCATGGCACAAGTGATGCAACGATTCTCTATGACGGTGGATCTCTTTTTGGTAATTTATATACAAGTGCAGCCTCGAGTGTTAAAAAATGGGCACAGATTGATAAATGTTTGACGAGCCCACAAGTTGGAGCGGCCTTTGATTTGATACGCAACCTTGATGGTGCTGAAACAACTCCTACTATTTATTCCTGTCCACAAACAGCGGTGGAGCTCTGGAGTATTAATGGTGGTGCCCATAGCCCTGATGTAGATGAGAGCTCTGCTCTCAAAATAGTTGACTGGTTTTTAGCCCACCCTAAAAAATAAACATCTATTGATTTGTGTAATTAACTATGGCAAGACACATTTCATCACGGGTACCTTCACCCCAAACAACGTAATTGGGAGACAGATTCTTAAACTCCGGTAGAAGAGCGCGCAGGCCAATATCAAATGTGCAGCTTACTTTCAATTTATCCCCAGGCATCGCAAGTATCGGATTTTTGAGCCAATCAGTTGTTTGATTATCAAAATCCCAAATCGGACGGTTCATGATGACAGAAGACTTGCTAGTGGTCGCTTCGGTATATGTAACGCTGATATTTTTACCTAGCTGGTGCATGTGTCCGGTAATGCCATAAATTTTAAGTGGAGAGCGGATGGTCGTGGTGCACTCAGATACTGGACTTGGAATGGGGTTGAGTGCATTCTGGCCACAAATGAATGACAATCCACGGGCTTGAAGGGCTCCCTTATCGGATGTGCGATTAGCTAAATCAACTAAGGCTGCCTCTCGTGTGCACAGCGGTCCTGACTCTTGCGGGGAGCATGCAACTTCGACAGGTGCGGCAATAAGAAGTGTTTTCAAACTAGTAACACTAGTAGTGGCAAGAGAGAGTGAGACCTTCATAGATGCCAGATTCTTACTTGCAGAATCTCCGGGTAGTACATGAAAGTGTGACTGCAAAATAAATTGATCTCCAGCAGCAACCATCATTCCTGTCTCTGCTGGGTAGGCCTTAAAGTTTCCACCTGGCGCCCAAAAAGAGATCCAACTAGATGGTGATGCCGCCGAAAATGCGCTAGCCCCAGGAATTCCAGTGTCACCAAAACATGACCATCCATCCCCAGTGCTCTCATTATCAATGATCTTTGTAGAAGCAACGTTTGCAGCATCTACTTTGTAGAGAATTCCGTGGTGTGAGAGCTTTAAATTATCTGGCTCAATCAAAACCGATTGAAGAAAGACCTCTTTATCAAATTTTGGATCGAGAAGGAAACATCGATACTCGTCACTACCGCCTTTTGGAGGGGTTGGAAGATATGAAGGGGTAGCAAGAATCAACTTACTTGAAGGCGATGCCGGTTCCTGAATAGGTGTGCCGCTTGCCTTGACGATTTTTAAGGATTTCGCAACAGTTAATAGTTGGGCATATGTAATTCCACCGATTACCTGCACTTGAATCTCGGTGGGCTTCAAAGCTTTGGCCGCCTTATTAGTAAAGATGAGGTATCCACCAACGCGTGCGATATCGGCGGTAGTGCATTTATTAGCTGCCGCCGGTTTAGTTGGGTCGCAGTAGACATATAACTTGGCACTTACCCCATTTATTACAACGTTTCTGAGCTGTTTGGATAAACCTGGGTCTGAGCATTTAACTCCGGCCATAGTCTCCATAATCTCTAGGTATCGCTTAGTACCACCGTACTTTGCATATAGCCACGGCTCATTTGTATCACCACAGGAAATCAAATCAAACGTGCTTGTTGTCAAACCTAGAGTTTTACTTGGCTTATAAACCGTGTACGTCAGAGAAGTTTGGGCATCTGCGTACTTATCACCTGAGCCTAAGGCAGGCGTTGCACCTAGAGCGATCAATAGTGCGGCGATAATAACCGCAAAGGCTTTCTTCATGCCGCAATCCTAACAAATCTTGTGAAATCAGTAGGATTGAGAGCCTCATGAGATCGAACACAGGATTAGTTAAAAGAGTTATTGCTCTCTTTACGGAGCGCCGAACATGGGTCAGACAGATCGCGGTCGCGGGTTTAGCCGGGGCTACCTCCTGGCTTGTCGGTGATTTTCTTGTGAATGATGGTGGCGTCGTCGCTGCGATTGTATGCACCCTATCTATCCGCATCTCTCTGCATAAATCACTGCGTGAAGGCTTTGGCCAGATAGTTGGTACAGCCATTGGAGCAAGCGTTGCACTTACTGCGGTAACGCTCTTTAACTTTGGATTTATATCAGTTGGTATCACGATTATTATGTGCGCAGTTATTTCGCGCGCTCTTCACTTAGGTGAAGTTGCATCGGTCAACGTTCCGGTGACTGCACTGATTGTTATCGGACCTGGCCTCTCTGAAAGCACCGCATTTAATCGCTTGGGCTCGACGTTGATTGGCGCAGCAATTGCAATCCTCTTTTCCTACTTCTCTCACCCTAAGACACCCGTTGGTCGCTCAATCGAACAGATAGCAACGGTCAGTGTGAAGGCGGCAAATATTCTAGCGCTCATGTCTGAAGGCGTTGCAACTGGATACACACAAAAAGAGGCCGGCAACTGGTTAGCAAAGGCACGCCTATTAATCGAAGAGATTCCAGCTATTCGCGCGCAATCAGTTGAAGCCCGCGGACATGCACGGTGGTTTCCATCGGCGAAAAAAGATGAGGCTGAGGAGGTCTACATTCAAGGTATCGCCCTCGAACATACAGTCGTGCAGATTCGTACTATCGCCCGCACATTATTTGATTCAGCTGTAAGCGGTGGCATCGCAGATTCAACTCAAAAAGCAATAGCTGTTGCACTATCGGCTGCAAGCTATGCCATCTCCTCGAAGTTTGAAGATAATGACACCAGTGCCGATGATTCACATCAGAGTGCAACTACCGACGCACGTGAGGCAAGTTCTGCCCTTGCCGAATCTCTCATTGGTGATGCAAAGGATGCCGATCAGGAACAGATTGTGCGCGGGCTTTCAATGGTTGCAAATATCGATCGAATCGCAGACTCACTCGATCAAAACTCACCTGCACTGCGAGATGTGATCACACCGGATGAGCCTGCAAAAGATAAGGTTTTAGGGATCTCAGTTCGTGGCCAGCTCGAAGGATTAGCAAAGGGAATCTCTAGGCGAGTTCGAAAGATATTTAAGAAGTAAAACTTGCTTTAAAACGCCAATGAGCGATTGGTTCAGTAATTACGGCTAATCTAAGCAAATGGTTTTTGCCCGCTCGGCCCTTGAAACAATTAATGATCTGCGCATGGGCGCAGCATCACCGGCATCACTTGCCGCCGACGCCCTTGATCGCATCGAGGCAATTGATGCAACGGGCTATGAACTCAACTCGATATTAGCCCTTGCACCAAAGAACGATGGCAAGGGCTTTAATCCCGATTCACCCCTTGCCGGTCTACCGATAGTTATCAAAGATAATATTGAAGCTATTGGTCTGCCTGGCACTGCAGGCTCCACCGCATTGCTCGATCATCTGGTGCTGAACGATTCACCCTTAGTAAAGCGCTTGCGCGCAGCTGGTGGCAACATCATCGCATCGACAAATTTATCGGAGTGGGCAAATATCCGTTCAACCTCATCAACTAGTGGATGGTCGGCCGTCGGGGGATTAACTGCAAATCCTTGGATTCACAAACACAGCGCCGGTGGCTCTTCATCTGGATCAGGGGCTGCCGTTGCCGCTGGTTTAATTACCTTAGCCGTTGGAACTGAAACCGATGGTTCGATTATCTGCCCAGCCTCCCTTAACGGCTGCGTTGGTATCAAGCCAACGGTCGGCCTTGTTCCTACTCAAGGCATTATCCCAATTAGCGCTCATCAAGATTCACCTGGGCCGATGGCGCGCTCGGTTAAAGATGCCGCGCTCTTATTAGAAATCATGAGCGCTACAACTGGTTTAGTTCAAGCATGTGATGAAAGCAGAGCTTTAAAAGTCGGT
>CAXNDE010000056.1:0-6322 GCA_964201135.1 Candidatus Planktophila sp.
GTGACGGTTGCCACCGAGGTCTTAACAATCTCTCCGCTAATTGCACGTACTGCGCCGTTATGTGTAAAGGCACCATTCCATGTAGTAACGACAACAACTGAATACGTTCCAGGCTTTGAATAGGTATGCGTTATTGATTCATTGGGATACGGGGCACCAGTTTGTGTAGTCGCCCACATAGAGCCATCACCAAAGGACCAGATAAATCCTGGGCGCAGAGCGACATCGACAATCTCGCCGATAATATTTACGCGGCTTTGAAAAACTTGTGGGACATCAATCCAGAAAATAACGGGAACGTTGCGCAACGCTTCAAACTCGGGTTGAAAAGCTATTCCAGCCGTTGGAACGAGCTTTATTAAACGATCACTCAGATTCACCGATTGTGAGATGGTTGTTGGTTTGGCTCTTCGCGCCTTATATGTGCGCTTTACATAGGGCTTTGGAGTAGGTGATGGTTGTGGTGGAAACCATAATGTCGCAGTGGGAGATGGTTGAGCTTTCGGTGTGCGCACTGTAGTTGTACCACCACTACCCTTGAGGGCCTCAATGATGATCTGGTTGTCTTTGGTGTAGACATCAACGCATGCCACTTCACCACAGTCTGCAACTGCTATGTCAGGAAAAATTAAAAAGAGGGCCAAACTCAGGATTATCAAGGCTTTCATGCCCAGCACGATAAGTGTGTGCACCGACCGTAATCGCTCTCAGAGCACGAACTGTGGATAGTTGTGACACTCTTGCCCCATGGTTGCACGAGATGGTGATGGCTGGGTCCAGTGCGAGTGTGGAAATAAACATTGGGGTCTAAACGGTGCGGCCGGAATTTTGCTAGTGCGCCAAGGACAGATACTTTTGCAGCATCGAGCTCCTTGGGTCCACAACGGAGATACATGGGGAATTCCAGGCGGTGCTCGCGATAGCCATGAGAGCGTTATTCAAGGCGCGATTCGGGAGGCGATTGAGGAGACTGGTATCGATCCGCAGTTTATTACCGCTCTAGAAACATTTAGTGTTGATCACGGTAACTGGCGATACGACACTGTTATCGCTCTGGCAACAACGGCTCTAATCGCCCATGAAGTCAACGATGAGTCTCATGAAGTGCGTTGGGTAGATATCGATGCCGTATCAGATTTAAATCTTCACCCAAGTTTTGCTCATTCATGGCCATCTTTACGCGAAATTCTTAATAACCTTATCGGCCCAACCTAAATCACTCTCGCTAGCATGAACGACAACGACAACGGTTGTACCTTTTTCTGCCAGTGACTTTAGTATGGTGATAATCCTCGTGCGGCTATCTACATCTTGAGCGGCAAAGGGTTCATCCAATAAAAGTATTGGGGTCTGGGCAGCTATTGCCTGCGCAATCGCTACGCGTTGTGCCTCTCCGCCTGAGAGAGTAGTTACATGGCGATTGGCGATTGGCGTTAAATGCAGCTGCTCCATAACCTCGTCGGCCGGACCTGCCATTTCGATAATCTGGCGAACGGTAAAGCCCAGCGTAAAGAATTGATTCTGCACCGCCATGGCGCGCAATCTGGCTAACTCTTTGGCTGGGGTAAGCGGTGGATGGAGCTCATCTAGTGTGATTGTTCCCTTGCTCGGCACGATGTCACCGGCGATTGCCGCCAATAATGTTGATTTACCACAGCCATTGGGGCCAACGATGAGCGTTATAGAGCCAGCTGGAATCTGTTCTGAATAATCATAGATAATTTCGCGGCTATCACGAATAATTGTGATTTCATTAATAGTAATCATGGCGTTCTCCACGTTGTATTTCTAACAGCGACCAAGACAATCAAAATCGGCGCACCAATCAAAGATGTAACTAGGCCAATTGGAAGTTCGTTAGGTTGGGCAAGTGTGCGCGCAGCTGTATCAGCTAAAACCAACAACGTTGCACCAATGAGTGCGCTCTGAATGATTAAGAATCGATGTGCCGGACCGTAGATAAAGCGCGCAATATGTGGCGCCGCCAATCCAAGAAATGCAATTGTTCCAACCGTGCTCACTGCCCCACCAGCTAAAATTGATAGTGCAATTAAGGCTGTAATACGGGCCTTTCGGATATCTACACCTAAGTGAAAGGCAGTGGCATCACCGAGTGAGAGCAGATCAAGTGAGGGCGCAACTTTCCAAGCAATAGCCCCGCCGATTATCGTCACGGCAAAGAGGCCAATGAGATTCTCATTAGTAATCAAAGAGAGCGAACCGAAGTTCCAAAATGAGATTGAGCGAGCATCTGCACGTGTCACCATGACTGTCGATAGTCCAACAATTGCTGTAATCGATGCCGATACGGCGATACCCACGATGATGAGGGCAAAGGATGAGAGATTGCTGCGAAGGGAGGCCAATTTAAAAGTCAACGCCGTTGCACATAGGGCGCCGAGTGCACCGCATGCAAGTGCGCCCAGTGAACCGACTTGAACCACTCCGAAAAGAATTGCAACGACCGCCCCGAGTGAGGCACCTGCCGAAGTTCCCAAGATTGCGGGTTCGGCCAGAGCATTATTGCAAGCTCCCTGTGCCATTAATCCAGCGATACCTAAGGCGGCACCTACCAAAACTGCAGCAAGTACTCGAGGCATCCGTATCTGCCACAAAATCTCATTAACGCCTGGGTGCATCAGGGCCGACCAAAATTGATCTATCTGGGTTGCCCCCAGTGAAAGGGCTATAAGGATAAGAAATGTGAGCAAGAGAGCGTTACATATGGGTAGAAATTTTTTCATTTCATAACCTTTGTCAGTGCCACCGAGAGGGCGTTAACGAGTGAAGGTGTACGCGGCCCAAAGGAGAGCAGCAGTGAATCATCAACATCGATGACACGCACATTCTTGCCCGCATTTGTTTGGGCAACGCCAGGTAGTTTCAACAAGCCCTCTATCCCCCCAACCGATTCCAACCCCTTGCTCAT
Source organism: Candidatus Planktophila sp. (assembly GCA_964201135.1). Taxonomy (GTDB): domain Bacteria; phylum Actinomycetota; class Actinomycetes; order Nanopelagicales; family Nanopelagicaceae; genus Planktophila. The sequence goes on from CAXNDE010000056.1 coordinate 2,930, forward strand.
CACAAGTATTACATCTGGGTTAGCTGCCGCTAATGCCTCGGGAGTAAGTGTATTAAATGGATTTTTAAAGCTCTGCGCTCCTATATCTATCGCCCCTATCGATTGGATTAATGAGTCTGCACCAGAGCCAGGACCGCCGATTAAGTAGATCGAGCTCGTCCCCCGCAAATATAGAAATGCTATTCGGGGAGAGTCTGCCAATTTGAAACTTTGTTGGCTGCTTTGCATTTTCTCAACAAGAGAATCTCCCTGCTCGGATGCACCAATTGCTCTGGCCACTGCTCTCACTTTTTCCGCAATATCGCTCAATGTCCAGCTCTCAGGTGTCTGCACAATTTTTATGCCAGCGCTTCTTATCTGATTAAGAGCCACCTTTGGTCCAGTTGACGCATCAATAATTACAAGATCGGGTTTGAGCGCAATAACTTTTTCGGAGATTACTTGGTGGCCCGACGTTACTATCGGAACATCTTTGAGCGCCTCCTCGTTGCTGGAAATATCACGTCCAACAAGTATCGATTTAGCATTGAGTGAATTAATAATTTCAGCTACACCATTTGCTAAAACCACCACTCGGGAAACAGAGAATGTGGCTGGAGTCTCAAGTGAAATCGATCTCACATTATCCTGAGAAATTGTATAACTTGAAGAGTTACTTGTGCCCGAACATCCAGTAAGCAGGATTGCAAGGGCAAGAATCACTATTTTCTTCACAAGAATAGTCTGCCAAATCTTTGAACGACACTTTGTCGTGTCCTGTCGGATAAGTTATTTACCTATTTAATTTAAAGTTAGAGCATGAGAAAGATACTGACTGTGGTAGTGGCCATCGCTTTGAGCGCAATGCCCGCTGCGCAAGCAGCATCTGTTAAGGGTTCACAAGGTCAACTTCTATCTGTCTCAAAGAGCAGCGCTAAAAGCGGGGCAATCCTGACTGTAAAGGGTCAGTACTTTGATGAAACTATAGGTATTTACCTCGCATTTTGTGTAGTTCCGAAAAAGGGAGAGCCACCAACACCGTGTGGCGGTGGAGTCAACAAGTCTGGTTCGGGTGAAGCCTCATTCTGGATCTCATCTAATCCTCCACCCTATGCAATTGGTCTGACTGAAGAATTTTTGCCAGGTGGTCGATTCACTCTAAAAGTTAAGGTTTCAAAGCAAATTGGAAAGTTTGATTGCACCAAGATCAAATGTGCGATCACTGTTCGTGCAGATCATCTTCGCAGTAATGACCGGAGCTCAGATCTATTTATCCCAATCACTATTAAATAAGGAGAAAAATGAAGAAATTGCTTGTTGTTGTATTAATCGCCTCGTTAATGACACCTGTGTCAGCCCAGGCTGCACAAACTAAATTTGTCGGTGGTCCATTAACAAACCTTGATTATCAAAATGCGACAATTAACATCACCCTGACTGATGTTGCGACAAAGGGTGGTTTGTATATCCAGCAATGTGTTGAGGCACCTGTAGGAACCCGCTCTGCATTGTGCAATAAGGCGGTAGAGCTTTGGATCTCTTCAGCTCGCGGTGCATCATTTCTGCCAACGGCTGCCATAACATTCAAGCCAACCGGAAGCTTCCTCGTTGGTACAACTACCGTTGACTGCATGGTGTCAAAGTGTGGAGTCTTTATGCGCTTTGACCACACAGTTCCTGGTGATTTTTCCGAGGATCAATTTATCCCAATCACTTTCAAAGCAGCCCTTGCTGGCGCCACAACCCTGCCAGCAGATGAGGTAACTGCAACTATTAATGGTGTTGCAGTTACAACCCGCACACCAATAACTCTCGGATACCGACAGATTTCAGCAGTTGCTGCGGTATCAAAGAGTGGCGCAACTCTGTCTTATCGATCGTTAGCACCTTCGTGTGCGTTAAACGCTCAGCAGATAACCCCACTGGCCGGAGCTGGCGAGTGTGCAATTTCAGTAACCAGTGCAGGCAATGCCAGCGCATCACCTGTTACCATCATTTTGCCGATCCGCTTAACCCTTGGGATTCAGACACTAGGTTTATTTGCTCTACCTGAAACTGCAAAAGCCTTCAGTAAGACGACTCTGCCTGCAACCAGTAACTTTGGTGAAAAGGTTAAGTACAAGGCGAACGGGGCATGTTCAGTCGTTCGCTCAGTTCTGACGCTACGCCGCGGGAAGTGTGAGATTAATGCAACTGCACTTGGCAAAAAGGCTTTGTACGACGGGTTAAATACAAAGTTTGTTATTACAGGAGAGTAATTAATTAACCATCAGGCCATTGATGCAGAAGGTAGTTGCGTAAGCGATCTCACCCTCTGCCTCATGGCCTGATTCAATTCGCTTTGTGGATGCATCTGTAATCGCCTGAATGAACGACAACGCTCTTTGTGTATCTTTGACACCAAGCTCTTCAATCGCTTTGACAAGTGGTGCCAGCAAAGCTCTATGCGCCATACCAATCTGTTGAGAACGAGATTGTGGCATCGCAGTTGAATTTAGCGCCTTTGCCAACAAGTGACGGCCATCGGCGATGTATTCCAACGCAGCTTTTATCCAGCATGAGACAACGCATCGGGGATCCAAACACTCAGAGACTGAACCATTCAAAGTAGCAGCAAAGGTTTTTAACTCATCGATTACTAAATCAGCCACAAGCTCTGATCCGCTAGCAAAATACTCATAGACCGAGGTACGAGACAACCCCGCCCGCTGGGCTACTGCAGCAACGGTAATTGCGGCGCCACCTGATTCCATGGCAATACTTGCGGCAGCATCAATCAACTGATTGCGGCGCCACTCACGATGCTCGGCAAGTGTTTCGGTTTCAATGCGAGGCATATCGCTAGTCTTTCACGCTTTGATCGAGCCTGCGCAATGAATCTCGGACAACTTCCTTATCTGAGGTTCTCCATAGTGGTGGCATTGAGTTTAAAAGCACGCTGCCGTACCTCTTAGTAACGATGCGCGAATCCAAGATTGCAACAACACCTCGATCTTCAACCGATCTAATTAAGCGGCCAGTGCCTTGGGCCAGTAAGAGCGCTGCGCGCGGCAGAGAGACCTGCATAAAGCCGCTCCCACCTGCAGCATCTGCCTGGGCTGCACGCGCCGACATCACGGGCTCATCGGGACGTGGAAAAGGGATGCGATCGATCGCCACAAGGATGCAACTATTTCCCGGCACATCAACGCCCTGCCAGAGCGACATTGTTCCGAGCAGAATCGATGTCTCATCGTTTGCAAATTTTTCAACGAGCGGGCCAACTGTGTCTCCACGCTTTTGCGTAAATATCTTTATTGGCAGCTCCGCTAAGACTTTTCGCAGATGCGCATCAGCGGCCTCTACCCCACGCCAGGATGAGAAGAGCGCCAAGGTGCGCCCGCCAGCGGCATCGATGAGCTCGCCGAGTTCGGT
>CAXNDE010000057.1:0-6212 GCA_964201135.1 Candidatus Planktophila sp.
TGGATGCAAGCCCTAGGTACTACCAAGCACTTCAGCGCCTCATCAGTAGATCAACTTCCAAAACAGATTGCATCTGGATACATGTTTGGTACTGCAACCTCCGTAGCTATTCCTGATCTTGATCGAACCGATTATGTATTGATGTTAGGTGCTAATCCATATGTTTCAAATGGCAGTGTGTGTACTGCTCCAGATTTTCCAGGAAGACTCGAGGCAATGCGCGCTCGAGGAGGAAAATTAGTTGTGGTTGACCCACGACGCACACGTAGTGTGGAAAAGGCCGACGAGTGGTTGGCAATTAGACCAAATGGAGATGCATTTTTATTAGCAGCAATAGCTCACACAATTATTAACAGTGGCCGTGCCGATGTCGGTGATCATCTGCGGCCACACACTGCCGGATTTGATGAGTTACCTGCTGCACTCAAAGCCTTCTCTCCAGAGGCAGTTGCAGATGTGACTGGTATTGATGCAGCAACAATTAGGAGAGTCGCAATGGAACTCTGCGATGCGCCTACCGCCCTTGTTTACGGGCGAATCGGTACCACTACCGTGAGTTTTGGTACCACCGCATCGTGGTTGGTTGATGTAATCAACATAATTACAGGTAATTTCGATAAAGCTGGTGGTGTCATGTTTCCCTTGCCCGCAGCGGGTGGACAGACAACTCGAGGTAAACCCGGGCGGGGCAAAGGATTTCGAATCGGAAACAGATTCTCTCGAGTTCGAGGTTTTCCTGAGGCTATAGGTGAATTTCCAGCAGCGCTAATGGCTGAAGAGATTCTCACCAATGGCCAAGGACAGATAAAAGCTATGGTCACTATGGCCGGTAATCCCGTTCTTTCAACGCCAAATGGGCAACAAATAGAGCGAGCTTTTGAGTCACTAGATTTTATGATCAGCGTCGATATCTACCTTAATGAAACAACACGTCATGCCAATGTGATTCTTCCACCCCCATCACATCTAGAACGCAGTCACTACGACATGATTTATACCTCATTTTCGGTGCGCAACGTTGCTAATTACTCGGGCCCAGTATTTGAAAGAAAAAGTGGAGATCCAGATGAGTGGCAGATCCTTGCAAAGTTGGCAGGTATTGCACAAGGCTATGGTGCAGAGATCGATCCTGCTGTGGTGGATGATCACATATTTAACTCGCTTCTAGAAAAAGTATTAAAAGATGAATTATCCCAGATTCATGGGCGCGATGAAGGAGAAATCCGAGAGCACATCAAAACTTCTGGTGCTCGCGGACCAGAGAGAATTTTAGATTTACTGCTGCGTAATGGACCATACGGAGATGCCTTCGGGGCTAACCCAAAGGGAATTAATTTAGAAACTCTTAAAAATCAACCACATGGAATGGATTTTGGCCCACTAATGCCAAGGATTCCAGAAGTCCTGCGCACGCCAAGCGGGAAGGTTGAATTAGCCCCAGCAGAGATAGTGACAGACTTAATACGTCTGGAAAACGCACTCAATGGTTTTGATAAAGAAGAATTCTTACTAGTTGGTCGCCGACACATGCGCTCAAATAATTCATGGATGCATAACATCGAAACCCTTGTTAAAGGCGCGGTTCGTTGCACATTACAGATGCATCCAGATGATGCCCACCAGGTTGGTGTAGGTGATGGTGAACAAGCTCGCATCTCTAGTCGAGTAGGCACACTTGATGTCATTGTGGAAATAACTAAAAATATTCGTCCCCGAGTGGTCAGCCTTCCTCATGGGTGGGGCCATAATCTGGCTGGCACAAAGATGCAAATCGCCTCCACAGTATCTGGTGTCAACACAAATGTGCTTACAGATGAAGAACAAATGGACCCATTATCTGGAAATGCAGTACTCAACGGAATTCCAGTAAAGATCCAAGCGGTTGCTACGCCACTATAAAAAAGATGAAAAAAATCCTTATCTGCGCCCTTCTATCTCTGTCTCTACTGGCCAGCCCTTGGGCATCGGCCCATCAGCCGGTAGTGCTGCAAGATACAGACACAACTGCTGCAAAAGGCCCGCTATTAGTGGATGCAACAATCTCTTTTGCTATTCGAGTATCTTTTACTAAAGCGGGACAGACACGGGCTCTGCGTGCACAGTTTAAAGAGGGTGATCAATTAGATCTGCAGTATTTAATTATGGATAAGAGGCCAGAGAGTGTGCTCAAGGTTACGCAACTACCTAGCGTTGTGATTACTTCACCCTCTGGCTCTAAAGTGAGTATTAAATTCAACGAGCGTACAAAGTTTTTCGAACCCTATAGTCGGACAAATTATCTATACCTTGCCCGCTATAGTGCACCAGCACAGGCAGGTATATATAGCATCACCATTACATCAAAGACAAAATCGGCAATTACCCTCGCTATTGGTGAAAAAGAGATACAGGGTGAGGTAGTCCGATTAGATACCGTCGCAGCAGGCTGTCCAGCCCTAGATAGCAAAGATGGACAAACAGGGATTACGCAGGAGCGCGCTGGGCGATTAGTGGGGATGAGTGAGGCACAGTCTCAAAAATGTGCACAGTCACTTAATTGGGGCTATCGCATCGCCTCGCGTGATGGCGAGATGTTTATGCTCACCAAGGATTACAGATTCGACAGAGTCAGTGTTCATATCAAGGCCGATAAGCTCTTTGCAGTTGATGTTGGTTAGTTTCCGGGCCCAGCCGAGGGAATGTAAAAACTTAGTCATTATTTCAGCACGCTTTCATTACGAAAATTAATCACTTCAAGTTTTGTCATAAGAAAAAAAAGAACCCCCGCTATGGTGGCGGGGTATTATTTAAGAGTTAGCGGAGCTTTATCCCGTTTTGATACAGGGTGCTCTTATTTATCGTTACGCTTTTTAATCTTTGTTGGCACAACCCCTTTTGCCCGATAGGTAGTTCGGGGCTGTGCTTGTGGGATCTTTGTAGAGAGTGAGAAGTGGCGGGCTACTAATAGTAGAATCAAGCGTGATTCTGCAAGAGCAAAGGATTCACCTAGGCATTTGCGTGAGCCTGCAAGAAATGGGAAGTAAGCCCCACGAGGCAAAGATGCTTCAAATGTTGGATCTAACCAGCGCTGCGGATCCCATCTTTGGGGTTGAGAGAAGTACTGCTCTAAACGCTGAGTGACATATTGACTAATTAATACATGTGCACCAGCCGGGATCTTCACTCCATCAATTGTTGTCTCTACTAATGCAATTCTGGGTGAGACCCAGACAGGAGGCGCCATGCGCAGGGTTTCACTTAAAACTGCAGAGGCGTATGTGGCGCTTTGCTCCAGCTGGGCAAAAGTAGGAACGCTGTTGTTGATAATCCAATCGGTGGTATCTGCCTCTTTAGCTAATTGGCGCGCTGCCTCTGGGTTATCACTCATATATGCAAAGGCCCAGGTGAGAACGTTGGCCGTTGTTTCATGTCCACTCAATATTAAGGTCAGAACTTCATCTCGGATGTGTTGCATTGAAATCTGCTCGCGCATCTGAAGCAGAATACCTAAGAGATCCTCGCTGTGGTTGGTGTTGTTGGCGATGCGAGTGTGGATGATCTCTTGTGCAATATCTGCCAACTCATTTGCAGCCTCTTCAAATGCTGCAAAGTAAGAGATAGCTGATTTATCAAATCTTTCAAGGCCAGGAAGCATGGTGCGCTCAATGCGATCAATGGCAATCTCCATGCAATGAGCAATCCGGGCTGTGTATTGGGAAGAATCTAGGCCAAATAAGCATTGGCTTACTATCTCAAGGGTTAGCGCCATCATCTCAGGGGCTAGATCGATTGACTCTTTATCTTTCCAGCCTGAGATGTGTTCGACAACTAATCGATGCATAATGCCAACATAGGAATCTAGATTTCCGTGATGAAAAGGTGGCTGCATCAATCGACGGTGAGCCAGATGTATGGGCTCTTCATTGGTGAGCAAGCCCTCACCTAAGACTTTTCGCATGCGGGCAAAGCCAACTCCTTTAACAAAGTTATGTTGCTGGGCAACTGTGACTTGGTGGACCGCTTCTGCTGAAAAAACCCCAATAAATAATTGGCGTGAGAGAAAAAATGAACAGTGGTTTCCATACTTTTTCTGCATAGAGGCAAGAAAAGCTGGAGTGTTTCTAATAAAGGTGAGTGTGAGCCAATCAGCCAGAAGGGGATTAGGACCAGGTAGAGCAGGTTGCTTTTTCCAGTTTTTGCGAGTAGTGGGTGCTGGTATGGCTGGATAATTAAGAGGTCGAGGAGTATCAAAGGCGCGAACTGCGTCGATACTCATGGGGCAATCGTAATTGCCTGTGCGATCTTTTCAAGGTGCTGGTGATTTCGGGCTCAAGTATCTTTTACCTATGTGCCGCCGCCTTCGACTGGATGAGTGACATCGCCGCCCAACTCGCTCTTCTCTCAGCAGCCCAGATCAATGGCATACCAACAAATGTGAACGTAGTGCTAGGGGAGAGTGCAACGGCTGCGGATGTGGTGAGGGTGGTTGTTAAATAAGGGGCCTGGTGATTAAGAGTTAGTGGAGCTTTATCCCGTTTTGATACAGGGCAGTTATAGCAACTGATGAAAGCTCACTAGGATCTATCTCAAATAAGTTTTTCTCAAGGACTATGAAGTCGGCTTTCATGCCAGCCTGTAGGCACCCTCGCTCAAGTTCGCGAAACATTTGATAGGCGGCGTTTTTTGTGTAGAAAGTAAGTGACTCCTCTAATGTGATCGCCTCGGCTGTATTCCAGCCAGCTGCATCTTTGGATTCAGGGGCTAGTCGATTAACAGGAACCCCTAAGGCGCGTAGTGGAACTTCACTTGTTACGGGCCAATCGCTTCCAAAGGCAATTATTGCCCCGTTATCTATCAATGTGCGCAGGCGATACTGAGAATCATTTCGTTTTTGACCAATACGCGGCAAAATTAACTCTTTGTTCATTGGATCCATGTAGCACCAAAGGGGCTGAATATTGGCGATTACCCCCAAAGCTTTAAACCGAGGTAGATCCTCATCGCAGATCAACTGGGCATGAACAATGACGGGACGCCGATCCCACGGTGGATTTACCCAGATCATGGCTTGAATTGAATCCAGGGCCTGCTTCACTGCGGCATCGCCGATGGCATGAATATGTACTTGGAAATTCAGCGCATCGAAGGCAACCAGAGCATCTATGAACTCGTCATCGCCCCAAATTTTTATTCCATTCGAATCTGGATTATCGATATAGGGCTGCATTAATGCGGCCGTGCCGGCTGAAAGAGCGCCATCGGCTAAAAACTTGATGCTATTGACTTGTAGTAAATCTGGATTGGGTAATGCTGCGAACTCATCACGCAGAGAGTTAAACTCCGCAAGCTTTTCCTGCCAGTTAGAAGGGGTTACTAGGAGAGATAGGTTCATAGCAATCGTTAATTCTCCAGAGTGTGCTGCAGCCAAGTAAGCCTGGGCCATATCTTTTTCAACCCACGAGTCAATGGCGCACGTAACTCCAGAATCTAAATATGCCGCACATGCACGTTTAATTGCCGCCACATCGCTCTCAATTGAATCCGCTGGGGCGATGTCGAGAATTAGGGCCATCGCATTGGGTTCGCGGAATGTGCCTTTAGGTGTGCCATCACTGCGACGGGCAATAGTGCCACCAATCGGGTCCGCAGTTTCAAGAGTGATTCCGGCAAGTTCCAACGCCTTGCTGTTAACCCAAATCGTATGATGATCAACTGCATGCAATACAACGGGGCGATCACTAACGACTGAATCTAACCAGTGTGCATCGAAGTCTCCGCCATCGATAATCGCCGCCTCATATGCACCACCGATAATCCACACCTGATCTGGGTTATTAATTGCAAAAGCTTTTACCTCTCTGAGAATCTCATCAACTGTTTCGAGCCCGTTAATCTTTGGGCCGGCAGCTTCTCGGCCGCCAAAAATGGGGTGAGCATGTCCATCGATAAATGCAGGAATTACACATGCACCATGTAAATCAACGCTTTTATCAAACTGGGAATCTAGAGCCGCTGTACCGGTTGCGATGATAGTTTCACCCTCGATAAGAATTGCCTCAAAGAGTTCTTCTCCAGGTGACCAGCACTGTGCATTATGAAATAGGGTACGCACAGTTGACTAAATAATTAATTAATAAGTAACTGGGCAGGTCAATGTTCGGGTGATTCCGGCTACAGCTTGCACTTTAGATAAAATAACGCGGCCAAACTCTTCCATGCTAGGTGCCTCTGCA
>CAXNDE010000058.1:0-6114 GCA_964201135.1 Candidatus Planktophila sp.
ATCGAATTGGGAGAGCCAGAAACCCTGTTTTAGCGATAGCCTTTTGCTGCGATGACATCAACTGATTTAGTAAAAGAGAGCTCGGCGGATCGTGCTATCCGCTTTGAGCGCGATGCCCTCGTATTCACAAATCAGTTATATGCCGCAGCCCTTCGCTACACAAAGAATCCGCATGATGCAAAGGATCTTGTGCAAGATACATACTTAAAGGCCTTTGCCTCTTTTCATCAATTTGAGCCAGGTACTAATTTGAAGGCATGGCTATATCGTGTGTTAACTACAACATTTATTAACACATACCGCAAAGATCAAAGGCGACCGCAGATCTCTGGTGGCGAGATTGAGGATTGGCAGTTAGCAGATGCGGCTTCACACTCGAGTAATCTTGGAAAATCTGCAGAGGTTGAGGCTCTGGAAAATCTCCCAGATAGCGATATCAAGCGTGCATTACATGAGATTCCAGAAGAGTTTCGTATCGCCGTTTATTTGGCCGACGTTGAGGGCTTTTCTTATAAAGAGATCGCTGAAATAGTTGGAGTCCCCGCTGGCACTGTGATGTCACGTCTGCACCGGGGAAGAAAACAACTGCGTGAGCGGTTAACTGAGTATGCAAAGGATCTTGGCTACTCGGTCAAGGCTCCTCAAGGCTCCAAGGCCGCTAAGGCAACTGATGCCACCATAGAGGAGGATTCATGAGCCAGAACGAAGCATTGCCATGTAATCAGATCCTTAACTCCTTTGTTCTCTTGCTTGAAGAAGGTAGCGAAGTGCCGATGCTGCACAGCATTGAAATTCACCTCTCAGAGTGCCCCAACTGCACCGCAGAGCTAGCGCATGAGAAGAAGATGCATAGTTTGATTCAAGATGTATTACGCAGAACCTGTTGCGAAGTGGCACCCGAGGAGCTCCATGACTCTATCTACCAGCAGATTCACGCTCAGATGACCGGTGCCTTTACAACGGGAGTAACAACTGAGTTCACGATGACTGAGATTTCAATTGAGATAGATGAGTTTGGTAATGTCGAGCATCGCGAAATTACGATTGAACACACAGAAGAGATTCGCTATCTCAATGATTCTCCAGACGAGAACCAGAAGTAAGCGATGAAACCAGCCGAAGAGATCATTGGCGCCGTGGGTTTTTCTGAAATGACTGTGCGTCCAGGTGATACCGCAGTTGCTATGGGTGTTGGGGATCTACCTATTGTTGCCCAATCTCACTTAATAAATCTTATGGAACACGCTGCAGTAGTCTCATTAGATGAGTATCTAGAGCCTGGTGAGACAACTATTGCGATAAGTATTGAGATTATCTCACTGAGCCCAGCTGAAATCTCCGCCGAGCTACGTGCAACTTCACGTTGTATTGAGGTTGAAAATAGAGAGTTAACTTTTGAGTGCGAAGTTTATGAGGGTGAGCGACAAGTTGCCGCTGCAATGATAAAAAGAGCGACGGTAGAGCGAGTATCTTTCCTCGCACGTACCGCCGCTCAATCACTTATAAGTTAATCTGAACTAACTACGCCTTCTTTGTTGCCCAGAAAATCTCTGCGATCTCATCAATCTTTGCAAGTAACTTATCGGCAACTGCAACATCTTGAGTACCCTTTGTGCCGGCAGCGCCAGCTAGCTTTGTTGCATCGTTAAATAGTGAGTGCAGCTGTGGATATGCCTCAAAGTGTGGTGCCTTGAAGTAATCGGTCCATAGCACCCATAGATGCTCCTTTACTTGATGCGAGCGCTCTTCCTTGATTGCAACAGATCGTGAACGAAAATCTGCATCGGTATTTGCTGCGTACTTTTCCATGCATGCCTTTACGGATAGAGCCTCAATCTTTGCTTGGGCTGGATCGTAAACACCACATGGAAGATCACAGTGTGCGTATACGGATATCTTTGGTGCAAACATTTTTTCTCCCCTTTTAAGCACCTCTTGATGTAATGGAATTACAGTGCTTATGGTGCGAGACTACCGCCCGTGAGCAAATTTGGCACAGTTAAGGTCGCGGGCCAATCCATGCTTCCCGCATACCGAGATGGCGACTGGTTATTTGTTAGTTGGCTAGATACTGCGCCTGGCTTAGAGGTGGCTGGAAACTCCCTTATTAGCAAGGTTGTAGTTGTTGAGCGCGAAGAACGTCCAGGGATCTTTCTAGTTAAACGCGTACAAAAGTTCCACGCTGGAAATTATTGGGTCGAGGGTGATAACAGCGAAAGCACGGATTCGCGCACATGGGGGTGGCTTGCACCCAGTGAAATAGTTGGGCGTGTCTTATTTAGATACCGAAGAAATAAGGGTTAACGAGTAAAGGCTTCGAGCATTAAGGCTTTCTGCTCATCTTCGTGAAGATGATGGTTTCCAGTTGCAGGAGATGCCGTTGCCCGGCGTGATACACGCCGCACAATACGATCACCAAATCCATGACCGCCATGTTGCTCGGATGTACGAAGTGCAACGTGTGACCAAGGACCTTGATTAGCAGGCTCATCTTGAACCCACAGTAAGTTGGCATTTGGATGCCTGTTTGCCTCTGCAATCATCTCATCGATTGGAAGTGGGTATAAAAGCTCTACCCGAACAATCGCTGTTGAACTTTCACCAGACTTCGCACGCTCTGCAACCAAGTCATGATAAATCTTGCCTGAACAGAAAATTAGGCGCGTAGCATTCGCAACTGACTCATCAGAGATAACAGGACGGAAATATCCACTAGTGAAATCAGAGAGCGCCGATGCTGCAGCTTTCAGACGCAACATTGATTTTGGAGTAAAGACAATCATTGGTCGGCGAGCTGGATTCTTCGCGTGCCAGCGCAGTAAGTGGAAGTACGAGGCCGGTGTCGATGGTTGGGCCACTGTCATGTTTTGCTCTGCACATATCTGTAAAAAGCGCTCAATACGTGCCGATGAGTGATCTGGTCCTTGACCCTCATAGCCATGTGGAAGGAGAAGAACTAAGGATGAGCGCTCACCCCATTTTTGCAGGGCCGATGAGATAAATTCATCGATAATTGTTTGGGCACCATTAGCAAAGTCACCAAACTGGCCCTCCCACAGAACTAAGGCCTCTTCGCGCTCAACGCTGTACCCATACTCAAAGCCCATTGCCGCGTACTCGCTTAGTAGTGAATCGATAACGAAGAATTGGTTCTCATCACTATTGAGTGCCCGAAGAGGTATCCACTCATTGCCATTTTCTTTATCAACAATCACAGCGTGACGGTTACTAAATGTTCCACGACGCGCATCTTGGCCTGCTAATCGAATTGGATAATCCTCTTTGAGAAGTGAACCAAAGGCGAGCATTTCACCTGTTGACCAGTCGATTGAATTATCGTTAAGGGATTCAACACGTTTGGCTAACTGTGGTAATAACTTAGGGTGGACATTGAAGCCTTCAGGAATCGCAGACTGTGTCGCAGCGATTTCACGGGCAAGGCTCTCGCTAATTGAGGTAACGATTTCGTGGGCTTCAGGTGCAATAGGTGCCTTAAAGTTTGGATCTGTGTGGGCCTCTAAATTATTCACCGCTGAATACACTGCTTCGAGCTGGCTCTGATAATCACGTGCGACCTCTTCGGCCTGTTCGGGAGTGATATCACCGCGTCCAATGAGGGCCTCAATGTATAGCGTACGAGTTGAGCGCTTAGCATCGATCATCTTATACATCAGTGGTTGAGTAAAGCTTGGTTCATCGCCTTCATTGTGACCGCGACGTCTGTAACAGACCATATCGATAACAACATCTTTATTAAACTCTTGTCGGTATGCAAATGCTAAATGAGCAATACGTACACATGCTTCGGGATCATCACCATTGACGTGGAAAACCGGTGCCTGAATAATTTTTGCAAAATCAGTGGAATATTTAGATGTGCGAGCTGCTTGCGGAGATGTAGTAAAACCAACTTGATTGTTAACGACAATGTGGATCGTTCCACCTGTGCGATAGCCAGCAAGTTGAGACATCTGTAGGACCTCAGCGTTAACACCTTGGGCAGCAAATGATGCATCTCCATGAAGCAAGACCGGCAGTACTGAGTAGGCGCTTTTGATATTTAACTTATCCTGTTTAGCCCGCACGATGCCCTCTAGTACTGGATTCACGGCTTCAAGGTGTGAAGGGTTGGCCGCTAGATAAATCTTTGTAGTTGAACCTGCATGTGAGGTAAAGAGACCTTCAGTACCTAAGTGATACTTAACGTCGCCAGATCCATGAACTTGATTATCAGCGTAATGACCCTGGAACTCTTGAAAGATTTGCCCATGTGATTTGCCTGCGATATTTGCTAGAACATTGAGACGCCCGCGGTGTGGCATTCCGATACAGACTTCAACTAAACCTTCATCTGCCGCACTTGATAAAACGGCATCGAGCAATGGAATGACAGATTCGCCGCCTTCGAGTGAGAAGCGCTTTTGTCCTACAAATTTTGTTTGCAAGAAAGTCTCAAAGGCTTCAGCACTATTGAGCTTACCTAAAATCCGCAAATTTTCTTCTGGTGCAAGTCTTTGTGCACCAACTTCAACATGGCTCTGTATCCACTGACGCTCTTCGCGATTTTCAATATACATATATTCCACGCCCACCGTGCGGCAGTACGAATCCCGCAGGATTCCTAAAATCTTACGAAGTGGCATAAATGCCGCCCCACCAAATCCGCCTGTTGCAAATTCGCGATCGAGATCCCACAGTGTTAGACCATGAGTCACGACATCTAAATCTGGATGCGAACGCTGCTGATATTCCAACGGATCAATATCGGCCATTAAGTGACCAAAGGTGCGATAGGCCTGAATAAGCTGTTGAACTCGCGCCGTCTTACTTATCTGCTCATCTTTACCGAACTCAAAATCTATAGCCCATCGAATCGGTTCGTATGGAATACGAAGGGCAGCAAAGATTTCATCGTAGAACCCATCAGTACCTAACAAATAATCATTCATGCGGCGCAGGAAATCACCGGATTGTGCACCCTGAATTACACGGTGATCGTATGTACTTGTAAGAGTTACAACTTTACTAATAGCCATTCTGGCAAGGGTTTCCTCGCTCGTACCGTGGAACTCGGCTGGATAGTCAAGTGCTCCAACTCCCAGAATTAAACCTTGACCTTGCACAAGTCGCGGCACTGAATGAACGGTTCCGATAGTGCCTGGATTCGTAATAGACATAGTTGTTCCGGCAAAGTCATCAACAGTTAGTGAACCACTGCGCGCCTTTTTAATAACCTCTTCATATGCGCCCCAAAACTGCGCGAAATCCATCGACTCGCAGCCCTTTACCGATGGCACCAATAACTGGCGTGATCCATCAGTCTTAGCTAAATCGATTGCAATACCTAGGTTGATATGTTCAGGGTGTCCAACTGCAGGCTTTCCATCTAACTCTCCAAAAAATGCGTTCATCTCTGGCATCGCACGAACCGCTTTAATCATTGCGTAGGCGATAATATGAGTGAAAGAAACTTTGCCACCGCGAGCACGCTTCATATGATTGTTAATTACGATTCGATTATCGATCATTAACTTAGCTGCAACTGCACGTACAGATGTTGCCGTCGGAACCGAAAGCGATGCCTCCATACTTGCAACGACGCGGGCCGATACACCCCTAATTGGTTCAAGCGTTGATGCACTCGGTGTTATTAAAACTGGAGCTGGCTTAACAATTGGATCTGCAGGAGTTGGTTGAGGCGTTGCAGTAATTCGAAGAATTGGTTGCTGCACTGAAGCTTGCACAACAGGCGCGGAAGGAACAGGCACGGAAGGAACAGGCACGGCAACTACCTGTTCTATACCAACAAGTGCACCAACTGGCGGCGGTGTCTGTTTCTGCGCCTTTGGAACTGGTGGAACACCTTTAGAGACTGGCTGAGAAGATTGTTTGGAAGTAGGCGCCGATGTAGGAGCGCCTGGTTTATTTGTTTTAAAGTACTCAACCCACACGGGCTCAACAGATGATGGGTCTGCTAAATAATGCTCGTACATCTCTTCGACGAGCCAATCATTTGCACCAAAATCCTGTGCCGACACTGGCGAGCTCCTTCTTGGCGTGAATATAAGATAAGCCTATCGGCAGGACTCAGGTGCTCTGAGCGTGCAAATGCGC
>CAXNDE010000059.1:0-6053 GCA_964201135.1 Candidatus Planktophila sp.
GGAGCCAGAACTCCTAGCTTTACAGTGAGCGCCTTCCAAGCCTCAACATCTTGCGGAGCGATCTTTCTAATGTTGTTCTGGGTCTGCTCGCGATCCATCACAACACCGACCATTTTTCCATCGGGAAAAACCGAGCAATATGGCTTGCCAGATGGAACAAATTCAAGACCGTGTTGTATTAATTGATCTTTAAGAGCTGCCATAACTCCACCACCGGCAAATAGGCTTAAATTTGTGGCAAATAGATCATGATGAAAACCGGGCAGAGTTACCTCTTCGGTTCGGATAGCACCACCAAAGGCGCTGGCCTGTTCTAGTACTAGAACTTTTTTACCCTTTACGCTCAAAAGAGCGGCGGCCGAGAGACCGTTAATTCCAGAGCCAATAATTAATACATCGAGCATTGGGGAATCATGCCATGGTGGTAAATAATAACCAATAGACGTAACCGATTGTTTGGCATTAGATTAACCAAGTTGCTTATTGGCCAGGGTACTAAATTGGGAGGATTACTGATGGAGCGCAATGATGTGATCATCGTTGGAAGTGGAATCAATTCATTAGTTGCTGGAGCTCTTTTGAGTCGGGCTGGTTGGAAAGTATTGATCTGTGAGAGAAATGAATCAGCTGGTGGAGCCATAGCAACATCAACAACGGCTACGCTTCCAGGCTTTACCCACGAACTACTCTCGAGCTGGCATCCATTATTTGTCGGAGGTCCGGCATATGCCGAGCTCAAGGATGATTTAGAGGCCCGAGGTTTAGTCTATGCAAACACAACAATGCCAACAGGGGTTGTGTGCAGTGATGGAAGCGCTGTGCTTTCAACTGACATGGCAGCGACATCGGCTGAGTTTGAGAGATTAGGTGATGGCGCAGCATGGAATGCGATGCTTGGAGAGTTCACTAAGAAAATAGATTTAGCCTTTGGATTATTAGGTGCAGATCTTTGGCGCGCAAACTCACTGAAATTATTGCGCACCGCCCGCAAACGCTTTGGCAATCGTGGTTTAGTTGCAACTGGTGCAGAGCTTCTAGAGCCTGCTGCGCCATGGTTGGATAGAACTTTTACCTCACCTGTGAGTAAATCACTGCTTGCCCCGTGGGCCCTTCATAATGGCCTAGGTCCAGATGATGCCAGTAGCGGATTTATTACAAAAGTTATTTCAGCCGCCGTTGCCTTTGGTGGAATGCCGGTACCAATCGGTGGTGGTGTTAAATTAGTTGAAGCGTTAATGGCGATAATTACTGACAATGGTGGTCAGTTAATTACCGGAGCCGATGTTAAAAAGATTTTAGTTGAGAGTGGAAAAGCAACGGGTGTGAAACTTTCTGATGGCCGAGAGCTCTTTGCTAAGAAAGCTGTTCTTGCCTCCACAACACCACAAGCCTTGTATCAAGGCCTATTAGGTAGTGAAGTGGTAGCTGAGGAGGTTAGAAAATCAGCTGAGGCATTTCGTTATGGGCGTGCAGCGATACAAATTCACTTGGCTCTCTCTGAGCCACCTAAGTGGAAAAACGATGCTCGATTAGCAGATGTGGCAATAGTTCATGTGCTAGATGGCATGAACTCATTATCAGAGTCAGTTAATGCATCAAATCGTGGCTACCTACCAAAGCGGCCCACAATTGTCGTTGGACAGCCAACAACAATGGATAAGTCGCGCGCCCCTGCCGGTCAATCGATTCTATGGATTCAACTTCAAGAAAATCCTCGAATAATTATGGGGGATTTGGCTGGAGAAATTGATCCAGGCGATGGCAGTTGGAATCAAATGAGATTGAATGCATATGCCGATCGGGTTCTTGCCCAACTAGGAGAACAAATCTCTAATTTGCACTCGGCCACGCTAGCCACAGTTGTATTAGGGCCGGTTCAAATCGAGGCAATGAATGCAAATCTTGTAGGCGGGGATCCATATTCGGGAGATTGCCGCATCGATCAATATGCAGTGTGGCGCCCACTTTCTAATGCCGCTGGACACCGCACACCCATTAAAAGTTTGTGGCACATAGGGGCTTCAACTCACCCTGGTCCAGGCCTTGGAGGAGGCTCTGGATACTTGGTTGCAAAGCGATTGCTCAGCAAGAAGTTCTACCAAAAGTAGTTTTACTTCTTAAATAAAGAAAGGCCGATCGAGAAATCTCGATCGGCCTTTCTTTTGTAAAGCTTACTTAGAAACTAAGGCCAATACTCGGCACGGACTTCCTGAGCCACCAACAATCTTAAGAGGTGCTGCGATAACAATCGCACCTTGTGCCGGTAACTTATCGAGATTGCGAAGCTGAGTTAACCCGTACTTGTTATTTCCCATCAACATATTGTGGCAAGGAAATGGAACGCTCATTCCAAATGCTCCACCAGCATCAATGCCAACAGTCTCTACGCCTAGACCGAGAATGTCGAGCTTAGTACCGAGGTACTCAGCACACTCTGGAGGAAGACCTGGAGTATGAGGACCATTCTCATCGGCATTTGCAAATGCAACTGGGTCATCACCAAACTTTGACCAACCAGTGCGAAAGAGAACCCATGCACCTTTTGGAATCGCGCCATGCGCTTTTTCCCAGGCCTCGATATGTGAGACCTCAAGAAGGAAATCTGGATTAGCTGCAGCCTCTTTTACAAAGTCGAGAACTACGGCTGGCCCAATCAGGCGACCGGGTGGAACTTGTGAAACATCATCGAGATCTTTTCCAGTCACCCAGTGGTTAGGCGCATCAAAGTGGGTGCCAGTATGTTCGCCGGTGTGAAAATTATTCCAGTACCAAGCTGGGCCTTTTTCATCGTAATTAGAGATTTGTTCTAATTTGAATTTTGCAGTCTGACCAAACTCAGGTGGAAGAGTAAGGATTGGTGTCTCCGAATGCAGTGGAGAGGTTAAATCAATTACCTGGACTGCGCCAGATGCGAGCTCTTGTGCAAGAGCCGATAAGTTGGCCATGTATTTCTCCTTATTAGTGGTCGTCATAAACTCTACGTTATTGAGCGTCTGGGCGAGGTTAGCGCGCTTTTGGGTTAGCGACTAGTCCCCTCCGGATCTGACGGCCGTCATAATCATGTGGACACCATGCGAGGCAACTGGCACAATAATTCAACGTGAGGCCCTTTGCGGGCCCTTATGCCTTTATGGATGGAGAGCCATGGCCGAGCGCTCGTTTGCCGCCGAAGTTAAAAAACTTCGAGTTGGCGACGGTGAAGAGTTTCTTGGTGAAGGAATTCTCGCTGTAACGAAGGCGCTCCTGCAATCAGGCGTTGCATACGTAGGTGGATACCAAGGCGCACCTATCTCTCACCTCATGGATGTGCTGGGCGATGCCAAAGAGATTCTCGATGAACTTGGAGTCCACTTTGAAAATAGCGCATCTGAGGCGACAGCGGCGGCATCACTAGCAGCATCAGTGCACTACCCATTGCGCGGTGCGGTAACTTTTAAATCAACGGTAGGTACAAACGTCGCCTCCGATGCCCTTGCCAATCTTTCTTCGGGCGGCGTCACTGGTGGCGCCCTCATCATTGTTGGCGAGGATTACGGCGAAGGCTCATCGATTATGCAAGAGCGCTCGCACGCCTTTGCAATGAAATCTCAGATTTGGTTATTAGATCCACGGCCAAATTTAACTGCTATTGTCGATGCAGTTGAAGATGGATTCCAACTTTCCGAGGCGTCAAATTCGCCAGTGATGCTGCAACTGCGACTTCGCTCTTGCCATTTACATGGACGCTTTATTGCTAAAGATAATGTTCGCTCTCCATTTACATTAAAAGAGGCGATGGAAAAACCACGCAGAGACACTAGCCGTATTGTTTTACCTCCTGCCAGTTTCTTGCATGAGCAGGAGAAATTGACGAAGCGCTGGCCGGCAGCTGTGAAGTTCATCAAAGAGAACAAACTCAACGAGGTCTTCTTCGATGGAACTCAAGATTTTGGAATCGTGATGCAAGGCGGTCTCTATAACACAGTCATACGCGCGCTGCAGTTGCTGGGGCTATCCGATGTTTATGGAAATACAGATATTCCTCTTTATATTCTCAACGTTACCTACCCGATTATTGATGATGAGGTAATTGAGTTTGCCAAGAGCAAGAAGGCGATTTTGCTTGTTGAAGAGGGTCAGCCCGATTACATCGAGCAGAATATTCACGCCGTTCTGCGACGAGGAGATATACCCACAAAGCTTCATGGCAAAGATTTCCTTTTGCCGGCCGGTGAATACACACCAGCTGCCGTAGTTAAAGGAATTTTAGAGTTTTTAAAGAAATACGGCCCAACACTTATTGATAATGAAAATCTGCCAGCTTTAGTTAGACCAGATGGTGAAAAACCTAACTCGCTTTCAGCCGTAATACCAGCAGAGGTAGTTCATGCTAGACCTCCATCATTTTGTACCGGCTGCCCAGAGCGACCAATATTTACAGCACTTAAATTGGCAGAGCGTGAAACTGGTAGTCATCACATCAGCGCCGATATCGGCTGCCACCTATTTTCAATCTTGCCGCCATTTAATATCGGTGCAACAACGATGGGTTATGGCCTGGGCGCTGCAGGTGCATCAGCACTCAGTGATCCGACAAGTGATAAGAGAACAATAAGTTTTATGGGCGATGGCGGATTCTGGCATAACGGACTTACAAGTGGTGTTGGTAATGCGGTCTTTAATGAGAGCGACGGTGTGATGATCGTCGTTGATAACGCCTACAGCGCAGCTACAGGCGGGCAGGATTTACTCTCATCAACTGCAGAGAACTCAATTCGCTCTACTAAGCACCCAATCGAAAATGCGGTTAGAGGCATTGGTGTGAAGTGGGTCAAGACCGTTCAAAATACGTATCGCGTGAGCGAGATGCGCGACTTAATGAAGGAAGCCCTTACAGGTAAAACTCGTGGACCTAAAGTAATCATCGCTCAAAGTGAGTGCACGCTCAATAAGCAGCGTCGAGTACGACCTGAAATTGCAGCCCGGATTAAGGCCGGTAAGCGAGTGGTTAAAGAGCGTTTTGGAATCGATCCAGATACCTGCACGGGTGATCACTCATGTATTCGTATTAACGGCTGTCCCTCATTAACAATTGCGCCTAACCCAGATCCGATGCGCAAAGATCCCGTTGCAACGATTCTGCACTCATGTGTGGGCTGCGGACTATGCGGTGAGGCGGCCCAGGCGGCAGTTTTGTGCCCATCGTTCTACCGCTCAGAGATTATTAGCAATCCAAATATGTGGGATAAAGCAAAGCTGGGCATTCGAAATATGATGATTGGCTTTTTACAAAATGGAATCGAACGTCGCTTAAAGGGGATCGATGCCTGAGGTTAAAGAGTTTACTAAAAACTCCCGACCAATCACTATGGCGATTTTAGCTATGGGGGGCGAAGGTGGTGGAGTGTTAGCTGACTGGGCCGTTGATATGGCCGAGCACTGCGGCTTTTTTGCTCAAACAACTTCGGTGCCAGGTGTCGCACAGCGCACCGGTACAACTGTTTATTATCTTGAATTCTTTCCAAAGCTAAGCGGTGAGATGAAAGAGCCAGTCTTTAGCACAATGGCCGCCCCCGGTGAAGTCGATATCGTAGTTGCATCAGAGCTCATGGAATCTGGACGTGCAGTACAGCGCGGCTTTATTTCAAAAGATAAAACTACCCTTATTACTTCAACGCACCGTGTCTATTCAATGACTGAAAAGATCGCACTCGGAGATGGTCGAGTTGACTCCGATGTATTAATGGATTCATCACGAAATGCGGCAAAGCTATTTATCTCTGGAGATTTTGCAAAGGTTGCCGAAACTACAAAGAGTTTAATTTCAGCCGCTCTCTATGGGGCTTTGGCCGGAAGTGGCGCACTTCCTTTTGAGAAAAAAGATTTCATCGCCTCGATCGAGCGCGGTGGTGTTGGAGTTGCCAGCTCCATTCAAGCCTTTGAGAGCAGTTTTGAGATTGCCACTCAATGTATCTCTCCAACACCTAAGAGCGTTAGTGTTGATATCTCAATTGGTATAAAACCAAAAGAGGCCTCTACAGGAGCGCAGAAGCTAACCCCTGAACAGGAGTTAG
>CAXNDE010000060.1:0-6001 GCA_964201135.1 Candidatus Planktophila sp.
TGGGGGCGACCAACAGATACGGCGTATGGATTCAGGAGAGATCAGGTTTTCAACTGGAATCGAGTTGTGCGTTGCAATGGCCTCGATGAGCGCTCGCGCGTGAGAGAGCGGAGCGAACTTTTCAGGAAATCTTTCGCGCCATAGTTTAATCGGCGGCAGTGCATCACTGTGTGTGCGCATCGCTGGCCATTCCACTTCAGGCAGTGCGATGGCACGCGCGATTGCCTCGAGCCATATAGTGCAGTTTTCTAACCAACGCGCGCGAAGGCCGATAGGACGCAGAGCCTTTTCCAACTCCTTCTTTGTTAGTGGAGCCGCTAAGCAGAGTTCGATGATCGCCGAATCATTGAGGAGTTTTCCACCGGCGATATCTTGGGTAGATGCAAGCTCATCACGGGCGCTCCATAGTTCGCGAATAATCGCCAGCTGATCACGGCGTTTTATTTTATGCATTCCAGATGTTCGTCGCCATGGATCAATGCGTGGGGGAGCAGGAGATGCTTTTAAAATCGATGCAAACTCTTGCTCGGCCCACTGAAGTTTTCCAGCGTTTTTTAATATCTCATACATCGCATCGCGCAGTTCGACTAAGAGCTCAACATCAAGGGCTGCATATGTAAGCCACTCTTGCGGCAATGGACGTATTGACCAATCTGCAGCGCTGTGCTCTTTAGCAAGTGTTACACCCATTAAGGATTCAAGGAGTGGACCAAGTCCAACTCGAGGTAGACCTGCGATGCGCCCACCGAGCTCAGTATCAAATAGCTTGATTGGGTTAATTCCAATTTCACGCAGGCATGGCAGATCCTGCGTACTTGCATGTAAAATAACCTCATCGGTATTGAGTAGCTCATCTAAGCTGGCGAATAATGCATTGTTAAGGCCAAAGGGGATGGGATCTATTAAATGCAGGCCACCACCGCTGCGTTTAATCTGAATCAAATATGCCCGGGCGCTATAACGAAAGCCTGAAGCGCGCTCGGCATCAACGGCAAATGGACCGCTGCCAGCGGCTAACTCTTTAATTGCAGTTTTAAGGCCGCCATCGCTATTAATTACTGGAGGAGTGCCACTTGCAGGCACGAGTAATGGGACAGGTTGTGCTTCTTCATCCATACAGTTAATTACCGCGATCTTGCAGCATTGATTGCAGATACACCATCAGGAATCTCTTCCAGACCTGCGACTTCGGCGATCAAAGTGCACCAACCCGAAATGTGCTGAATGAGTTCGGAGGCATCGTTAATGACAGGTGTCCACGATGCACGGATTTCAATTTCAGAACCATCATTGCGAGGCGAAAGTTTTCCAAAAGATGCACTCGATACTCGTGTCACTGTTCCGCTAGGAGCTGTGATGGTGCAGTCGGCGGCGGCAAGGGCCGATAAGAACCAGCCCCATCCAAACTCGGGTAACAGTGGATCTTGTTGCATCGCAGTATCGACATCGGCGCGTACAAATGTCACGCAGCGAAACTCACCCTCCCAACTCTCTTGTCCACCTGGCTCGTGCAGTAAGACAAAGCGCCCAGATGCGAGCTCATCCTCTTCATCACCTAATTTTCCATTGCTTACATCGGCTGAAAATGCAAAGGCAAATGTTGCTAATTTTTGTGGGGCCGGAACTTCCTCAAGTACTACTTCTGGACGCGGAGTAAATATGCGTAGTTGATCTAACAACCTTTCAAAGCCGCTGGCATCCATCCTCTTAGAGTAATAATCGCTAGCGGGAATCTCGGGAGGCGGGGCGGTAGCCTTGTGCGTATGGCATCACTCTTGGCACTGCTCTCTAGTGTGCTCTGGGGCACGGCCGATTATGAGGGTGGACGGTTAAGCAAAAGACATGCACCAATTGCCGTTCTTGGATTTTCTCAAGTTATTGGTCTGCTCTTTGGAATCACACTCGTAGTTTTCTTTGGTGATAGCGGTGCGCAGGCCTTCGGCGATGGTGGCTATTTAATTCCAGGAATCTGTGCCGGCTTTCTGGGTTACTTCGGACTTATCTGTCTATATGCAGGACTCGCATCGGGAAGCATGGGGGTTGTTTCACCGATTAGCGCATTAAGTGCAGTTATTCCATTGAGTTATGCGCTCATGAACGGTGATTCACTCTCACGTATTACATCGATCGGTGTTGTGCTCGCACTCGTTGGAGCGTTCTGTGCAAGTGGTCCCGAACTTTCGCAGGGGCTACCGATACGACCACTCTTGCTCGCCATCGGTGCCGCGTGTGGATTTGGTACTTCGCTGACTTTTATCTCTATTGGCTCGCAGACAAGTGCGCTGATGACTATGGTCACGATGCGCGCGGCAACGTTTATTGTCACTATTGCAATTGCTCTTCGTTATCGCACAACCGGTGGCTTTTCAAAGAGTGAGTATCCTAGTTTAATATTTATGGGCATTGCCGATTTTTTAGCAAATCTATTGCTTGGTATCGCATGTACAAAGGGATTGGTATCGGTGGCAATGGTGCTTGGCTCTATGTATCCAATCGCAACGGCTCTTCTTGCTTTTAGATTCTTACACGAGAGATTGCATAGAGTTCAGTACGTGGGAATCGCATTGGCAGTTAGTGGCGTTGCCTTAATATCTGCCTTCTAGTTCTGGGCGTGAAAAAAAAGAGTCTGATCGACTTGACTCTCATTAAAGTGTGAAAAGTGGTTGAGCACTTGGCGCCAATCAAATAAGTTTTCGCCTCCGCGCTCCGGGGTGACTGTTAAGAAAAACTCATCTATAAGTCGATCGGCGAGAAGTTCGGTGATGAGGGCGGCGCCACCTTCGATTAAAATTCGCGAACCAAA
The DNA here is from genome assembly GCA_964201135.1 of Candidatus Planktophila sp. Taxonomy (GTDB): domain Bacteria; phylum Actinomycetota; class Actinomycetes; order Nanopelagicales; family Nanopelagicaceae; genus Planktophila. The sequence goes on from CAXNDE010000060.1 coordinate 2,804, forward strand.
CTCTTGGCGTGCACGCGTAATAGCTTGGGCCGGAGTTGTGTTCCAGAGATGCGATTTAGGATTAGCGGCGACTGGATTTGTATCCGATCGTGAGAGGACAACGAGTGCAACAGGAGTGCGTGCATATGGCTCGTTACGAGCAGTGTTTCCACCGATGATGATCACATCGAACTCTGCGCGACGGGCTAGAAATACAGAGCGATCTGCACTCGAGCCAACGCCACGCGAGGAACCGGCCTTACTGGTCGAGCCATCAGCACCTACAACGAGGGAGGCGCAGGTAGTCATGGCGCTAGCATTCCAGTTTCGGAGCTATTTGACAGAGAGAATCACGCTCAGAAGTTGAGCAGAGCCGCTAAAGGTAGTTAGCCTTTCGGCTATGTCACTCGCCAAGCCCCTGTTTATCGCCCTTGGGGCCTCCGGTGATTTATTATTCTTTGGTCGCCCAATCTCCCATGTTGGTATCTACTTGGGAGCCGGTCGTATGGTGCATGCCCCACGCTCTGGTTCTCGTGTGAAGGTGACCACTTCTTTAAATATGGGACGCAAAGCTCTGGTCGGGGCGAGCCGTTACTAAAAAAACTCTCTTTATTACCAATGATTTTGGTCCACGCGCAGGCGGAATCGAAAGCTTCATTATTGGTCTGATTCAACGTTTGCCACATGGATCTACAACCGTCTACACCTCAGCCCAGGGCGATACATATGAATATGACGCTGCCTGGCTTGAAAAATATGGTGTACGTGTTGTGAGAGATCGCACGAAGATTCTGCTGCCGACACCCCGAATCACACGCAACGTTGTGCGATTAATAAAGGAGGAGCAGATAGAAACCGTCGCCTTCGGTGCAGCGGCCCCCCTTGCACTTATGGCCTCAAGGCTGCGAGGGGCTGGAGTGGGCAGAATTATCGCTTTAACTCATGGCCATGAGGTCTGGTGGTCGAAAGTATTTCCATTCACTCTATTAATGCGCCGAATCGGGTCGAGCGTCGATGTACTTACTTACTTGGGCGAGTTCACTCGCACTGCAATAGCTCGTGCACTTACTCCAACGTCGGCTGATGCAATGGTAAAGATTGCACCAGGTATTGATACCGAACACTTTGTACCGCTTGATTCGACATTACTTCGACAATCACTTGGTTTAGCAGAGAAAAAAGTAATTATTTCGGTCGGTCGATTAGTGCATCGCAAAGGTCAGGACAGTTTGATTGAATCAATGCGTGCAATTGTGCAAGAGGTTCCAACGGCTCATTTAGTACTGATAGGCGAGGGACCTTATCGAGAGCATCTGCAGGCATTAGTCAGAAAGTATGCACTTGATGAGCACATTAGTTTTATAGGTCGGATTCAGTATGTCGATCTCCCGCGCTATATGTGTATTGGCGATATCTTTGCGATGCCTTCGCGTTCGCGATTTTTTGGCTTAGAAGTTGAGGGTTTAGGTATTGTCTATCTCGAGGCAAGTGCATGTGGGTTACCGGTCATTGCCGGGGCATCAGGTGGTGCCCCAGATGCCGTCATTGATGGCACAACCGGTGTGGTTGTTGATGGTTTAGATAGCGCAGCGATCGCCGTTGCTGCGATCAACTTGCTCAATAACCCGGCGCAGGCAACATTGATGGGTCAAGCTGGGCGCAGATGGATAGTTGAAAAATGGCGCTGGCAGATATGGTCCGATGCCTTCAAAAAATTAATCAACGAGTAAGTTGTGTTTGCGTGCCTTACTAACGGCGGCCGTGCGATTAGCGACTTCGAGTTTTCTAAAGATCGATGCTAAATGCGTCTTAATTGTTGCCTGACTTAAGAAAAGTCCAGATGCAATCTCTTTGGTAGATGCCCCGCTTGGTAAGAGCCCGAGGACATCGAACTCACGCGCAGTTAAATTAAAGCTCTGGGTCGCTGCCTTTATTGCCGCAGATATCCCTTTAGCACTAAAGCTCAGAGGTGATTTAGTTGAGTGCTCTATCGCCGCTATAAGTTCGATCATTGGTGCAGTTTTTACTATGTAGGCACTTGCCCCAGCATTCATCGCTGCAAGTAAGTGTGCATCGCTATCGTTAAGGGTGAGCACCACGATCCCTAAGGTTTTCGAGATTGTGCGTGCCCACGAGATTACATCAAAGCCACTGCCATCTGGAAGATTTAAGTCAACAACAATTACATCTGGATTTACGAAGGCTATCTGTGCGCGGGCTTCGGCAAGGCTGGCCGCCTCTGCCGCGATTTCATAGCCATGGCTAATCAGTGCACGTTTGAGACCCTCGCGAACAACTGCATGGTCATCGATAATTACAACTCGTGTCATGCTCGCACCCATGGCACTGTTATTGAAATCTGAGTACCTGATTGAGTTGATTCGATATCTAAAACGCCCTCTAATCCACGTACACGTTCGTCGATACCAGTTAAGCCATGGTGGCCCTCTTTGACGCCAGCTCCACCAACTCCATTATCGCGCAGGCTCATGGTGATCGATGTTGCCTGAGAGTGCTCCTGTACGTTGCGTAGCAGCTCACCAAAGATTTTCTGTAGCTCATAATGTGTAGATGGCTCATATTGGGCTGGCAGGATCTCTCTACTCGATCTGAGCGCAAAGATTTCGTCTCGCACTTTTTCGACTAGATCACTCATTGCAAAACGCAGGCTACGTAGTTCAGCGCGTATGTCGTTAGGAGTACCGGGTGCGCCAACAAGGCTATCAATGGAGTAACCCAGGCCAACTAAATCCTGGGCAATCCCATCATGTAACTCTTGTGCAAGCCTGATTCGCTCATTAACGCTCACATTTTTTATCTAGCTGCTAGTAAAGAGTTGTTCAATCTCCTTGGCAAACTCTTTTGAAATAACTGCGCGCTTCATTGAAAGTTTGGCCGTTAAATGTCCACCTGCAATGGTGAAGTCAGTTGGCAAGATAACAAACTTACGAATTGATTCAGCTTTGCTTACCGCCTTGTTTGTCTCATCAACGGCAGTTTGAACAACAGCGATCAGATCTGGATCATTAGTTAAATCTGCCATAGATGCGCCCTCCTTTTTGTTATTTGCAATCCATAACTTCAGTGCATCTTGGTCAATAGTGACAAGGGCTGCAATGAATGGCTGGTTATCGCCAACGACCATGCACTGGCTAACCAGTGGGTGTGCACGCAATCGATCCTCTAGAACTGCCGGCGCCACGTTTTTTCCACCAGATG
>CAXNDE010000061.1:0-5900 GCA_964201135.1 Candidatus Planktophila sp.
CCGTGTGTCCTGGGGCGTGAATAACTCTAAAACTAAGCCCGACGAGATCGAGAAGTTCACCATTGCGCAATTCTCTTACATCACTTGGCTCAACAAACTCCATGCCCACCAATGTCGCAGCAAATTCTGGAGATAAAAATCGCTCTGGATGTATGAATGCCAATCTATCCTGGCTGTGAATGTATGCCGGGATGTTATAGCCATCGGCGATTGGAGCGATTGAAAATGTATGGTCTAGATGCCCGTGCGTGGCGATAACGGCTACCGGTTTGAGGCCGAACTCATTCAGGATCTCCGAGAGCTGATGGCTCACATCTGGCATCCCAGGATCGACCACGATGCACTCGGCGCCCCGTCCGCTGGCAATAACCCAGCAGTTAGTGGCAAACATGGGGGCTGCAAATGAGGCGACAAGCATCCCTTGACCCCCTTGCATCGCAGCCCCGAGAAGCGATTGACGCTATGAGGCTAGGACAGGGTACCTTTTACCCTACCTAAACGCTCAATTCACGTCCGTTCAAAGAAGCTTTGTTCGGCCCATGACATACATAGCGACGTTCGTAACGAACAACGCGCTGAAGGGATCACCACCATGACCGATTTCAATCCAGTACCCCAGGCATCAGCGGCAACTGCGCTGATTGGAGATCCAGCAGCATTTGGACGAGTTGCCGACGATGGCACTGTCTACGTTCGTACATCGAGCGGGGAAAAACCCGTTGGCTCTTATCCCGGCAAGTCGGCAGATGAGGCCCTTACATATTTTGTGCGCAAATTCGAAATGCTCGCCGCAGAGGTTGCACTGTTAGCTGCACGCATTAAAAGTGGCGCACTCGTTCCATCTGATGCATACACGGCAGTTAAAAAACTGCGTGAGCAAGTTAAAGAGCTTAATGCAGTAGGCGATCTTGAGGCTCTCGTCGCATCGGTTGAACAGATTGAGCCTTTGATCGAAGGTCATCGTGAGGCATATGAGGCTAAGAAAGCGGCCGAGTCGGCAGCGAAGAAGGCCCGCCTTGAACAGATTTTAGTTGAGAAGGAAAAGATAGTCGCAGAGGCCGAGTCATTGGCGCTCTCGGAGTCATGGAAGGTTACTGGAGATCGTTTAAAGGTACTACTCGATGAATGGAAATCTGCGCCGCGTTTAGAAAAGGCGGCCGATGCCGCTCTCTGGAAGCGCTTCTCTTCATCTCGCAATAAGTTTGATAAGCGACGTCGAACCCATTTTGCCGCCCTTGAAGCCGTACACAGCGTTGTATCAGATGCGAAGAAGGCGATCGTCACTGAGGCTGAATCATTAGCGAGCTCCACGCAGTGGGTACCAACTGCAAAGCAGTTTAAAGTTTTAATGGATGCATGGAAGGCATCTGGGCGTGGAAAACCAAGTGATGATGCCAAGATGTGGGCCCGTTTTAAAGCCGCACAGGATCAATTCTTCACCGCTAAGAACGCTGATTTGGAAAAACGTGATGCAACAATGGCAACAAATCTTATTAAACGGGAAGAGCTTGTTTTTCTCATTGAAGCCCTTGTACCCATTACAAATCTCGATGAGGCGAAAAAGGCGTTGCGCGAGCACATGAACACCTGGAACAAGATCGGGATGACGCATCGCGATAAGCGAACATCCCTCGATGCCCGCGTTCACGCCGTTGAATCACTTATTAAAGAGGCAGAGACTGCATATTGGCGCAAGAGTGATCCTGCGGCAAAGGCACGCGCTGCAGAAGTCGTTAAACAGCTGAGCGATTCGATCGAAAACTATGAAAAAATCGCAGCAAAATCCGAGGCCGTTGGCAATCCCAAGAAAGCTGCAGAGTCACGTGAATCTGCAAATGCTCGAAAGGTTTGGCTAGCTGAGGCCGAGAAGAGTTTGGCTGAGTTCAGCTAATTTAATTATTGGTTGTTCGATAGACGTCGTAAACGCCTTCAATATTTCGTACCGCACCTAAGACGGCATCTAGATGAGTTGCATCTGCCATTTCAAAGGTGAAACGTGAGAACGCTGTGCGATCCTTAGATGTACTAACCGATGCGCTCAGAATATTTACATGCTGATCAGATAATGTGCGGGTGACATCTGCCAACAGCGATGCACGATCTAAAGCCTCAACTTGAATATTAACCAGGAATATAGAGCCAGCTCCAACGCGCCACTGCACCTTCACAACTCGATCAGATTGATTCACCAATAGATCGCCAGCGTTAATGCAATCACTTCTGTGAATCGAAACTCCGCTTCCCTTCGTAATGAAACCCATAATCGCATCGCCCGGAACCGGAGTACAGCAACGGGCGAGCTTTACCAAGACATCATCGGCACCTTCAACATCTACAGCATTGCTTGAACGGCGTATTGCAGGCGCGCGAGTAGGTAGAACATCCATCGTTGGCTCAGGATGTGAATCATCTCCCCCAAGAGCTACAACTAACTTATCGATAATAGATGCAGCAGATACATGACCATCGCCTACTGCAGAATACAAACCCTCAATATCTGAGTAGTGCAGATCGTGCGCTAGTTCAAGTAATGAATGTCCTGCAAATATCTTCTGCAAAGGTAGTCCAGCTTTGCGCATCTGACGGGCGATCGATTCGCGCCCGGCATCAATGGCCTCTTCGCGTCGCTCTTTGCTAAACCACGCCTTAATCTTTGATCGCGCCCGCGGACTCTGAACAAAGTTGAGCCAATCCCTACTAGGGCCGGCATGTTCACCTTTGTTAATTACAATCTCGACTACATCGCCATTATTTAAACGTGATTCAAGGGGTACAAGCCGCCCATTGACCTTTGCGCCGGCACATCGAAGGCCGACATCGGTGTGGACCGAGAAAGCAAAGTCGACTGGCGTAGATCCACCAGGCAGTGCAACGACACTGCCTTTTGGAGTGAATACGAAGACTTCAGGTGAACCCAAATCAAAGCGCAGCGCCTCGAGAAACTCCGATGGATCCTCAGTCTCTTTCTGCCACTCGTGCAACTGGCGCAGCCACAACATCTCAGGTGAGCTCTCATTTGTTTCTGCCCCCTTCTTGTATTTCCAGTGCGCGGCAATACCGAACTCTGCCCGTGCATGCATATCAAAGGTTCGGATCTGAATCTCAATAGCCTTACCCGTTGGTCCAATTACTGTAGTGTGAAGTGATTGATAGAGATTGAACTTAGGCATGGCGATGTAATCTTTAAAGCGTCCCGGTACTGGGCTCCATCTGGCGTGAATTGAGCCAAGAACTGCGTAGCAATCTCGCACATCATCAACTAATACACGAATACCCACAAGATCATAAATATCATTAAATTCACGGCCTCTAACAACCATCTTTTGATAGACAGAGAAGAAGTGTTTTTGTCGCCCTGTTACCGTTGCATGGATTGAATCATGAGCTAAATCCTCGGTCACCGTTTGTATTACAGTTGCCGTCAATAAATCGCGCGATGGTGATCGCTCGGCAACTAGGCGGGATATCTCCTCAAATTTCTTAGGTTCAAGGACTTCAAAGGAGAGATCTTCAAGCTCCCATTTAATGGCGTTCATACCCAGGCGGTGCGCAAGAGGGGCGTAAATATCTAATGTCTCGCGCGCTTTGCGCTCTGCGCTCTCTAGAGAGACGTATTTCCATGTGCGGGCATTATGCAAGCGATCGGCGAGTTTAATAACCAGTACGCGAATATCGCGTGACATAGCGATCACCATTTTACGAACGGTTTCAGCCTCAGCCGTTGGCCCATAGGTCAGCTTGTCCAACTTAGTTACGCCATCTACAAGGTTGGCTACCTCATCGCCAAAGTCACGGCGTAGCTCTTTAAGAGAGTAGGGCGTATCTTCGACGGTATCGTGAAGAAGAGCCGCTATAACTGTTTCAGTACTTAAACCAAGTTCGGCGAGAATCTGTGCAACGGCGACAGGGTGCGTGATATATCGCTGCCCAGATTTACGTAGTTGACCCTCGTGAGCTTTTTCGGCGATCAGAAAAGCGCGCTCAACATCTTCAACCTTGCTTGTGGCGTGATTTTCTTTAAGCGCACTAACTACTGGTGCAATCAAAGTGTCCACGTTAGCTGCCTACTTGCGGCCTTTGCGCTTTGGCTGGTTACGTGGCCCACGGTGTTCACCGCTTGTAGCTGCGACTGGAGCAAAGGTGGTTGGTGTTGCGCCACGACCATTGACACGCTTTGCAAGTGCGATCATCGCTGGCTCTTTTTCGCGTAACTGGGCCAGCACTGGCGGTGCGATAAAGACCGATGAGTACGTACCAACGGCTAAACCGATAAAGAGTGCCAGCGATAAATCCTTTAATGTGCCGGCGCCAAGAAGTCCCGCACCGACGAATAGGATCGAACCCACTGGAAGTAAGGCGATAAGGGAGGTATTAAATGAACGAACCAAGGTCTGATTAACAGCCAGGTTAGTTGCCTGCGAATACGTGCTCTTGGAGCTAGCCGTAATCGTGCGCGTATTTTCACGGACCTTATCGAAGACTACAACTGTGTCATAGAGGGAGTAACCCAGAATCGTTAAGAAACCAATGACCGTAGCAGGTGTGACATCGAAGCCAACCAGTGCGTAAATTCCAACGGTGATAAAAACGTCGTGTATAACTGCAACGATCGCCGCGACCGACATCTTGGGTTCAAATGCCATTGCAAGATAAAGCATCACGCAGATAAGGAAACCAAATAACCCGTAGAGAGCCTTACGTGTGATCTCTTTACCCCACGAAGGTCCAATTATCTGACTGTCAATTGATTCGACGGAAACTTTAAACTGTTTAGCTAGTGCATCTTGGACCGCGTTATTTTGCGCGGAATTAAGAGCCGCTGTCTGTACACGAACTTTATTGCTGCCGATATTTTGCACGATAATCTCGCCAGGGACCCCGGCTGAATCAACTGCTGCGCGGGCATCGGCAATCGATGCACCTGCCTTAGTAACGGTAAAGGATGAGCCTCCCTTAAACTCGATACCTAAGTGCAGACCTTGCAAACTTAATGCGGCAATGGATAACAAGATAAATAGCGCTGATATCGAATACCAACGACGTCGCTTACCAATAAAATCGATAGATGTTTCACCGCGATAGAGACGGCCACCAATACCTGAGAACTTTGACATTACTTATGCCTCCTTTGTTACTGGCAGGGTTCCGGTGCTCTTAGCTGAGAAGCCAGAGAGTGCGTGACCTGAAGCGAAGAAATTTAATCGAGCAAGAATTGTTACTAGAGGTTTGGTAAAGGTAAAGACAACTAGTAAATCGACCAGTGTTGTGAGCCCTAATGTAAATGCAAATCCACGAACTCCACCGACAGCAAAGAAGTAGAGAAGAGCCGCGGCGATGATGGAGACAAAGTCGGCTACGAGTATCGTGTGACGAGCACGAGTCCAACCAGTTTCAACGGCTGTGCGCAGCGACCTGCCCTCTCGTAGCTCATCTCGAATACGTTCGAAATAGACGATAAATGAGTCGGCCGTAACACCGATCGCAACGATCGCACCGGCAATTCCCGCCAAAGTCAGCGTGAAACCAATCCACTGTCCAAGAAGTAGGAAAAAGACATAGACAAATGAGCCTGCCACAAGAAGGGAGCCGACAGTGACAAGACCAAGTCCTCGGTAGTAAAGAAGTGAGTACAGGAATACAAGGAGCATGCCGAGTCCACCCGCGATTAAGCCAGCATCGAGTTGATCGGCGCCCAGCGTAGGTGAGATCTGTTGGACTTCGCCGCGATCAAATGCAAGTGGTAGAGCACCGTACTTTAGAACATTGGCAAGATCTTGAGCTTCAAGCTGTGTGAAGCTTCCGGTGATCTGTGCATTTCCAGATGGAATTGGCTCGTTGATACGTGGTGATGAAACCACAAGCCCATCCAGAACAATGGCAACTTGATTCAGAGGCTCGGA
>CAXNDE010000062.1:0-5588 GCA_964201135.1 Candidatus Planktophila sp.
AATGGTCTGCAGCAGGTGTGCGCGTTCGGCAAGAGGTGATTGCACAACTTCCACAGACGCTTGCGGGATTAACCTTCGTGGTTACTGGAGGATTGGAAAGTTATACCCGCGACTCTATTGCAGAGACGATTATCGCCCACGGAGGTAAAGCGGCATCGGCTGTTTCAAGCAAGAGCGACTATGTATTAGTAGGAAGAGATCCTGGATCAAAGTTAGCTAAGGCACAGGAAATCGGCGTCCCAGTGATCGATGAAGCCAGATTTAAAGAATTGCTAGCGGGCAGGTAGTAGGATTTGGCCATGACGAACTTATCTGCTGAGAGCCTTCGCGAACTTCCAATGCCGGCCTATGCCTATGGCCTCGTAACTTTTGGAATTCTTGTCCTCTTTCTTTACTTAGCACTTCGCTTAGACCGGGATTAATTTGTCCCGAGTTGGTATTTACGGCGGAACATTTGATCCGATTCATAACGGTCATCTGCATGTAATAAGCCAACTGATTGAAAAGAAGATTATTGATCGCTTAATTCTCGTCCCGGCTGGCCAGCCACTTCTTCGAGGCAATGCACCGATGGCCTCTGGTGCCAATCGCCGCGCAATGTGTCAGCTAGCGATTTCAACGCTACCCACAGATATCTCATCCCATGTTGAGGTCAATCCGATTGAGATTTTGCGCGATGGGCCCAGCTATGCAATCGATACCGTTGAAGCCGTACGAAGTACCTACCCTGACGATGAGATTTTTCTGATTATGGGTGCCGATGCATATTCAAAGATCGATCAATGGCATCGCGCCGATGAGCTGCACACGATGGTCTCAATAATCTGTATTAATCGTCCTGGATTCCCCGCACATGGCATCGATATTGCAGCTCTGGATGTATCGGCTACTGCAGTTCGCGCCGGTTTGAGCGCAGATGTACCGGAAATCGTTGCAACATTTATGCGCGAGAATACGCTCTATGACAATTAGCGCACGCACTCTAGAGATCACACAAGCGGCGGCAGCTGCAGCAATCGAAAAAATCGGAACTGATCTAATCGCTATCGATTTATCTGATCAATTAGTCCTGAGCGAGGTTTTTCTTATTGCAACTGGGCAAAATGTTGCACAGGTAGGTGCAATTGCCGATGAGGTTGAGCGTCAGTTAATCGCTATCGGGGAAAAACCTGCACGCCGTGAAAAAGGGGCCGAATGGATTCTTCTTGATTACTCGGATTTAGTTGTTCATATTCAAAGTACTGAACTTCGTAAGTACTACATGCTCGATCGCTTATGGAACGACTGTCCAATAATTGATTTAGATGCCGTGAAAGCAGCTGCAGTACATGGCCGGTAATCGCGTACTTTTATGGCGTCACGGCCAAACTGATTGGAATTTGGTTAACCGTTTTCAAGGTCACTCGGATATTCCGCTCAATGGGGTTGGCCGTTACCAAGTCCAACATGCCGCTGAAATATTAGCGGGCATGAATCCAACAGCGATTATTTCCAGTGACTTGAGTCGTGCACACGAAACCGCGCAAGCTTTAGCAAATCTCGTTAGTCTCAGCATTACTACTCATGAAAATCTGCGCGAGACGAATGGCGGCTTATGGGAGGGTAAAACTGGAACAGAGAATCGCGCCGAAGACTTTCAAAATTTTATTCGCTGGATTGATGGCGATGACAACCCTGCCGGTACAACAGGTGAAAAACGCAGCGAAGTAGCGGCACGCGCAGTGGGTGTAATTATGCAAGAGCTTGAAGGCAAAACAGATCAGTTACTAGTTGTTGCAACGCATGGAGGCACTGCGCGCTGTGTCCTAGGTGATCTGTTGCAACTTCCACTTTCACACTGGGGTGTAATTGGCGGACTTTCAAATGCATCATGGTCAATCCTCGAACGCAATACACGTCAATGGAATTTAATCGAACATAATGCCGGCTCTATCCCAGAGCCCGTCTATGGTGAAGAAAGTGGCGCAACTAGCGCGTAATCCATGCGGTAGGGTTTGCACTTCCCGATTGATTGGGGCTGTGGCGCAGCTGGTAGCGCACCTGCATGGCATGCAGGGGGTCAGGGGTTCAAATCCCCTCAGCTCCACGTATGAATATAGATAGTACAAACGAGGCGCACGCGGCATATGACTTCGCCTACGTGCAGGAAAAATGGCTGCCAGTTTGGGATCAGATACAACCATTTAAATCCGGTCGCAGCGATGACAAACGCCCTAAGAAATATGTCTTGGATATGTTCCCTTATCCATCGGGTGATTTACATATGGGCCATGCCGAGGCCTATGCACTCGGCGATGTAATCGCTCGATACTGGATTCAAAAAGGTTTCAATGTGATGCATCCAATTGCTTGGGATGCATTTGGTTTACCGGCAGAGAATGCTGCAATCAAGCGCAATGAAGATCCGAAGATTTGGACCTATGAAAACATTGCAGTACAGAAAGCATCAATGCGCCGTTTTGCATGTTCATTTGACTGGGATCGTGTCTTTAACACGTGTGACCCCGAATATTACAGATGGAACCAATGGCTCTTCTTGCAGTTATATGAGCGTGGGCTTGCCTATCGCAAAGACTCAGCCGTTAACTGGTGTCCAAGTTGTCAGACTGTTTTAGCTAACGAACAAGTAGTTGCAGGTGAATGCGAGCGGTGTGATACGGCAGTTACTAAGAAGAAGTTAAATCAGTGGTATTTCAAGATCACTGATTACGCCGATCGTTTGCTCGATGATATGGCACAACTTGAAGGTAAATGGCCTGAAAAAGTCTTAATGATGCAGCGCAACTGGATTGGACGTTCAACCGGTGCCAACGTCTCATTTGTAATTGAGGGCCGTACTGAACCCGTCACGGTGTACACAACACGTCCTGATACTTTATTTGGCGCAACTTTTATGGTCGTTGCCCCCGATTGTGAGTTAGCGGCCGAATTGGCAGTTGGCTCAGGGGTTGAAGGTGAGTTTGCAACATATCTTGAAAAGATTAAGGCAGATAGTGATATCGATCGCCTTGCAACTGATCGACCAAAGACTGGTGTATTTTTAAATCGCTATGCAATCAATCCAGTCAACGCTGCCAAAATTCCGATTTGGGCAAGTGATTATGTTTTAGCCGATTACGGAACAGGCGCAATTATGGCCGTGCCAGCACATGATCAACGCGACTTAGATTTTGCTCGCGCGATGAAACTACCTGTAGTTGTTGTTGTTGAAACGGGAGAAGAGGATCCGAATATCAGCGGTGTCGCAACCAGTGGTGATGGCCTATTAGTTAACTCTGGTGCCCTCAATGGCATGAACAAAGATGGTGCAATTGCAGCGATAAACGCTGCGCTTGAAAGAGATGGACTTGGTAAAGCTGCACGTAACTATCGTCTGCGCGATTGGCTAGTCTCACGTCAGCGTTATTGGGGCACACCGATTCCAATTATTCACTGCCCCAAATGTGGTGAACTCCCAGTGCCTGCCGATCAACTTCCTATCACTCTGCCACATGCTGAAGGTTTGGATTTAAAACCAAAGGGAACTTCACCGCTAGGTGCTGCAACCGATTGGGTCAATGTGAAATGCCCGAAGTGTGCAGGTGATGCTAAGCGCGATACCGACACTATGGATACATTCGTCGACTCTTCTTGGTACTACCTGCGCTATCCCTCATCGGCTAATCACTCCGAGCCATTTTCAAAGAAAGATATACAGACATGGCTGCCTGTTGATCAATATGTCGGTGGTGTAACACATGCGATTTTGCACCTTTTGTATAGCCGCTTCTTTACTAAAGTTTTAAACGATATTGGAATGCTCGATTTTAACGAGCCATTTACGCGTTTATTAAATCAAGGAATGGTCGTCATGGATGGTTCGGCAATGTCGAAGAGCCGCGGCAATCTCGTTCGTTTATCGGATGAGTTAGAACACCACGGCGTCGATGCAATCCGTTTATCGATGGTCTTTGCCGGCCCTCCTGAAGATGATGTTGATTGGTCAGATGTTTCACCATCGGGATCGGTTAAGTTTTTATCGCGTGCTTGGCGCCTTTCAGGTGATGTGAGAAGTACACCCGGTGTTGATTTCTCAACTGGTGAGATCTCACTTCGCAAAGCAACGCACAAGGCTCTGCACGATGCCGATTTTGCCGTTGAATCATTTCGTTTTAACGTCGCAGTTGCCCGTGTGATGGAGCTCGTCAATGCAACACGCAAAGCAATCGACTCAGGCCCAGGATCGGCCGATCCTGCAGTGCGCGAGGCCGTTGAAGCTATTGCAATTATGTTATCCCTGGTCGCCCCCTTTACCGCCGAAGAGATGTGGGCGCGCTTAGGCCATAAACCTTCAGTAGCACTTGCCGGCTGGCCAGCAGTTGATCCGAAGCTTTTAGTAGCCGATGCGATTACTGCAGTAGTTCAAATCAACGGCAAGATTAAAGATCGCCTGGATGTTACCCCAACTATTACCGATGCAGAGCTTGAGGCCAAAGCATTAGCCCTGCCAGCGATAGTAGATGCGCTCAAAGGTGTAACCGTTGCCAAGATCATTACGCGAGCACCTAAGATCGTAAACATCGTTATCAACAGTTAAGCCCTAGTAAGTAAGAGCAGGTACGGTCGGCACGCTTGAATCAGGTGCATGACCAACATAACTCAAGCCTTTGAACGCATCAGCAACTGGTGGTACGAACTCCACTATTCACATATACAAAAACGCGCCCTACTCATCCTTGGCGCACTGATCATTGTTTTCTCATCACTCATCGTTGTTGGTGGCAATAGCCACGAGGTTGTTGCACCTCCAATAGTTGCAGTGCAAATCGCTGCCCCAGAGATATTGGTAGATGTAACTGGAGCCGTTACCAAGCCTGGTGTCTATACGCTGGCAGCTAACTCGCGTGTTATCGATGCAATTAAGGCCGCGGGGGATTCGGCGCCAGGTGCTGATCTATCGACGATTAATTTGGCTCGTGTTTTATCTGATGGTGAACAGATCTATGTCGATGCTACGGTTTTAAATAGTGCTGGAAAGCGCGTATCCAAGAGAGTCCATAGCGGCCCAATCAATGTTAATCGCGCAACCGCGGCGCAGTTAGATTCACTCGATGGCATTGGACCGGTAATCGCTAAGCGAATTATCGAGTATCGAAAAGTTAATGGCCCATTTGCAACGGTAGAGGATCTCCAAAAAGTGAGCGGAATAGGTACAGCAAAATTCGCAATAATCAAAAGCAAACTCCGCGTTTAGCCGATTATCGAGCGATCGCAGTTGGCGCAGCTATCTGGCTCGGCGCACTGCTCCAAAGTGCTAGCCCACCATGGCGGATCAGTGTCGCCGCTCTTGCGCTAACGTTTCTCTCATTAATTAGCCGCAAGTTTCGTTTTACGGTAATTATTACTGCGCTACTCATTGGTTCGGCGGTGATGTCACTGCGTGAGGCCTCTCTAGCCAATTCGCAGATCGCTCAGTTATACGGTCAATCGGTAGAGATAATCGCCCAAGTTGTAACAGATCCCAATCAAACGACGACTGGCAACTACAGTTTTCTGGCACGGGCTATCTATGTTGATTCGCCAGCTGGCTCGTATGGAATGCGAATACC
>CAXNDE010000063.1:0-5265 GCA_964201135.1 Candidatus Planktophila sp.
CCGATGCGATCTCCTGGGCCAATGTTCCAATAGAGATCGTTAATTAACTCATTATCACCAAGCTTAACTTGGACATGGTGTGCTTCGTAAACGGTTTTACCTAAACGGTTGAGAGCAAATTTAAGAAGTTCACCTTGGTTGCGTGGTTCGGGCTCACCAGCAATTAAAACATTTGCAGCATCTACTCGAAATTTGGGCTTTGTTGTGCGCGCAGGTGCTCCTCGGCGCAGCCATGCGAGCTCTTTTCGCACTAGAGCATTACGACGGGCATCCATAACCGAGCTCTGGCGAGCGCGCTCGGCCTTGGCTAAGACAAATGCGCTATAGCCGCCTTCGTACTCTTCAACTTTTCCATCGACAACTTCCCAGGTTTTATCCGTAACGGCATCTAAGAACCAACGATCGTGAGTCACCACCGTAATGGCTAAGCCTTTGCGAGCGTTTATGTAGCTTGCAAGCCAGGCTACGCCTTCAACATCTAAGTGATTAGTTGGCTCATCAAGTAAAATTAAATCAAGTTCGTTGATTAAAAGCTTTGCTAATCCAACGCGACGGCGTTCTCCACCAGATAGTTGGCCAAATTTACGATCAAAAATATGATCATCAAAACTGCCAAACAAACCGGTAAATACTTCACGGATATTTGGCTCACTTGCCCACTCGTGTTTTGCCGTATCTCCCAAGACGACTTCACCAACTGTGCTTTCAGGATTTTCACAATCAACCTGAGAGAGAATTCCGATACGAGCGGCATTGGATTTTGTTACGCGTCCCAAGTCTGGAGATTCAGTGCCTGCGATAACCTTCATTAACGTGCTCTTGCCAGATCCATTTCGGCCAACGATTCCGATTCGATCACCTTCAGATACACCAAGTGAGACGCCTATTAATAACTCTTTTATATCAAAGGCCTTTGAGACCTCTTCGATATTTACTACGTTGCGCGCCATGATGGGAGAGCGTACCTTTCATCCATGAACGTTACTGACCGCGAATACGCGTTAGAGCTCGATAGAAACGATCCACTAGCCCATTTTAAAGCAGAGTTTGTGGTCTCAGATCCGCAGATGTGTTATTTAGATGGAAACTCACTTGGCCGCATGCCCATTGCCACGGTTGCATCAATTAACCACTTTCTAACGCACGAGTGGGGAGATGAACTCGTATCTGGTTGGGGGCATTGGGTCGATGAGGCACAGCCTACTGGTGATTTATTAGGTGCTTCGGCTTTAGGCGCAGGCCCAGGCCAGGTGCTTATCTGCGATACGACATCAGTTAATTTTTATCAACTCTGTCTTGCTGCAATTCACGCCAGACCAGGACGAAAGACGATTATTACCGACGCCGCAAATTTTCCTACCGATCGATATATTCTCGATGGAATTGCCAAGCAGTTTGATTTAAACCTCGTCATTATTGATAACGAAAACCCTAATGTTGCTACCCATGAGCGAATCACTACAGATGTTTTAGCTCCGTATCTCAACGATGATGTTGCGCTAGTGACTCTAGAAGTTATCCAATACCGCTCAGGTGCACGTAACGACATAAAATCTATTACAGATCAAGTGCGTGCCGTTGGTGCTTTAGTCGTTTGGGATGCAAGCCATGCCATCGGATCTATCGAAATGAATTTAGATGCCAGTGGGGCTGATCTCTGCGTTGGCTGTACATATAAATATGGAAACTCTGGACCAGGTGCACCTGGGTGGTTATATGTCAGCACAAGAGTTCAAAAGGAGCTACAGGTTCCGATTCAGGGCTGGTTTGCGCAAGGGGCACAATTCGAAATGGGCCCAATCTTTGAAAAGGCAGCTGGAATTCGTGGCTTTCAAATAGCAACACCTCCGATTATGGGGATGCGTTCAGTTAAATCTGGCTTCACCATGATAAGTCGGGCTGGTATTTCAGAGATAGCTAAAAAGGCTGCTGCTGGTACTCAGTTGATGATTGACTTACATGATGCTTGGTTAGCGCCCTTAGGCGTGCAGTTACAAACTCCACGCACGGCATATGAGCGTGGTGGGCATGTTTCATTAATGCATCCAGATGCGGCACAAATTTGTTTGGCTCTGCGTAAGATATCGAATGTGTTCCCAGATTTCAGAGCGCCCAACTCAATACGCCTTGCAATCTCACCGCTTCCAACCTCTTATGTTGAGGTCTGGGATGGCTTTGATCGACTGCGCGACTTAGTGGCATCTGGCCGCTATAAAGAGGTACAAGAGAGTGGTTCACGAGTCACATGAGCGAGAATAACTTCGATTCAGCAATGACATACACCTCCTACTTGGCAGTCGATGAACTACTCAGCCTGCAGCGCCCACTATCAGTTGGGCCCGAACACGATGAGATGCTCTTTATTATCATCCACCAAACATACGAACTTTGGTTCAAAGAGTTAATCCATGAGTTCATGCAGGCCCAGCGCTCTATGGAGTCTGGTGATACTCATTATTCACTGGCAATTCTTGGACGTATCCGTACGATCATGAAGGTCTGTGTAGCTCAGATAGATATTTTAGAGACTATGACGCCTCTACAGTTCAATGCTTTTCGCTCATATTTATCATCATCTAGTGGTTTCCAATCAGCACAATTTAGAAAAGTCGAAGCCCTTCTAGGCCGACGCGATAGTAAAATGGCCGCCCACTTGCCACCAGATATCCAAGCTGAAATTGCAATTATTACTTCAGGAAACTCTGTATATGATTCAGCGCTTGCGTATTTAGCTAAGCGTGGCCATGCGATTCCAACTGATGTACTCGGCCGGGACAGAAGCACTGCCTATGAAGCAAACCTACGCGTTCAAGATGTCTTGCTAGATATTCACCGCAATGATCCTGAAAGTGCAACTGTATGTGAGAGGCTATTAGATATAGATGAAGGAATCCAGGAGTGGCGCTATCGCCATGTGAAGATGGTCGAGCGAACTATTGGTCACAAGATAGGTACTGGTGGCTCCAGTGGTGTTGAATATTTATCGAGCACGTTATTCAATCCAGCTTTTAAAGATCTCTGGGAGATTCGCTCCCGCTTTTAATTTTAGCGCCAGTAATAAATAAGCACTGCGATTATTGAAGCTACGGCCGTGCCTGCTACAACAAAATACTTAACCCACAGCGGAAGTCCTGTTTTTTCGACTGCAGACTTAGCCACTGACTTAGTTTTCTCCATCGCACGGCCGGCCCAGGCAAACTCTGTGGCCAAGATTCCAAGACCTGCAAGTAGAACTAAGACTCCAGGACCTGGCGCAATAAGGAATATCGCACCAAGAACAGTGATGCCACCACCCAAGGAGCCAATAAATACACGCCAAAATAGGCGTCCGGCTGGAGTCCTCTTAACCCAGGTTCGTAGATTCATCGCTGCACAATTTCCACAGGCTTACCATACGCCTCTTGTGCAATCTCTTTACGCCGAATGAGATAGGCAGGGGATGAACCCGAGATTAAATGTTCAAAACGATTCGATGATGTGATTAATTCACGTAGTTTTTCGGATTCAGTTGAATCACCAAAGACTGGTGGACTCTCCTTCACCACCTCACGATTTTTGTGTGGGTAAAAGTGGCGATAGACAAGGGCCAGCCGTCGAATCCCAAGATTGGCTACATGGCGCAGGCCACGATTAAAATGGTCTTGGAGCATTAAGCGCTTGAAAGTTAAATCTTTGGCACGTGTTGATTTCTCCGTTATTGCTAACTTACATAGTATTTCGGCGATCTCAGCACCACCGGTTGTATTGGGTAGCTGGGCGCACTGTGCCGATAACTGGGCGCGAACCAGTGGATCTTGGAGCCTCTTAACAGTTGCAGTAATATCATTCAAATCGCTTTGATCTGCGCGTAAAGCATATCCAAAATCATGACACCAGCGAGCTCGTGCTTCTTGATCATCGGTTCCACGGATATTTGATACAAAGACCGTCGGTACTTGCGCCGGCAATAGCTCATGCACTCCGTTATATCCGGTAGCACATATTCCGGCATCGAATGCGTGTAGGACCCGTGCAAGTGGGAAATAGCGCACAGTCTTTATATCTAAGCCGGTAGGTGCAAGTGATTTACCATCTTTATCTATTGGTGCTTTCGTTAGAATAACCTGCAGATCTTTCCAACCAATTAAACCTTCGAGGGCGGCCTCCATTTTATGATTTACATCGCTATCGCCAGTACCCAACTGCACTAATGCAACAGGGCGATTCAAATCTAAACCAAGAGCTCTACGAGCATCGTCGCGTGATAGCGCATCTTCTTTTCTAAAAAGAGAGACTGGTGAAGTCAATACGGCCTCTTTGCGCTTTGAAGTTGGGCCAAAATCGTATGCCCGTGCGATATCACCGGGCTCAATAATTATGTCCATCATTGCCGCTTGTAAACCTAAGATAAAACGCTGGGGTTTTTTCTGCCACAGACCTCGTCGAACCCAAACGAGTTTTAATGCCGGATTGGCATTCTTGGCTGCAATCACACCTGGGTAAGGGACAACGCCATCGAAGGATAGAACCTGTGCACCTGTTTCATCGATAAGTGCAAGTAAGCGATCACGCAGATACTTATCCCACTTTTCACGAGACATCCATAAGCGATCGCGCCCAGGAATATATTCGCAGCGAATGCCCATAAACGATGGAATCTCTGCAATACCCCCGGCCATTGAAACGATGATCGGATTGGCTACATCTTTAAGGGCTAAAGCCACAGCACTTGCGCGTGCAAGGTGGCCCATCCCGACTCCGTTACTGGTTGCAAGAATGATTGTTGGCTTCGACATATGTCTAACTACCCCACGAAGAATGTAGTGGGCGGCCTTCGGCATAACCGGCCGATGATTGAATCCCGACTACCGCCCGCTCTGCAAACTCATCAAGTGTGCTAGCACCTGCATATGTACATGATGAGCGCAGACCAGCGATAATTTCATCGAGTAGATCCTCAACGCCTGGGCGTTGGGGGTTTAAATACATGCGCGATGTTGAAATCCCCTCTTCAAATAGGGATTTGCGTGCGCGATCGAAGGCATCTTCACCCGTTGTACGTGCTGCAACTGCGCGCGCAGATGCCATTCCAAATGACTCTTTGAATAGTTTGCCATTTACATCACTCTGTAAATCTCCAGGGGATTCATATGTACCGGCAAACCAAGATCCAATCATTACCTGTGAGGCACCTGCTGCAAGGGCAAGTGCAACATCGCGCGGATGGCGCACTCCGCCATCTGCCCACACATGTGCGCCTAACTTCTTGGCCTGCGTTGCGCATTC
>CAXNDE010000064.1:0-5213 GCA_964201135.1 Candidatus Planktophila sp.
TAATAATCAAGCCACAATCATGATTAGAGGTTTGAAGTTAATGGGATTAACTAATTGATTTCAACTACATTAATTGCACATAGTGCTAGCCTGCCAGGTATGACCTATGACGTTGAAAGAATTCGCTCCCACTTTCCATCACTTAATACTGGCCTTGCATTTTTTTGTGGGCCAGGGGGTAGTCAAGTGCCAGATGTCGTAGGAGCGGCCATTGCTGCCGCTATCACTAAGCCGATTTCAAACCGCAACACCAATACTGAATCTGAAAAGAATGCTGAAGAGATTGTGGTGGGCTTTCGCCAAGCAGTTGGCGATTTAATCGATGTAGATCCTCGCGGTGTTGTCTATGGTCGCTCATGGACACAGCTCACCTATGACTTCTCGCGCACACTTGCTAAGAGCTGGGGTCCAGGGGATGAAATCGTTGTCTCTCGCCTTGATCATGATTCAAATATCCGCCCATGGATTCAAGCGGCAGAGGCCGTTGGTGCAACTGTGCGCTGGGCTGAGTTTGATAGTGCAATATCAGAGCTAACTGTTGCAGCCGTTGAAACGGTTTTATCACCCAAGACAAAGTTAGTTGCAGTCACAGGTGCTGGTAACACGATTGGTACAAGACCAGATTTAAAGGCTATTGGTGTGGCAGTCCATAAAGTTGGTGCACTGTTTTTCGTCGATGGAGTGCACTTAACTCCACATGCCGCTATTAGCGCAAAAGAGATTGGGGCGGATTTCTTTGGCCTCTCTTTCTATAAGTTAATGGGGCCACACTGCGCAGCCCTTGCAGCATCTCCAGCACTTCTTGAAACTCTTAATAACGACAAGTTATTACCTGCCACAAGTGCCGTTCCAGAGCGCTTTGAGTTTGGAACTCTGCCCTATGAGCTTATGGCCGGTTGTATCGCAGCCATTGATTTCATTGCCGAGATGGCTCCGGGTAATGGCACTACGCGCCGTGAAAAAATCGTTAACTCAATGAATGCGCTAGAAAAATATGAAGATGGATTGTTAGAGTATTTAGAGAGTTCAGTAAAGGCCTTGCCAGGTGTAGTTATGTACGGCCATGCCAAGCACCGCACACCAACGATTTACTTTTCATGTGCAGGCCATAGCAGCGCCGATATCTATACAGCGATGGCGAGCAAGGGCGTTACTTTGCCGGCATCTAACTTTTATGCCCTTGAGGTATCTCGCACACTGGGTCTTGGCGATTCTGGAGCCTTGCGTGCAGGTCTTGCCCCGTACTCGATTAAAGATGATGTGGATCGTTTGGTTGGCGGGTTAAAAGAGATTCTTGCCTAGTTAAAGCCTAAGGATTCATAGAGTTTGAGGGCTTTTTCATTATCGGCATCGACATACAACATCGCATCTTTAATGCCCCTGTTAGATAAGTAGTTCATGGCATTAATCGATAGAGCACGGGCAATTCCATGGCCATGGTGATCTGGATGAGTGCCAACAACATATAACTCACCAACGGGTGCTTGATTGACTAAGCCGTGATGAATCTTGGTCCAGCAGGTTCCGATGAGCTCTTCATTTTCTGTGGCAAGAAAGAATCCTTGTGGATCAAACCAGGGTTCGGCCATGCGGTTCTCTAAATCCTCCATCACCCAGTTACCTTGATCGGGGTGATCGGCAAATATCAGATTATTTAAAGCTAGCCAGCTCTGTTTGTGTGAAGTGGGGTTAAAGGTCTCGATAGTAAAGCCATGATCGGTATCAGGGATAGGCCCCTGTAGCGTTCGGTGAATCTTTAAAATATGACGCAT
Organism: Candidatus Planktophila sp.; assembly: GCA_964201135.1. Lineage (GTDB taxonomy): Bacteria > Actinomycetota > Actinomycetes > Nanopelagicales > Nanopelagicaceae > Planktophila. Next base: position 1,773 of record CAXNDE010000064.1, read on the forward strand.
TTATACGCGTTCGTTAATGGAGCTCTCTTTGCCACCATGAGGCATCGTGAAGCGATAACCAACGTTGCGAACGGTTCCGATAATGGCTTCAAACTCAGGGCCAAGCTTTGAGCGCAGACGACGGATATGAACATCAACTGTGCGCGTGCCACCGAAGTAGTCATAACCCCAGATCTCTTGCAACAACTGCGCGCGAGTAAATACGCGACCTGGGTGCTGGGCTAAATACTTCAATAGTTCAAACTCTTTAAATGTTAAATCTAAAACATTTCCCTTAAGCCGGGCGGTATAACTTGATTCATCGATTACAACATCACCGGTGCGGATTTCGCCAGAGTGTGGATCACTCTGTGCCATGATCACTTGGTGTTTACCAACTGTGATACGGATACGTGCATCGACTTCGGCGGGCCCTGATGTATCGAGCATGACATCATCGACCCCCCAGTCGGCGCTTACAGCTGATAGGCCACCCTCAGTGGCAATAACAATGATGGGACAGCCAAGGCCTGTAGTTGCTAACAAACGTGCCAGTGACTTGGCACCAGGTAAATCACGGCGCGCATCGACAAGGACGACATCCACATCGGGGACATCGACCAACACACTGGCCTCGGCTGGCAAGATGCGCACCTGGTGTGCGAGTAAGCCAAGTGCAGGTAGAACTTCTGTGCTCGCCAAATGAGTGTTTGTTAGTAGCAACACCTTGGCCATTGGTACAGACTACCCTCGTGAAAACATTGCTTCCACTCGCGATCATCCTGGGGCTAGCTAGCGCATATGGGCTGTGGTATCAGCGCTCACGCGGCACAGTTAAAGCCAAATCGGGGCAGTTGCTTATTAGTGAATCAATGATTGGGGCTGGCCTTGGATCGAGAGCAACCCTGCTGCAGTTCTCATCTGCCTTCTGTACGCCATGTCGGGCCACACGGCTCTTACTTGAAAATATTGTGGAGGACATGAGCGATGTCGCCCATGTCGAAGTCGATGCAGAGGCTCAGCTAGCACTTGTGCGACAACTCAATATTTTGAGTACGCCAACGACGTTGATTCTGAATTCACGTGGCCTTGAAGTAGGTCGCGCCGTTGGAGCCCCTAAGCGCGAACAAGTCATTACAGCGCTCGCGGCTATTCGCGAATAATTCGCAACTAGCGTTTATCGGCTCGACTCTTTATTATTTGTACATGTCTCTAGCCAGTTATTTCACCAAGCGCCGTGTTATTGATTTCGGTCGCCTTGCTGGCTCTTTGTGTCGAATGTAATTGTTGTAATTTAAAAACAATTATCCATTCAACTATCAAAGGAAAATCTCATGACAAAAGTTTTAAGTAAAAGAGTTACGTCTATAACCATAGATGCTAGAGGCCCACGTTTTGGGGCGTTCATCACAACGGCAGTGCTTGCAACGGCCCTTGTTACACATAGCGTGTGGCTCATTACTTTTCAGGCAATTGTTTTCGCGATTGGTGCATTTAAAGGGCCACAGTTCACCCCCTATGCATTTATCTATAAGAAGGTAGTGAGGCCACGTCTTAAGGGTGAAGTTCCTACTGAAGATATTCGCCCACCTCAATTTGCTCAAAGCGTTGGGCTTATCTTTGCGCTAGCTGCTCTGGCCGGATCTCTTACCGGTATCACACCACTCTTTGTGGCAGCGGTTGCTTTTGCCCTGGCGGCAGCGTTCTTGAATGCAGCATTTAACTTTTGCCTCGGCTGCGAAGTTTATTTGCTACTTCTTCGCGTAAGGTAGTCACATGTCCGAAAAACACGAGCTCCACCAAAAGGGATTGCGCCTCACCCCTCAACGTGAACTTGTTCTATCGGCAGTACGCGAGCTCGGGCACTCAACACCAGAAGATATCGCCGAAAAAGTTCGTCTGACACATCCAGGTATCAATCTTTCGACTGTCTACCGCAACCTTGAAACCCTAGAAAACGTTGGCTTAGTAGTGCATACGCATTTGGGACATGGTGGTGCGACTTATCACGCAGCCGAAGAGCTGACGCATCTGCATCTTGTCTGTGGAAAGTGTGGATCGATCGGTGATGCACCAATAGATACTGCAGCAAACTTTGTTAGCTCACTAGCCGATGATTATGGTTTTAAAACCGATGTCACTCACTTTGCAATTTACGGAACATGTACGGCCTGCCAATGAGTGCTGTCGTTGTAGAAAATGGTGTTGATAAGGGTGCTGTGTGGCACTTTGGTGAGCCCGTTAAAGAACAACGTGCTCTGGCTGCGGGCAGTGCCTGGGCCGATCTCTCACATTTAAATATCATCGCTGTTGGTGGCGCAGATCGTCTGAAATGGCTGCATGATTTAACAACTCAATACTTAAATGGCTTAGGTGTTGGTATCTGGAAACCTGCAATGATTTTAGATCCGCATGGCCATATCGAGTATCAATTCAACTTAGTCGATGATGGTGCAACAACCTGGCTAGTTTTAGATCCTGGCTATTCTTCAGTCCTGCTCACATATTTAACAAAAATGAAGTTCATGTTACGCGTTGACGTGCGCGATGCAACAGCTGAGTATGCAGTATTGCGAGCACCGGGTGCTACAACCGATATCGGTGGTCCATTTGCTCTTGTGCCACGGGCCGAACTCGCGCAAACGAGTGCGGCCTTTAACGCTGTTGCAACACAGGTAGGAACATGGGCAATTGATGCTGAACGTGTTGCTGCGCACCGCCCCCGAATTGGTTTTGAGACCGATCACAAGTCAATTCCAAATGAACTCGGTGTTTTAAACGGTGCAGTACACATGAACAAAGGTTGTTACCGTGGTCAGGAGACCGTGGCCAAGATATTTAACTTAGGAAACCCACCTCGGCGCTTGGTGATGTTGCATCTAGATGGCAGCGATGTTGGCTTTCCGGCGCAAGGCACGAAGATTGAAAACGATGGAGTAGTAGTTGGTTTTATCGGTACCGTTGCGCGCCATCACGAATTAGGCACAATCGCCCTTGCAATCGTTAAGCGAAATACACCGATAGATACAATCCTTACAGTTGATGGGATTCCTGCCTCGCAGCAAGTGATTGTTTAACCGCTATTCTTTGCCCATGGAGTTATTTACATCGATAATCCTTGGCATCGCTGCCATTGCACTTGGTGTGGCGCTCATTATTTATGCATTTCGTGGCCGCCAATCACAGGCCAGACGCTCGCCACGATTTAGAGGTCGCCCATAAATGGTCTTTACGATTCCTGAAGGTCTGCACGCCGATTTAAATCCACTTGCCTGGATGGTTGGTACCTGGCGCGGTAAAGGTCGGGGCGAGTATCCAAATATTGAGCCCTTTGAGTTTGCACAAGAGGTTGTCTTTAACCACGATGGACGCCCTTTTTTAAACTACTACTCACGTTCATGGATCTTAGATAAAGAGGGAGAAATCCTGCGTCCGGGTGGCTCAGAAACTGGATTCTGGCGC
>CAXNDE010000065.1:0-4951 GCA_964201135.1 Candidatus Planktophila sp.
TTTTAATCAACTTGCGCCAACCTCAACCAATGCTTTACCCTTGCGATTCCTACATTTCTTGGCGAAATGGGGATGAGTGGAAAGGGAGTAACGGATATGTCAAAGACATCATTCGTATCAGCACAGGCCATGCCCGCTGCTGTAATTCCTTCTACCCATACCAATAAGCGCGCATCTTGGCATAGCGCAACGCCTGCATTCTACGCAGCGTTTTATGCCGGATACGAGGCCACTTGGGGTTCTACTCGATAACAGTCGAATAAGAACAAGAAGCCAAGGGCCTCGAATCCACAAAGGATTCGGGCCCTTTTTCATTACCCGAATAGAACTAACTACTGAGAACTAAAACTAACGAGGAACAACCGGAGCAGTACCTAACAGCACAAACGTTAGCCAAACAGACCAAACGAACTAAAAAGAGAAGAGGTGAGGACGATGAGCGTTCTCTTCAGCGAACTACTAGTACCAGGCTGGGCAGATGAGAAGATCGGTTTGGATGCCGTAACCGGCACATATAGCGATGGCTCTTCATTTAATCTTCCATGCCATACAGCAGACCCTGAGCTTTTCTTCTCTGAAGAGGAACTAGCCGTTGCCGAAGCTAAGTCGCTCTGCGGTGGATGCCCCGTGCGCACACAATGTTTAGAGGGTGCGCTATCTCGCAAGGAGCCAGCAGGTGTATGGGGCGCGGAGCTATTTGAAGATGGTCGTGTTATTTCTCGCAAGCGCAAAGCCGGTCGCCCAACGGCGATCGAAGTTGCAGCACGCGAAGTTAACGTGCCAATTCAAACACTTACTGTGCAACTAGAGGTTGCTTCTCCTACCTCTAGTGGGTCAGAGCGAGAAGAGAGTGCTGCCTAAGTTATTAGCTTGCGAATAAGTTCAAATTTGTCAGTGATGGCCATAGGGCAAAGAGAATTGAGATTGGCAAGATAAGAAAAACCACTGGAATCATCATGGAGATTTCAGCCTTGCCAGCGGCGTTCATGATGATATTGCGTTGATTAGCACGCGCCTCTACGGCATGGCGAGATAAGACCTCAATTAATGGCGCACCACGAAGAGTTGCCGTAACGATTGCATCGATAAACCTACGGATCATTACAGATTTAACGCGGCGTCCCATCGCATCAAGACTTGTATGTAGTGGTTCTCCAGTGCGCACAGCTGTGATCACTGTTGCAAACTCTTTTGATAGTTCGCCATCTGCTGAATCTGCAATACGCAACATCGCACTCATGGGAGTTTCTCCAGCGGCTATCGCCAGCGTGAGAATCTCGACAACTGCAGGAAATTCGGCCTCAATCATCTGTCGGCGCCTTTTAATCTGCGCCGTTAACTCTCTATCGATTATTACAAAAACTAAGCCACCGGTAAGGCCCGCTAGAAGAACAGCAGTAAAGAGTGAATGATTGGAGACGAGAAGTAGAACCATCACCATCGTGCCACTTGCTGCACAGAAACCAAACTGGCGAATACGAAAACCTTGATAGTCACGCTCGGTGCCACGCCCAAGCTCTTCTAATCGAAGATGAATACCGCTTTTATCGCGGGTCTGCGATACAGCCGACTTAGCGCGACGCTCTAACTCTTTTAATGGATCTGCCTGAGAATCAAAGGCAAAGAGTATTCCGCCGGGAATTGCAAAGAGCATTGCAATCAGAATGATTGTAAACATCATCGGCTCCCTTGGTGTGTGCCTGTAAAAACACGAGGTGTCTGGGGTAGGTGGCCCAGACGATTCATCCACATATATGCGATCGCAGTCATGAGTAATCCTGCAATTAAAATAGCCACACCAGTCGGAGTCGAATATGCAGCGGCTGTGCTGGGTTGAGTAGAGAGCAAGAGAAGAAGAATCCAAGGAGCAGCTGCTGAGAGATGTGCAGAGTTTTTAATCCATCCATGTTTGACTTCAATTTCGCGGCGCAGTGCTAGATCTTGGCGCAGAAAATCTCCTAGGGTTCGAAGAATTGCCAGGAGCTCGCTTCCACCTAGAGCCTTAGAGATTAATAGCGCTTCGAAAATCTGATCACTGCCGTGGTGGTGAAAGAGTTCTTTTAACTCATTAATTGCCTCACCAAGATCGCCATGGCGATAGAGGGAGCTACGGAACTCAATGAATGCTGGCCGCAGGATTTCAGGGCCGCGAGTTGAAAGCCCAGCAAGTGATTCAGTTAATGAGAGGCCTGATTGAATCCCAGACATTAAGTGATCAATTACTTCTGGCCAAGCTGCGATAAGCGCTGATTCATTATGCGAACTCTTGCTACGCAACGTAACGAAGGTTATTCCAGCAACGAGTGCACCAAAGGCGAGTGCAATCGTTGCCGCATTAGTTGCTAGATAAATGAGTGCAATAGCGATCGATGAAAATGCAGCGGTGCGGAGTTTAATCTTCATTGACGCCACCAAGAGGCAAGAGGTTCACCGATCGCCGCGAACTTGTCGGCATGAGGAAGTGTGCCGATTCCGCGGTCGTAATCCTTTCCATTCCACGACCACAGAGTTTCAATCTCAGCGCGGTCATTTTCATATCGTCCAGTGAGTGCAGATATCTCTTTAATACGGCGCATTCCACTTTGATCAAGTGATACGTGCACGATTAAATCAAAGGCCGATGCAACAGTCGGTGCGATGAATTTATGGGAAATATTCTCACCGGCCAAAAGAGGCAGCGTCTGCAGTTTGATAATGGCATCGCGCGGAGAATTTGCATGCAAGGTACCCATGCCAGGCAGGCCAGAATTCAGTGCGATTAGCAGATCTAACGCCTCGGCTTCGCGGACTTCACCGACGATAATTCGTGATGGGCGCATACGCAGTGACTCCTTTATCAAACGCCGTAGTGGAATCTCTCCTTCGCCCTGCAAGTTGGCACTGCGCGTTTGCAGTGCAACAACATCGGGCAGTTGTGGGCTGAGTTCAAATACCTCTTCAATTGTTACTACACGCTCTGTGCGTGGGATTGCACCAGCTAAAGCGTTAAGCATTGTAGTTTTGCCGGCCTGTGTACCACCGCTCACTAAGATATTTAGTCCAGCTCGTACACAATTCTTCAGTGCCGTTGCAATAAATGGTGACATCACGCCGCGTTCGACTAAGTCATCGATACCTAAGTTGCGCATTAAGTGCTTTCGAATGTTAACTGCCCAGTGTTGGGCTGTGATTTCAGGGATTGCAACATGCAAACGGCTGCCATCGGGCAGGCGTGCATCGACGAATGGATGCGAAAGATCTAAGCGGCGACCGCTCCACATCAGTGCGCGTTCAACGATGTTGCGTACATCCTCAGAGGTCAGCAGGAGATTGGTTAACTCACTCTTACCAGAGCGCGCAATAAATATACGCTCGGGAGAGTTAATCCATATCTCTTCAATGGTTGGGTCGCTCATGAAGGGTGCGATTGCACCGAAGGTAATATCTATATCTAGGTCCATGTGGGAAACCTAGGTCTGCCACTGACAGTTACGGTCGTGCGCCAATCAATGCGTGGATAAACTCGCCTTATCTAATCGATTAAGTAGCTCTAGCCCACTCTCACCGCGGATCGATGTAACCATTGAAAGCGATATATGGAGGGTGTGATTGACCGAGAGTGATGGAGACGAATACAGGCGTGCCATCAACTGCTGCGCAGCGATTTCGCCATCGCTGATGAGAACCACGCACTCATTAATGCCTAAGCGGCCAATGCACTCCGAACCTCTGATCAAGCTACGCAGCTCGCAGGAGAAGCGCAGAATATCTTCAGCACCTACTTGGTGGCTCTCTCCATCTACGGTGTGAGGTGTGAAAGTAATTTTAACTGCGCTAAAACTGATCTGCGTGCGCAACGAAAGTGCGACTTGACGCCGTAACTGCTCATAGAAAAACGGTGGAGCCGCTAAATGTGTCTGCGAGTCATGGATTCCATCGTGCGAAAAGAGTGGGCTGCGCCCTCCAATATGGGTTAATCTCTCTTCCATGGCACAGGATCCTTCCAAAGCGGCAAAGGCCCGCGCAGTAGTGGCATCCCTACTCATTACTGAAGCCGTTGTGCTCGCAGCACTCGGCGTGTGGTTACTTGTCTTAACTATCACCGCCGATAGTTTTGAATTTCTGCCCTTGCTCGGCGTTCTACTTTTCATTGCACTTGGTAGTGGTGGATTAGTGGCGGCGGCGATTGGCTATCGTCGTGGGAGATACTTTGGTCGCGCCCCTGCAGTTCTTGCAAATTTAATCGCCCTTGGAGTTGTCTCTTATCAAGTCCAGGCAGGCCTATGGGTAGCTGCAGTTCCATTAGCTGTCTTGGCAGCTGCTACTTTGGGCGCTGCGCTGCGTGCGATTCCTGAGTAGCCCTCATTAGTTTTTTTATCTCTGTCTGTAGGCCGAATTCCCGCCTAATGTGGCCTATCTCGCGCCATGAGGCGCATTTGCACGCTCAGAGCACCTGAGTCCTGCCGATAGGCTTATCTTATATTCACGCCAAGAAGGAGCTCGCCAGTGTCGGCACAGGATTTTGGTGCAAATGATTGGCTCGTAGATGAAATGTACGAGCATTATCTGCAGGATCCTTCTTCTGTAGACCCTGCATGGGTTGAGTATTTTAAAAACAATAAACCAGGTTCTCCTGCTACAGCTTCTGCATCTTCCACTCCAGTTTCAAAGGGTGTTCCACCTGTCCCAAAAGCTTTGAAAAAAGCTCCAGCTCCACAACCAGTTCCACCTGTTGAAACTTCTGCGCCAGTTCCTCACGTTCAGCCAATTGTTCGCGAGAGTGCAGCGCCACAACCAAAGCCAGCTGATCCAGTTGTGAAACCAGCACCAGTTTTAAGTACTCCAAGCGCGTCAACTCTTGAAGTTATCCGTGGAGTTTCTGCCCGTGTTGTGCAAAGTATGGAAGCTTCACTTTCAGTTCCAACTGCTACATCAGTGCGCGCAGTTCCTGCAAAATTAATGATTGATAACC
>CAXNDE010000066.1:0-4943 GCA_964201135.1 Candidatus Planktophila sp.
CCGGCATCAGACATAACCTCTTTAGCAAAAGTCTTTGATCCCTCTAACTGGGCTGCCGCCTTTGATGGCCCAAATACTGCAATCTTTAATCTACGCAGATCATCTGCAACTCCATTAACTAGTGGAACTTCAGGGCCAATGACAACTAAGTCCGCAGCGATTTCCTGCGCCAGGGCAACGATTTGTGCGTTACTCGTTATATCGATCGCGTGACACTGTGCAAACTCGGCGATCCCTGGATTACCTGGTGCAACATGAAGTGATGTGCAATCAGGATCTGCTTGTAGACCTAGTCCAAGGGCGTGTTCGCGCCCGCCGCTTCCGACTAGGAGGATTTTCATTGTTAGATGAAATCCGTTACGACGATTGTTTCATAGCGGCCCGGGCCTACACCGATCGCACTTATTGGCGCCCCTGAAATCTTTTCCAAAAAAGCGACATACTCTTGCGCAGCTTTTGGAAGATCACTGAGTTTTCGCGCCTTCGTAATATCCTCACTCCAACCCTGCAGATATTCATAAATCGGCTTAGCGTGGTGGAAATCGCTCTGTGAGGCTGGAAGCTCTTCAACGCGCTTGCCATCAATCTCATAGGCAACACATACTGGAATCTTTTCCCAGCCAGTTAAGACATCTAACTTTGTTAAGAAGAAGTCAGTTAAACCATTTACACGCACCGCATAACGTGCGATGGGCGCGTCATACCATCCACAGCGACGTGCGCGGCCTGTAGTCACACCGACTTCTCCACCGATGCGTTGCAGCGCCTCGCCATCTTTATCAAAGAGTTCTGTTGGGAAGGGTCCGCTACCAACGCGCGTCGTATACGCCTTCACGATTCCAATAACTTTAGTGATCCTGGTTGGTCCGATACCACTACCAGTACATGCGCCACCTGCAGTTGGATTACTAGAGGTCACAAATGGATATGTACCATGATCAACATCGAGCAATGTGCCTTGTGATCCTTCAAGTAGTACACGCTTTCCGGCCTTTAATGCTTGATCAAGAAGCAAAACTGTATCTGCAACGTATGGGCGCAGGATTTCGGCATATGCCAAATACTCGTTCAATACCTCATCGACTTCGATGTTTTTGCGGTTGAAAACCTTGATTAATACCTGGTTCTTATCGCGTAAGGCGCTTTCAATCTTTTGACGCAGAATTGATGGGTCGAACAGATCCTGAACACGGATTCCTATGCGGTTGATCTTGTCGGCATAGGCGGGCCCGATGCCACGACCCGTGGTGCCGATTTTTGATTTACCTAAGAATCGCTCTGAGACCTTGTCGATTGTTCGGTGATAGGGAGTAATTAAATGAGCATTAGTTGAGATTACTAACTTGCTGCAGTCGATTCCACGCTCGGTTAAGCCTTTTATCTCTTCAAGTAAAACGCCTGGATCGATTACGACGCCGTTGCCAATTACTGGAATCACATTGGGAGAGAGAATTCCAGATGGTAATAAGTGAAGTGCATACTTTTGATCACCTATAACAACTGTGTGCCCAGCGTTATTGCCACCTTGGTAGCGAACAACATAGTCAACGCGATCGCCAAGTAAATCGGTAGCTTTACCCTTGCCTTCGTCGCCCCATTGAGCGCCAAGCAAAACAAGTGCAGGCATTGGTAGAGCCTTTCTAGATAGAGATTACTTGAGTAATGAAGTGCCGGTCGAACGAAGATCTTCACAGCCACGCACAACACGTGCAGCCATTCCAGCTTCAGCTGCCTTACCCCATGCACGGGGATCGTAAAGCTTTTTATTTCCAACTTCTCCATCGATGCGCAAGACGCCGTCATAGTTTTTGAGCATGTGATCTACAACTGGGCGAGTAAATGCGTACTGGGTATCAGTATCGATGTTCATCTTAATGACACCGTAATCTAATGATTCGCGAATCTCTGAAAGCAGAGAGCCCGAACCACCATGAAAAACAAGGTCCATAGGCTTACTCTCCGCTGGTAGACCAAGCTTCTTCGATACTGCCTCTTGTAATGTAGCCAGAATCTTTGGCTGTAAAACCACGTTACCCGGCTTATACACTCCATGGACATTTCCAAATGTCGCGGCTACTAAGTAGCGGGTATCGGTACCAAGTGTCTCGACTGTTAGTAACGCATCCTCTGGGGTTGAATAAAGCTTGGCATCGTGTTTTGCTTCAACACCATCTTCTTCTCCACCAACAACACCGATTTCAATCTCAAGAATTGTTCGAGCGGCGATCGACATTGTTAACATCTCTTTAGAGACCTTCATATTTTCAACCATTGAAACAGCTGAGCCATCCCACATGTGCGAATTGAATAGTGGTGCTTTACCTGATGCAAGGCGCTGAGCACCAATCTCTAAAAGTGGGCGCATAAAGCCATCTAACTTCTCTGCTGGGCAGTGATCGGTGTGAATTCCAATATTGACGTTATAGTTTTTAGCAACAACATGTGCATACTCAGCTAGTGCAACCGCTCCATCGACCATTTTCTTGACCGTTGAGCCTGAAGCGTATTCAGCCCCACCCCATGAAAATTGAATAATCCCATCTGACTCAGCCTCGGCGAAACCACGAATGGCTGCAGTGATGGTTTGTGATGATGAAACGTTAATCGCTGGATATGCGAATGCGCCTTTCTTGGCGCGATCTAACATCTCTAGATAAATTTCGGGAGTTGCAATTGGCACTATGGCTCCTAGTCGCTCTGGTGTAAAACTCTAGGAGAGCGCATCTTTGGACCGTCTAGAGGCTTACGGTCAATCCTCTCACTTAAGAGCCACTTCCCACAAAAGCGGCGCGAAAAGAGCCCCAACTCTTGCTGGGTTGAGGCTCTTTCCCCTTAATGCTCTAACTCAGGCTCTTGAGGGCGTTAGCTAAAAACTTGGCCAGGGCGGCCACTAAAACGGGACTACTTAGTAGTTTTAAAAACATAAGGATGAATGATGTCAGCATCTGTACTCCTTTCCGTGGCGAATCATTGGCCTTAACTACTAGTACAAACTCCAAATCACTCATCCTTGTTGATAACAATGCCTAGCAGGTACCCTCACAGGTTATGAGCCACAACAATGAACCACTTGAAAACCTGCTTCAGGAGGATCGACGCTTTCCGCCCAGCAGCGATTTCACCGCACAAGCCAATGCGCAGCTAGAGATTTACGATCGGGCCGAAAAGGATCGTTTGGCCTTCTGGGAGCTTCAAGCAAGTGATCTTGAGTGGTCAAAAAAATGGGATGTAGTGCTGGATTGGCAGCCCCCTTATGCCAAATGGTTTATCGGTGGAAAATTAAATGCATCAGTCAACGCACTTGATCGCCATGTTGCACAGGGCCGTGGTAATCGTGTTGCATTTTATTTTGAAGGTGAGCCCGGAGACACACGCACTATTACATATGCGCAGTTATTAATTGAAGTCAAAAAAGCTGCCAATGCTTTAATTGAAATTGGGATCACAGCAGGAGATCGTGTCGCTATTTATATGCCAATGATTCCGGAGGCGGCAATCGCCATGCTGGCATGTGCACGTATCGGTGCACCGCACTCAGTTGTCTTTGGTGGATTTTCAGCAGATGCACTCTTATCGCGTATTCAAGATGCCGATGCAAAATTAGTTATTACCGCCGATGGTGGATTTAGAAAAGGCTCTCCCTTTGCATTAAAACCTGCAGTTGATGAGGCGCTCAAGGGCGCGCACAATGTGGAGAAAGTATTAGTTGTTGCACGTACTCACCAGGAGACCGCCTGGAGCGATCGTGACATTTGGTGGCATGACATCGTTGAGCGCCAGTCATCAGAGCACGTGGCAGAGAGCTTTGACTCTGAGCACCCCTTATTCATTCTCTATACCTCAGGAACAACGGCCAAGCCCAAGGGTATTTTTCATACAACTGGTGGCTACTTAACTCAGGTCGCCTATACCCACAAAGTTGTCTTCGACATTAAAGCCGAGAGTGATATCTATTGGTGCACCGCCGATGTTGGTTGGGTTACTGGGCATAGTTATGTTGTCTATGGCCCACTCATTAACGGTGCTACACAGGTGATGTATGAAGGAACTCCCGATACTCCGCATAAGGGGCGCATTTTTGAAATTATTGCAAAGTATGGCGTCACAATTTTATATACCGCACCAACCCTTATCCGCACCTGGATGAAATGGGGTGATGAGTTCCCTCAGGCCCATAATTTACAATCACTGCGCCTTCTTGGATCGGTGGGAGAGCCAATTAATCCTGAAGCATGGATGTGGTACCGCGAAATAATCGGCGGCAATCGTTGTCCTATTGTTGATACGTGGTGGCAAACTGAAACCGGTGCGATCATGATTTCGCCACTGCCAGGTATTACTGCAACAAAACCAGGATCTGCTATGAGAACTATCCCGGGAATTAGCGCACAAGTTGTCGACGAAAACGCAGTTCCAGTTGGAAATGGACGCGGCGGATTTTTAATCTTAGATAAACCATGGCCATCTATGTTGCGCGGTATTTGGGGTGAAGATGCCAGATACAAAGAGACATATTGGTCGCGCTTTGATGGAATCTACTTTGCAGGAGATGGTGCAAAGTTAGATGATGAGGGTGCAATTTGGTTACTCGGTCGCGTTGATGATGTCATGAATGTCTCCGGTCACCGCATTTCAACGACTGAAGTTGAATCCTCGCTTGTCTCACATGAGGCAGTCGCAGAAGCTGCCGTTGTCGGTGCCGCCGATGCAATGACAGGCCAAGGAATCGTCGCATTTGTTATTTTGCGAACAGGTATTGCCCATGCCGATGGTGATCTCTTATTAACTGAACTGCGCAACCATGTGGCAAAGCAGATAGGTCCTATCGCAAAGCCCCGTCAGGTCTTGATAGTTAATGAGCTACCTAAGACTCGTAGCGGCAAGATTATGCGCCGTTTACTCAAGGATGTCGCTGAAGATCGCACAGTGGGTGATGCCACAAC
>CAXNDE010000067.1:0-4852 GCA_964201135.1 Candidatus Planktophila sp.
CCCCATAGTATTCCATATTATGGAACCACTGTTCCACTATCTAAGGGTATTCTCGTACGTGTCCAGTGGTCAATAGGGGCTAAGGAGTCTCACATGTTTGAAAATCGAATGCCTCGATACGAGATCTTGAGCCAAGAGTCTATGGCGACTTTGACCCTTGGTTGGCGTCGCATCGTCTCTGAGATCGGCATTGAGTTCATGTCGCCGTGGGCGATCGATGTTCTACGCGAGGCTGGACAAACGGTAGAGGGCGAGAACGTAAAGTTTGATCCCGACTGGATTCTCAAGCAGTGTGCACTGGCCCCTAGCGAATTTAATCTACGCGCTCGCAATCCCAAGAACAATGCTCATATCGGTGGCAATTCAATGGTCTTTGGTGGCGTCTATGGCCCACCCTTTGTGCGCGAAGGTGATATTCGCCGCGATGCAACTTTTAAGGACTATGAAAACTTTTGTAAGTTAGCTCAATCATTTGATGCCCTAGATAGCGTAGGTGGAGTCGTCTGCGAACCAAATGATTTATCCCTTGATTCGCGCCACTTAGATATGGCATATGCGGCAGCTACTCTGACCGATAAGTTCTTTATGGGCAATGTTGTAACGGCTCAAAATGCAATTGATGTTATTAAGATGGCTGAAATTATTCACGGCGGACGTGAAGCGATTGTTGAGACACCAGCTCTTATCTCTCTCGTTAACTGCAACTCACCACTTCGCTGGGATGATCGCATGTTGGATTCACTTCGCGAATATGTTCTGGCCGGTCAGCCAGTTGTTGTCACACCATTTTTATTAATGGGCGCAATGAGCCCAGTAACAATCCCAGCGACATTGGCACAACAGATTGCTGAGGCTTTAACTGGTATCGCACTTGCACAGACATTGAATCCAGGATGCCCAATCGTCTTTGGATCCTTCCTTTCTAATATCGATATGCAATCAGGATCACCACAGTTTGGTACTCCAGAGTCTGGAATCGGACTGCTCTGTACTGGCCAGATAGCACGCAGCTTTAACCTGCCATTTCGTGGCGGCGGTGGCTTAAACTCTTCCCAGACAGTAGATGCGCAATCGGCATATCAAACAATGATGACGATGATGCCAACTTTCCTATCTGGCACTAACTGGGTCATGCATACTGCAGGCTGGCTCGAGGGCGGGCTCGTCTCGTGCTATGAAAAATTCGTTCTCGATATTGAAATTCTGCAGTCATTGATGACCGAGTTCACCCCACTTGAGTTCAACGTTGAGTCCCTAGCCTTTGATGCCCACCTTGAGGTTGGCCATGGCGGTCACTTCTTAGGGGCTGCCCACACAATGGAGCGATTCCGCGACTGTTTCTACCGACCATTTTTAACAAATAGCGATAACTTCGAGCGATGGACTCGTCTGGGTGCCAAGGATTCAAAGATGCGTGCAGCTGAAATCTATAAGAAGAAGCTAGAGGATTACGTTGCTCCAGAGATGGATCCACGCATGCGACAAGAGCTCGATGAGTTTGTTGCGATGCGCAAAAGCCAACTAGATTAAATCCACTATGGTCGCAACTCTTTTTATCGATGGTGCCTGGAGAGCGGCATCAGATGGTGGTGCTCACGAAGTTCATAGCCCTCATGATCAAAGCCTTGTTGCCATCGTTTCCCAAGCCACACAAACCGATGTTTTGGATGCTATTGGCGCAGCGCGTGCATCTTTTGACTCTGGTCTCTTTACTTCATGGAGCTTTAAAGCGCGTAGCGAACTAGTTGCAAAGATCGCCGATTTATTAGAGCGCGACACAGATGTAATTGCGCGCAAAGAGAGCGATGACACAGGAAAACGTTTCATTGAGGC
Organism: Candidatus Planktophila sp.; assembly: GCA_964201135.1. Classification (GTDB taxonomy): domain Bacteria; phylum Actinomycetota; class Actinomycetes; order Nanopelagicales; family Nanopelagicaceae; genus Planktophila. The sequence goes on from CAXNDE010000067.1 coordinate 1,834, forward strand.
GCAATACGACGTTGCCGATGTCGTTTCAACCTTTAGACACTTTGCAGCCCTTGGTGCTAAAGAGCATGGGCGCAGCGTGGATGTGGGAATTGCCCATGTCTCAAGTCGGATTGTGCATGAGCCTTTGGGCGTTGCCTCACTCATCGGCCCCTGGAACTATCCACTCTTGCAGATTGCATGGAAAGTCGCGCCTGCATTAGTTGCAGGTTGCTCCTTCATCGTTAAGCCAAGTGAGTTAACACCGCAAAGTGCTATCGCTCTGATGAAGATTATTGAAGAGGCGGGTACACCAAAAGGTGTCGCTAATTTAATCTTGGGTCCAGGATCAGTTGTCGGCACCTCACTCATCAGTGACCCGCGTGTTGACTTAGTCTCCTTTACTGGGGGATTAACAACAGGTCAGACAATTATTCGAGCAGCAGCAGAGACTGTAAAGAAATTAGCGCTAGAACTTGGAGGCAAGAATCCGCATATTATCTTTGCCGATGCCGATATCGATGCAGCGATTGATAACGCGGTAACGGCCGCCTTTTTACACTCGGGTCAAGTATGTTCGGCCGGCACACGATTAATCGTTGAGCGATCAATTCACGAGCGGGTTGTTAATGAGATTGTGCGCCGCGCGGCAAAGATCTCACTCGGTGGGCCAGACGATGAGATGGCAGAGACCGGTCCACTGATTAGCCAGGCACATTTAAAAAGTGTGAGCGCTTATGTTGAGAAAGCTATCACCGAAGGCGCCACATTATTAGTCGGTGGCAAACGCAGCGATAAGCCAGAGCACGCCAAAGGCTGGTATTACTTGCCAACGGTCTTAGATAACTGCCAGGGGAAAATGTATTGCGTGCAAGAAGAGTCATTTGGCCCTGTGATGACAGTAGAAGTTTTTGATAGCGAGGCCGAAGCGATTGCAATAGGTAATGACACTAACTTTGGTTTATCGGGCGGAGTATGGAGCGGTGATGCTGCGAAGGCGGCGCGCGTTGCTAGCGCCCTTCGCCACGGCACAATTTGGGTCAACGACTTTGGTCCCTATCGCCCAGCGGCCGAGTGGGGTGGATACAAGCAGTCGGGTATTGGCCGCGAATTAGGCGAGCATGGCTTGGGTGAGTACCTTGAAATCAAACACATTTGGACCAACAATGCTCCTAGTCGATCTGGGTGGTTTAAGGATCAATAAGTAGAAGGGTTTACTGAGTGAGCGCAGAAGCACCGATGATCTCAGTTAAAAACCTCTGGAAAGTATTTGGTTCAGATGCCGAAAAGGTAATTGGTAGTCCGCTTGCCAATTTAACTCGCCCAGAGCTACGCGCCCAGACCGGCAACACAATCGCAGTCCGTGATGTCTCATTTGATGTCGCCCCAGGTGAAGTATTCGTTGTGATGGGACTCTCTGGTTCGGGTAAATCCACATTAGTGCGCTGCATGACCCGCTTAATCGAACCAACGGCCGGCTCATTAACCTTTGAAGGCGAAGATATTTTGCAGGTAAATACTGCGCGCTTGCGCGAACTTCGTAAGACCCGTTTTTCTATGGTCTTTCAACACTTTGGTCTATTGCCTCACCGTAATGTCATCGACAATATCGCTTACTCACTTGAGATTAATGGAGTTAAAAAGGCCGAGCGACATGCCCGCGCCAATGAAGTGATCGAACTCGTTGGTTTGCAGGGATTTTCCAACGCCTATCCCGAACAGCTTTCAGGTGGCATGCAGCAGCGCGTAGGGCTTGCTCGCGCATTAGCTGTTGATCCGCAAGTTTTATTTCTAGATGAACCATTTAGCGCCCTTGATCCATTGATTCGCCGTGATATGCAGCAAGAGGTTATTCGCCTGCATCATGAGCTTGGAAAGACAATGGTCTTTATTACTCATGATTTATCTGAGGCGGTAAAAGTAGGAGATCGCATTGCGATTATGCGCGATGGCGCCATTGTTCAGATAGGAACACCGGAGGATTTAGTTGCCCATCCAGCCGATGAATACGTAGCTAACTTTGTGCGCGATATTGCCAAGTCTCACGTCTTAACACTTCGCTATCTTGCTCGACCGCCTAAGAGCGGCGAGGCAACCGATGGCCCTGAACTCTCTGCCGACATGATCATTCGCGATGCCTGCAGTTTAATTATCGCCGATCACCGCCCAATTCGAGTAAGTGATAACGGTAAGGGCTTAGGAGTCGTTTCAAGTGATGATGTATTACGCATCATCTCAGGTGTAGCTTGATGCATGTTCGCAAGCCTTATCTACTTCTAGGTTCAGTTGCGCTCTGGATACTTTTGGGCCGTATTTTGCAGGGAAAAAATACTTTACAGATCGATACCTATGAAAATACGGCTTTTACAGCCTTTGTCGGCCGGAAAGCTTTGGATTTGCGTGGAAATCGTACTGAAAGTCCGGCCTTTATCTATATCTTTAACCCAATTCGTGGGGCCATAGATGGCTTTGTACAACTCATTAGAAATTTAATCTCAGTCCCAGCACCTAACTCGGTAATTCCGATAATTGGATGGTTAGGAGTTGTTGGACTCATTGCCTTTGCAGTCTTTGCAACCAGCCAATGGAGAACGGCACTTCTCTCAACCTCACTTCTCCTTGCGTGCGGTGCACTTGGTATGTGGCAGTACACCATGGATTCGATAGCAATGACTCTTGCCGCCGTCTTACTATCTCTAGCAATTGGAATTCCACTGGGGATTTGGGCCGGTCTTTCAGATCGGGTCTTAAAAATTTTTACACCCTTTTTAGATCTGGCACAAATTTTACCGACCCTTGTTTATATGGCTCCAATCGCACTTATTTTTATGATTGGTGCTGCATCGGCAACGATTGCAACGATGATTTATTCGATTCCGATCTGTATTCGTATAACATCGCATGCAATTAGAAACTTAAACCAGTCACCCATTGAGGCATCAGAGTCGATGGGATCGACACAGAAGCAGACGCTGACCAAGGTTCAGATTCCTATGGCTAGACAGATGATTGTTTTGGGAATTAATCAAACAGTGATGGCCGC
>CAXNDE010000068.1:0-4833 GCA_964201135.1 Candidatus Planktophila sp.
TTTGCCGGAGCTGCTAGAAACCTTGAAGGAAAATCGGCCGGTGAATATATGCCTGGTATGACATCGATGATTCGCCGCGAACCAATAGGTGTTATCGGCCAAGTAACTCCCTGGAACTATCCAATGATGATGGCCGTATGGAAATGGGCGCCAGCAATTGCAGCTGGTAATACCGTTGTCTTAAAGCCAAGTGATACAACACCTGCATCAACTGTGTGGATGGCCAACGTTATGTCGGAGTTTTTACCTGCCGGTGTCTTTAACGTAGTGTGTGGCGAGCGCGAAACCGGCCGTAGCGTTGTTGAACATAAGCGCCCCGATATGGTTTCCATTACCGGATCAGTTGGCGCTGGAATTCAAGTGGCACAATCGGCAGCTACCCAGTTAAAACGTGTACACCTTGAGCTCGGCGGAAAAGCACCGGTGGTTGTATTTGCAGATGCAGATTTGCCTGCCGCCGCCGAAGCCATTGCGATCGCAGGTTATTTCAACGCCGGCCAAGACTGCACGGCAGCTACTCGCGTTATTGTGCAGGAGAGAGTTTATGATGATTTCGTCGCACTATTAACTGCCCAAGCTAAGGCCATTGCTATTGGGGCACCCGATGAAGATGTATTTCTGGGCCCGGTCAATAACTCCAATCAATTGGCTCGAGTGGCAGGCTTTTTAGAGCGCGTGCCATCGCATGCAACGGTAACGACTGGTGGCAACGCCCTTGATCGACCAGGCTTCTTCTTTCCAGCCACCGTTGTGGCCGGCCTTTACCAAGATGATGAGATGATTCAAAATGAGATCTTCGGACCCGTTATCACCGTTCAAAAATTTAGCGATGAGGCCGATGCAGTTGCCAAGGCAAATGGCGTTGACTACGGCCTAGCCTCTAGTGTCTGGACCAAAGACCACGGCCGTGCGATGCGCATGGCTAAGGCCTTTGACTTTGGCTGTGTCTGGATCAATACCCATATCCCTGTCGTTGCCGAGATGCCACATGGGGGCTTTAAGCGCTCGGGCTATGGCAAGGATTTATCGGCCTATGGATTTGAAGATTACACCCGGATAAAGCACGTTATGAGCAATCTTGGGGCCTAGTATTTGCGCCATACCCTCTTAAAATACTAAGGAGTACATCACAATGGCAATAAAGCGATCACTGTCACCAGAGGCGCGTTCAATTCTTGGCGCTGGCATTTCTCGTCGTAGCGTATTAGCAGGTGCGGGCGGATTAGGTGCTGCAGGTTTATTAGCTGCATGTGGTGGCGGTGGTGACAGTGCAACTGCTGAGAGCTCAGTGCGCTGGGGCAACTGGCCGCTCTACTTAGACTTTGATGAAGAGAGCAAGACGTACCCAACTCTTGAAAAATTTAAAACTCAAACGGGAATCGATGCCCAGTACTTTGAGGATTACAACGATAATGATGAGTTTTTTGGAAAAGTTCAAGCCCAACTTAAGTTAGGCGAAGATATTGGTTATGACGTTGTTACTCCGACAGACTGGATGGCAGCGCGCTGGATACGCCTTGGCTATGCACAGAAATTTGATTTAGCAAATATTCCAAATCATGGAAATATTCTTGATTCACTAAAATCACCTTCATATGATCCGGGCCGTGAGTCAACGCTAACCTGGCAGGGCATCATGGCTGGCTTTGGTTGGAACACTGAGAAGAATCCAAAGGGCATTCGCACAATCGAGGATCTCTTTTCTCCACAGAACAAGGGCAAAATCGTAGTCTTGAGTGAAATGCGCGACACCATCGGAGTAATTCTCCTCTCACAGGGCGTCGATATTACAAAGGTAACTGAAGATCAGTTTATGAACGCCGTTGACTTCATGTCCAAAAAAATCGCCGATGGTTGGATCCGTGGGGTTAAGGGCAATGAATATGCCGAAGATCTAACCTCTGGAGATGCAACGGCAGTTATCGGTTGGTCTGGAGATATGTTCATTCTGGCCAGTGAAAATGAGGGCAAGTTTGACTTCGCAATTCCAGAGTCAGGCAGCACAATTTCAGGCGATAACTTGATGATTCCATCAACAGCATCTCCTGCCGGAAAGGCAAATGGCGAAAAACTCATTAACTATTACTACGACCCAGCCGTAGCTGCCGAAGTCGCCGCCTACGTAAACTATGTCTGTCCAGTAAAGGGCGCACAGGCCGAGATGGAAAAAATCGCTCCCGAGCTTGCAACGAGTGAGTACATCTTCCCAACTGAGAAGACATCTTCACGTCTGAATGTTTTCCGCTCACTAACTCCCGATGAGGAAACAAAGTGGGCAGAGGCCTTCCAACAGGCACAAGGTAACTAGTGGCTTTAGATCCAATCACCGCCCGTGGGGATCTACGTTTAACTCGCATCACTAAGTCATACGGTGATTTCACGGCCGTTGATGATTTAACGTTAACGATTCCCAAAGGATCTTTTTTTGCACTCCTTGGTCCATCGGGCTGCGGCAAGACAACGACGCTGCGCATGGTTGCAGGGTTAGAAGAGCCAACAGTTGGAAGTATTCATTTAGGTGAAACCGATATCACTACAACTCGCCCCTATCAGCGCCCCATAAATACCGTCTTTCAAAACTATGCACTCTTTCCACATTTAACTATCTTTGAAAATATCGCTTTTGGTCTGCGCCGTCGCGGTGTTAAAGATGTAAAGGAGCAGGTTGATAAAGTCTTAAGCCTTGTCGAGCTTCCGCATTTGGCACAGCGAAAGCCGACACAGTTATCGGGTGGACAGCAACAGCGCATCGCACTTGCCCGCGCTATTGTTAATCGCCCAGCACTTCTTCTATTGGATGAGCCACTTGGCGCACTTGATTTAAAACTGCGGCGCCAAATGCAGATTGAACTCAAATGGATCCAGCGCGAAGTTGGGCTAACTTTCGTGCACGTCACCCACGATCAAGAAGAGGCCATGACAATGGCCGACACTATTGCCGTTATGAATGAGGGCAAGATCGAACAAATGGGCACTCCGGCTGATTTATATGATGATCCAGAGACGGCATTTGTTGCCAACTTCCTTGGTCAATCAAATCTAATTAAGGGAAAAATCGATGGCAATGATGGCGATAACTTAGTTATCGATCTCTTTGGCCAGAAGATTTCAATGCCCAAAGCGCGCTCTCACGCAGTTGATAGCTCTCTCTATGCAGGCATTCGACCAGAGAAGTTCCGTATCTCACGCACAGGATCAGCCCTTCGTGGTAATACGCTCACTGGCGGGCACATCGAAGATGTTTCATATATCGGCGTAAGCACTCAGTATGTAGTTGCAATGCCATGGGGACAAGAGCTTATGGTCTTTGAGCAAAACGATGACGGTGTCCCGCCATTTAATAAGGGAGAAGAAGTTGTTATCTCATGGGAGCCCAGCTTCACCTTTGGCCTGCGTGGAGATGAAGATATCGAGGCCGGCACTGAAGTAAATCCAGAGGAGATCCAAGAGTAATGAGCATTACCGTGCCAAAGGTACGTGTTCCTTACCTCTTACTATTTCCAGGTTTTGCATTTCTCTTTACCTTTTTTATCTTACCGATTGTAAATTTAGCTCAGACCTCTACTCAGACTCCAATTGTCGGAGGAGATACAGGCCAATACGAACAGAGTTTTGCTTTCAGTAACTACATCAATGCCTTTCTAGATAACCGCGAGCAGTTTTCCCGTTCATTCATCTATGCCACCCTGGCAACAGTCTTTGCACTGGCCATTGCATATCCATTGGCCTATGCAATCGCCTTTAAATCTGGAAAGTATAAAAATATTCTCCTTGTCTTAGTCGTTGCACCATTCTTCACATCCTTCTTGCTACGTACTATCGCCTGGAAACAGATCTTGGGTGAGGAGGGCTTTCTTGTTCCAACGCTACGTAATCTGCACCTGATGAGCCAATCGACCACGATTACATCGACATCGGTAGCCGTTGTCGCTGGAATGACCTATAACTTTCTACCGTTCATGACTTTGCCACTCTATGCATCCCTTGAACGCATTGACCCACGGACAATTGAGGCATCTGGTGATTTATATGCAAATGGCTTAACAACTTTTCGCAGAGTTACAGTCCCATTATCAATGCCAGGAGTCGTTGCCGGCACTTTGCTCACTTTTATTCCAGCAGCTGGTGACTATGTTAATGCTGCAATTCTTGGTAGCCCGAATACAAAGATGATTGGTAATGTTATTGAGTCGCGCTACTTTAAGATCGTTGACTATCCAACAGCCGCAGCGCTCTCATTTACTTTAATGGCCGCAATTCTCATTCTTGTAACGCTCTATATCCGCAAAGCAGGAACAGAGGAGTTGGTATGAGCACCAAGATTAAAGATGCAACGATTCCAACGATACCCTTCAAGGCACGTTTATCGCGCTGGTTTGGTCGAAATTTACTCCGTATCTACATGATCTTCGGATTCACATATCTCTTTATTCCAGTTGCATATACCTTTGTATTCTCCTTTAATGATTCAGGTAAGAGTAATCTGATTTGGAAGGGCTTTACTTTAGATAATTGGCAAAACCCCTGTGGAGCTCCACAGATCTGTAACGCACTTGGAAACTCGATTAAAATTGGTTTACTGGCAACTATTTTCTCAACAATTCTTGGAACAATGATTGCTTTTGCAATTGGGCGATATCAATTTAAAGGGCGCTCTAGCTCTAACTTGCTCATCTTCTTGCCGATGGCAACTCCTGAAATCGTGCTAGGTGCATCGCTACTCTCACTCTTTTTAGTATTTAAAATCAATCCAGGTTTTTGGCCAACGGTAATTGCCCATGTTGTGTTTTGTGTCTCTTTCGTTGTGGTCACAGTTAAAGCCCGTATCGCATC
>CAXNDE010000069.1:0-4689 GCA_964201135.1 Candidatus Planktophila sp.
TTTGGGTCATCCCAGAAAGTCGTTGCACGCACACATGCAGCTGCACGTTGGGCCGGGTTACCTGATTTGAAGATTCCAGAGCCGATGAATACTCCATCTGCGCCCATGCTCATCATTAGCGCAGCATCGGCAGGAGTAGCGATTCCACCAGCGGTAAAGAGAACAACTGGGAGCTTGCCCTTTTGGGCGACCTCTTTAACTAACTCATATGGGGCTTGCAACTCTTTTGCGGCAACATATAACTCATCCTCACGAAGTGATGACAGGCGACGGATCTCCCCATTAATTTCGCGCATGTGCTGCATTGCATTTGAAACATCACCAGTACCGGCCTCGCCCTTTGAGCGAATCATTGCAGCACCCTCGTTGATGCGTCGAAGTGCCTCTCCGAGATTTGTCGCACCACATACAAATGGAACGGTGAAACTCCATTTATCGATATGGTTTTTATAATCGGCAGGTGTAAGAACTTCAGATTCATCTATGTAGTCAACTCCGAGTGACTGCAAAACCTGAGCCTCAACAAAGTGACCAATACGAGCCTTTGCCATGACTGGAATCGAAACAGCGGCTTGAATCATCTCAATCATGTCTGGATCTGACATGCGAGCAACGCCTCCTTGGGCACGAATATCTGCAGGTACGCGCTCTAGCGCCATGACGGCGACTGCGCCAGCATCTTCGGCGATCTTTGCCTGCTCAGCGTTAACGACATCCATGATGACTCCACCTTTGAGCATCTCTGCCATGCCACGCTTGACTCGACCAGTACCTGTCTCTTGCGCCATTACCGTTCTCCCATGTATCTCTTCGTTGCTAGAGGGATATCCTACTTTGTTGGCGAGGGTTTCGCGCTCGCACTTATCAGCGTGAAATCGGGTTCTGTATCGGTAAGTGCAACCCATACTTGGCCAGGGGCAAATGTGATCTCACTGCCATCTAAGGCCCTCCAGCTTGTTCCCACATCGGCCGATGGCCGGCTCCATGTCGCGGTATAGCTCTTGCCATCACGCAAGATGTAGCCAGTACCTGTACCAACGGTATTTGAAAATGGAGTGTTTCCTCCAAACTTATCGCTATAACCCGAGGGTGTGATCGACACCATTTGAATCACAAATGTTGTGGGCCCTAGTGTTTTACCGGTTTCAGTTAGATTTGGTTCGTTGTTGTGCGTTAAGTGCCAGCGGTTCTCGCCCGCAGACCAGATTGCACTATAGGTTGCAGCGGGCCAGTAGAGAACAACACGTGTAATAGGAACACCTTCGGATTTAACATCGCCAAAGCTCCACCCGACAGAACGTGCCGAATCGATTGCATAACCTTTGTCAATGATTTTTTGCATCAGGAGATCTGCGCGAAGCACCATAGCAAATGGCTGCTTTCGCGCGGGATCGGTGGTGTAAATAGTTGGCGACTGTGCCTGTGCGCCTAGATTTTGAAGATTCGCTGCAGCGATTACCGGCAAAAGTTTCTTTTGTGCACCGCTATATGCAAATGCAACGCGCCCATATTGACTCATTATTTCAATGTCAGAGATTCGTGCGCTGCGTACTGGTCCAATACGCATGGGAATCACGGAGGAGAATACTGCGGCGATACGCGTTAGGCCACCCTCTACCTGTTCGATATAGACAACATCGGCATCTTCTAGGCCTATCTGTGGATGTGCACTATTTGTATCATCGATCTTTACTACCAACACTGGTCCGTTAACGCCTTCCCGGCCACTCAATACGTTTTTTTCGATAGCTTTCGGTTTCACGGTCGTAAATGTCTGGGTCAGCGTTGCACAACCACTCAGAAGTAAGACCAACAGAATTGTAAGAGTAAAGTTTCTAGAGCGCATCGGACTCAAACTCATATGTGACTGGAAGTGGAGCGGTACCGGCAAGACGAAAAAATCGGATTGCATATTTCTTTCGAACCATCTGCGTAGAGGAAACTGCATCGGTATGAATTGAAATTGCGACTTGGATTTTTGTACTCAATAATCGCAACTCTTCAAAAAGTGATTGCTCTGCATCACCTGCATGCATGTCGCCATCGATAATCAAGAGTCCTAAGGCACCGGAGAGAGCCATCTCGGCCGATGAACGCTCTTGCACACTGGCCTCGCGCGCTTGGTAGGCCGCAGATGTTAGGAGTAGCGATGATGCTGGATCACATGATTCACTGCGCGCAATTTCAAGTGCAATCGCCGCTCTCCTTTGCAGCAAGCCATCAAGATTTGCCCAACTTGTTTCAACCCGGTGATGCAGGCGATCTAAGCGCGTAGCTAAGAAGGATAAGTACCAAAGCATCGCTAATACAACGAAGGCGATGGCAAGGATTGTTTTCATTTTTTATCGCCTTCCTTAGAGAGAAAACGATTCCACCCACGATTCTCTGATGAAAGTGTGATCTCTTGAGCACCAACCAGGGCCATCTCATAAATTGAGAAAATCTGCTCCGCTACAACATCCCAGTCGAAGATCTGTGCATGCGCTTTACCTTTACGGGCAAGTGCGCTGCGCTTGTCGCTATCGCGCAATAGATCTATTACCACCTTGGCTAATTCAGCTGAATTCTCTGATTCAAAGAGGGCGCCAAACTCTCCACCTCCCAGCAGAGAGTCAAATGCCGGGATGTCACTTGCTACAACGCACGCACCTCCTGCCAGGGCTTCGGCCAAGATAATTCCGAAAGACTCTCCCCCAGTATTAGGTGCGACATAGAGTGCTACCGAAGAGATGAGGTCGGCTTTTTCCTCTTCGCTGATGCGTCCTAAAAACTCAAATCTGTGGCGTAACTGAGGATCAATCGACGCTTCTACCTCTTTTGGATCTCCAGGACCTGCGACAAGAACTCGAACATCGGGTGCAAAGCGCGCGATTATCGGAAGGGCATCGAGTAAAACCTGAAGACCTTTTCGCGGCTCTTCGAAGCGTCCAATAAAGCCAATTGTGTTGCCCGACCATCTCTGTTGAGGCTCTCCATTGGCGTAGCGCTTTGCGTATATACCATTAGGAATAACCACGGCATCTGTCTCTAAGTGGTTGGTAAGAGTTAATCTCGCCGCCTCTGAAACAGCTATGCGGGCTGAAAGTTTTTCAATGGCAGGTTCGAGAATTGGGCCGATCGCATAAATCACCTTTTGATGTTTAGCTGCGGCGTGGAAGGTACCCACCATTGGCCCTTCGGCGGCCCAACAGGCAAGAAGTGATATTGATGGAATCGCAGGCTCATGTAGATGCAAAATATCGAAATCCCCCGCTGCGATCCAGTGGCGCACACGTGCAAATGCCTTTGGACCAAATAAAATTCGGGCCACGGCACCGTTATATGGAATTGAAATAGGCTTACCTGCATTGACAACGTAAGCAGGAAGTTGACTCTCATCTATTGCAGGTGCCAATACTGAGACTTTATGTCCTGCGCTAATGAGAAACTCTGTTAAATCACGGACATGGTTTTGGACACCGCCTGGGGTATCCCACCCATATGGACAGACGATTCCAATCGAGAGCCTCTTAGTAAGCATTAGCTGCGCTCCTTGAAATCTCCATCGATCCAGATTCGCTGCATCATATGCCAGTCCTCTGGATGCGCCGCGATTCCCTTTGCAAAAAGATCGGCACTACTCTGAATGATCGCCGAGATCTTCTCTGCCTCGGTTCCGTGCAATGGAATGGGCACTGCTTCAAAATCTATATGAATTCCAGTAGTGGTGTATGAAACCACTGCAGCGATTAAATCTGCATCTGTCCTGAGTGCAAGCACGGCAGGGCCTGCCGGCATGCGGGCAGGGGCGCCAAAGAAAGTTACGTCGATACCTGAACGAGACAAATCTCTGTCGGCCGCTAGCGCAACGATGCAGCCCGCACGAATACGTAAAGCCAACGTTGGAATAACTCGGCCATCAAGTGGCAATGCCTCCATACCAAAGGCGGCGCGATAGGCCATGAACTTTTTAAACAACGCTTCCGGTTTCAAACGCTCTGCTACGGTCACAATCTTTGCCCCTTTGCTACAGAAATATGCGGCAGCGTGGTCGTAATTGCCAGCGTGAGGAACAGTAATGATCCCACCATTTCCGGAGTTTAAGGCGTCAAAGAATAAGTGTTCATTTGTCACCGTCACAGTATTTTGAATTCTTTCAATCGACCAATCTGGCAATCTAAAGGTGTCACACCAGTAACGAACTGCAGAGCGCATGCCTTTATAGACTAGAAGATCTAAATCAAGAGCGGTTATTTCTGGTTGGGTACGCCCAAGATTAGATCTCAGACGTTGAACGCTTGGACCATTTCGCTTTGTTAGTAGATCAGATATTTTGTAGGCCAGCGAATAAACAAATTGCTCGGGTAGCCACCGCAGTATGCGCCAGGCGGCAAAATAACCCGATGCTGTGATTGTCTCAAGCATTTAATGAAGGGCTCTCTTAACGATCATCATCCGCTGGAAGACTGTAACTAAACCTAAGATCGCTAGTAGCCACATTCCTGCCGCTAAAACGTAAGGGACACCCAATCCATCGAGGGCTATAGCAGACAAAGAGATCATAAGACGCTCGGTGCGCTCGGCGATTCCACCGCTGCATGCGATTGCAAAACTTTCAGCCTTTGCGCGAATGTATGGAACAAGTAAACCCGTCACAAGAGTTACTAATACGACCGCGCTCAAACGATCATCTGCATCGATTAGGTAGAT
>CAXNDE010000070.1:0-4633 GCA_964201135.1 Candidatus Planktophila sp.
CGGTCCGTTTATTCGGTCGATGAAACTCAGTGCGACGGGCCCAACAAAAGTTAGGCCACAACCGAGCGGGTTTTTTGCGCATGCGCATTAAATCTATGAAGGAGTAAACCTGCCATGGCAGTTGTAACAATGCGAGAGCTACTCGACAGCGGAGTCCACTTTGGACACCAGACTCGTCGATGGAATCCAAAGATGAAGCGCTTTATTTTCACTGAGCGCAACGGCATCTACATTATCGATATCCAGCAGTCACTCGCACTTATTGATAGTGCATATGAGTTTGTAAAGGACACGGTTGCTAAGGGCGGTCACATTCTCTTTGTTGGAACAAAGAAGCAGGCACATGAGCCGATCATGCAACAGGCAGCACGCGTTGGTATGCCAACCGTCACCGAGCGCTGGTTAGGTGGAATGCTTACTAACTTCCCAACTGTCTACAAGCGTATTCAGCGCCTGAAGGAGCTAGAGGCGCTTGAGAACACCAACGATCTTCTTCTTACTAAGAAGGAGCTTTTGATGCTGCGCCGCGAACGCGAAAAACTATTTAAGAACCTTGACGGAATCCGTCACATGACTAAGTTGCCTTCAGCGATTTGGGTAGTAGATACCAAGAAAGAGCACTTAGCTGTTCAAGAGGCAAAGAAGCTTGGAATTCCAGTTATTGCAATCTTGGATACAAACTGTGATCCAGATGAAGTCGATTACAAGATTCCAGGTAACGATGATGCAATCCGTTCAATCGCTCTGTTAACACGCGTTATCACTGATGCGATCGTTGCCGGTCTTGCCGCACGCTCTGCCAATGTCAAGGAAGAGACAAAGAGTGATGCTCCAGCAGAGGTTGCCGCCGGTGAGCCAATGGCCGACTGGGAGAGAGAGATCGCATCTATCTCCGAATCCATGTCCGAACCAGCGGAGAATCTAGATGTGGCACCGGTTCCAGCTCAAGATGTGACAACAGATGCTGTGTCCCAGCCAGTAGAAGGAGAGTAATTACTATGGCTGCATACACAGCTGCCGATGTAAAAAAACTTCGCGAAGCAACTGCTGCGGGAATGCTTGATTGCAAGAAGGCACTCGATGAGGCAGAGGGCGATTACGATAAAGCGATCGACCTGATCCGTGTTAAAGGGCTCAAGGGAGTCACTAAGCGCGAAGGTCGCCTCACTTCAAATGGGGCAGTTGCTGCAAAGGTCGAGGGCAATCTCGGCGTGATGCTTGAACTGAACTGTGAGACAGATTTCGTTGCAAAGGGCGATCGCTTTATTGCCCTTGCCGCTGAGCTACTTGCTCATTTGCAAAATGCACAGTCTGATTCAGTCGAAGCATTTCTAGCATCGACCATGGCCAATGGCAGTACTGTTCAAGGCGTTGTTGATGAGGCTAATGCGATGCTGGGCGAAAAGATTGAAGTTCGTCGCATTGCAGTTCTTAAAGACTCACCCGTTGGAATTTATCTACACCGTACAAGTCCAGATTTGCCACCGCAGGTCGGCGTACTTGTTCAGTTAGCTAAAGAAGTTGGCGATATTGGAAAAGATATTGCGCAGCACATCGCTGCCTTTGCACCGCAGTTCGTTAACCGCGAAGATGTGCCTGCAGATTTAATTGAAAATGAGCGACGCATCGCCCACGAAACTGCGATCGAAGAGGGTAAGCCTGAGGCCTCCCTTCTAAAAATCGTTGAGGGTCGCGTCACTGGCTTCGTTAAGGAGGTCTCACTTATCGAGCAGTCTTTTGCTAAAGATGCCAAGAAGAGCGTTAAGCAGATTCTCGATGAGGCAGGAACGGCCGTTACGGCATTCCATCGCTTCCGCGTGGGTCAATAGGCTTCGAGGAACTAACGCCTAAGATTTAGCCAGCCAACCACTAGTTTAAAAGGAGCACTCATGCCCGGTACACGAGGAACGTATCGGCGAGTGCTCCTTAAACTCTCTGGCGAAGTCTTTGGTGGAGCTAAGGGCATCGGTGTTGATCCCGATGTTGTGCAAGATATTGCAAAACAGATCGCTGATGTTGCGCGCACAGGTGTGCAGGTAGCGATCGTTGTCGGTGGCGGTAATTACTTCCGCGGTGCCGAACTCCAACAGCGCGGAATGGATCGCTCACGCGCCGATTACATGGGAATGCTCGGAACAGTAATGAACTGTTTAGCGCTGCAAGATTTTCTTGAAAAAGAGGGTATTCAAACCCGCGTTCAGACTGCAATCACTATGGGCCAGGTTGCCGAACCATATGTTCCACTGCGTGCGATTCGCCACTTAGAAAAGGGACGCGTCGTAATCTTTGGAGCAGGTGCTGGAATGCCTTACTTCACAACAGATACGGTTTCAGCTCAGCGCGCACTAGAAATCGGCGCTGAGGCACTTCTTCTTGCAAAGAGCGGAGTCGATGGTGTCTACAGCGCCGACCCGAAGAAGGATCCAAAGGCCACTAAGTACGAGCGCATTTCCTATGAAGAGGTCTTATCTAAATCCTTAGCAGTGGCAGATGCTGCAGCCTTTGCCTTATGCCGTGAAAACAAACTACCAATAATTGTCTTTGATCTAATGAAAAATGGAAATATTGGCCGTGCAGTGCGCGGTGAAGTGATTGGAACCTTAGTCGCTTAAGCGGCTAAGGCCCGGTAAAAAAAGGAGCAAAGATGTCGGATGTAGCAAGCATTCTCAAAGATGCTGATACTAAGATGAGCAAAGCGGTAGAAGTTGCCAAGGATGATTTCGCATCCATCCGAACAGGTCGTGCACATCCATCGCTATTTAATAAGATTATGGTCGATTACTACGGCACATACACCGCACTTTCACAACTTGCTTCGATTCAAGTCCCAGATGCACGTATGGCGACTATTGCTCCCTTCGATAAGAGTGCGATGCTCAATATTGAAAAAGCGATTCGTGATAGCGATCTAGGTGTCAATCCATCAAGTGATGGTGCGGTTATTCGCATTAATTTTCCGCAGTTAACCGAGGAGCGACGCAAGGAGTACATCAAGGTCGTTAAAAGTAAGGCTGAAGATTCAAAGATCTCGATGCGCAATATCCGCCGTAGCGCTAAAGAGGCGATTGAAAAAATGGAGAAAGATGGCCATGTAGGCAAAGATGATGTAGCCCGCGGAGAAAAAGAGTTAGAGAAAATTACATCTGATCACGTCGCCAAGGTCGATGAGATGTTTAAGCACAAGGAGACTGAACTCCTAGAAATCTAAGGGGTTTTAACTCTATGTCAGATATTCACTCGATAAATGAGGCGATAAATAAACGCGCTGGGCGAAAGCTATTCCCTTCAATTGCAGTCTCATTATCTTTAGTAGCTCTGATCTGGTTTGCACTTGCCTATCACCGCGAAATCTTTGCTGTAGTAGTTGCCACTGCAGTACTGCTGGGTATCCGCGAAATCGTGCGCGCCTTTAGTGCTCGTGGTATCTATATCTCTTCTGCCGGATTAATAATCGCTGCTCTTGCTCTCTCTTATGCCACGTGGAACGGTGGTGTAGCAGGTTTGGCTGTAGCAACGGCGATCGCGATTCCCGTTCTGCTTATTCAACTCTTAACTAGGGGTCCCGAGGGCTTTGTTGCGAGTGCAACTGCCACAACCTTTTCACTTCTCTATCTTCCTTTTCTTGGTGGGTTTTTAATTCTCTTGGGTCGGACGAGTACTGGTTTAGAGCGCGTAATGACCTTTGTTGTCTTAGTCGGTTGCAACGACACCTTCGGCTACATAGTCGGTGTTTTAATCGGCAAGCATGCACTTGTACCAAAGATCTCACCTAAAAAGAGCTGGGAGGGTTTAATCGGCTCGCTTGTTTTCACAGTTGCTGGCGGAATCCTTTCATTTATGTATATCTTGCAGATGCAGTGGTGGATCGGTGCCGTAGTTGGATTAATGATTGTCTTTACTGCAACGTGCGGTGACTTAATAGAAAGTGCTATGAAACGGGATTTAGCCCTCAAAGATATGGGCTCCCTACTGCCTGGTCATGGCGGAATGCTCGATCGTTTGGACTCTGTCTTAATCTCGGCGCCTGCGTTGTGGCTAGCCCTTGAGTTAGTGAAAGCCTGGTTATGAGTACGCCAGAAATAAAATTAACCTTTGATGAACCCGTTCAGCGCAAGAAAGTACCAAAGCATTTAGCTGATTACTCACCGCAAGAGCGCCGTGAAGTCGCAAAGGCGCTAGGACTTCCAGCTTTTAGAGCAACACAAGTTGCAACACATTATTTTTCGCATTTATCAGATGACCCACAGAGCTGGAGCGATATACCAGCCGAGATGCGCCAGAGCATCGCCGATCAATTAACTCCACAGCTTATTCACCTGGTGAAATCGGTGAGTTGTGATGCCGGAACAACACGTAAAGATTTGTGGAAACTACATGACGGCGTCCTAGTCGAGAGCGTTTTAATGCGCTATACCGATCGCGTTACGGTCTGCATCTCCTCGCAAGCAGGATGTGGAATGAACTGCCCATTTTGTGCAACGGGCCAAGCGGGTCTCACGCGCAATTTAAGCGCCGGCGAAATCACCGAACAGATCGTTGCCGCCGCTCGTGCATGTGCCAATGGCGAGCTACCGGGTGGTCCAACCAGACTTTCCAATATTGTTTTTATGGGAATGGGCGAGCCTTTAGCAAA
>CAXNDE010000071.1:0-4628 GCA_964201135.1 Candidatus Planktophila sp.
CATGGCTTTACCGGTGCACCTCCATCGATGCGTCCATGGGGTGAGTTTCTTTTATCTAAAGGCTACACAGTCAGAGTTCCACTTTTGCCTGGCCATGGCACAAAGCCCGAAGATTTAAATACAGTTAAATGGCAAGAGTGGCCAGCTAAAGTACAGAGCGAGTTGGAAGAGCTATTCAAGGCTTGCGATCAGGTTTTTATATGTGGCCTGTCCATGGGTGGTGGAACCACCCTCTATATAGCTAAAGAGAATAATCATCGCTTAAGCGGAATCCTTTTGGTCAACCCGATGATACATATCCCACATGTTTCTGCGCCTGTCGCATATCTCATTTCACGCTTCCAAAAAATGCGAACGAGTGTAGGCAATGACATCAAGCGTCCAGGTATCACCGAGCACGGTTATGACGTAACACCAATGATTGGTGTGCATCAACTTCTCCTAATGTTAAAGATTGTCCGAAAAAGCCTTAGCAAAATCACGATTCCAGTACAACTCTTTCATAGCGTTGAGGACCACACCTTGCCGGTATCAAACACCGAAATCATCATGGCCGGACTTGGTTCCGGTAATAAATCCCGTATCGAACTCGTGAACTCCTACCATGTAGCTACCTTGGATTACGACCAAGAGCTAATTTTCCAGAACTCCCTAACTTTCATTGAAGGTCTCACCAAATAGATTTGCCTACATCGTTGATGTGATGTGCTCAGGTCTAACTGGAACTCGATTGAGTGCAAGTCCAGTTGCCGCGCGAATAGCTGCAACTATAGCTGGCGTACTAGAAATCGTTGGCGCTTCACCTACACCACGCAGACCATAAGGAGCGTGTTCATCGGCATATTCTAAAATAATCGAACGTACCGGAGGCATATCCAAAACTGTGGGAATTAAATAGTCGGTAAAAGATGGATTTTTAACTTTTCCATTGACAACCTGAATCTCTTCAAGGATTGCAAGACCTAGACCTTGGGCAGTTCCGCCTTCAATTTGTCCTTCGATGGCTTGAGGGTTAAGCGCCTTGCCAACATCTTGGACGGTAGCCATTTCGATAACTTTCACTAATCCCGTTTCAATATCAACGTCTACGACGGCGCGATGGCCGGCAAATGCAAACTGAACATGTGGAAGACCTTGACCGGTAATCGGATCTATCGGAGTAGTCGGACGGTGACGATACTCTCGCGTGCATTCAAAGATTCGATCTTGAACGAGATCTACAAGAGTGGAGACAAGTTTGCCATCGCCATCTCGAATTTCACCATCGGCTAATACATAGGTAGTGCGAAAATGTAGAAGATGGGGATGTAAGTGACCCAGTTTTTCCATTGCAAAGAGGAGAATCTCATCACGAACGGCCTTACAAGCAGTCATCACCGCGCCGCCTGTTACGTAGGACTGACGCGATGCACTGGTAGATCCAGCACTTCCTACTTGAGTATCACTGACATGCACAACTACTCGTTGAACACCTAACTCTGTTCGAGCGATCTGACCTTTCAGTGTTACCAAACCCTGGCCAACTTCGGCAGCTGCAGTGTGGACTTCTACAACAGGCTCACCATTGATAATTTGAAGGCAGACTTTGGCAGTTGAATAATCATCAAAGCCCTCAGAGAAGCCAATGTTTTTGACACCAACGGCATAACCAACGCCTCTGCGAACACCTTCACCATGAGTTGCATTGCTTGCACCACCTGGAAGCTCGATTATGTCAAAGCCATCTGTCGTAGCAGTTAGTGGTGGCATCGGCATTGCACGTAATTTCTCTAAAATCTCGGCAACTGGCGCGGCCGAATCAACGGGTTGTCCCGTTGGCATAAGTGAGTTTCTCTCCATGGCGTTTTTTAAGCGAATCTCAATTGGATCCATCCCGAGTACTGCTGCGATCTTGTCCATCTGAGACTCGTATGCAAAGGCCGTTTGTACTGCGCCAAATCCGCGCATTGCACCGCAGGGTGGATTATTTGTGTAGGCAACGTAGGCATCAATTGTTGCACTTTCGACTACATAGGGACCAACGGCAAAACATGCCGCGTTTGCGCACACAGCAGGGGAGGAGGATGCATATGCCCCGCCATCTAAAACAATATTGGCTTTAACATAGACAAGTTTTCCCTCTTTAGTAACACCGTGCTCATAGCGCAGTTTTCCAGGGTGGCGGTGTACGTGACCAAAAAAGGACTCTTCTCGGGAGTAGACAATCTTTACCGGTTTACCTGTAGCCATTGCAAGAAGTGAGACGTGGGCCTGCATCGATAGATCTTCGCGGGCACCAAATGCACCGCCCACACCTGCAAGTGTCAGACGTACTTTCTCTGGTGGAAGACCTAAGACCGTTGCCAATTGACCACGATCAACGTGGAGCCACTGAGTAGATAAGTACAGATCGATTCCACCATCTTCTGCTGGAATTGCAAGACCTGATTCAGGGCCAAGAGGTGCCTGATCTTGCATTCCTACTTCATACTCGCCTTTAACAACAATATCTGCAGTGAGATTTTGTGCTCCAAAGATAATGGGAACATGGCGCGTAATGTTGCCGCCCGTATGAATAATGGGAGCATTGCCACTTATTGCAAAATCGGCATCGATAACTGGTTCTAGGATTTCGTATTCAACAATAATGGCCTGTGCTGCGCGCTTGGCAACCTCTGGATGATCAGCGGCAACGATTGCAATCGCTTCACCATGAAAACGAATAATGTCAAAGGCTAGAACGGGTTGGTCGATAATTTCTAGACCATATAGTTTGGCACCTGGCACATCATCGTGTGTGAGAACGGCTGAGACTCCATTGATTTTTAGTGCTGGGGCAATGTTGATTGATTTGATCCGCGCATGTGGGTGTGGAGATCGAAGAGTTGAGGCCCATAACATTCCATCGGCCCAGAGATCGCTAGAGAATGCAAAGTCTCCCGTTACCTTGAGCGTGCCATCGGGACGGGCCACACTTTCACCGATTCCAGCACTTACTGGCACAGCTATCTGATCGCGCTGTTTCGTTGGAAGCGTTGAGTTACTCATGTCAGCCTGCCTTCTTGGCATTAGTTAAAATCCGCTTACTTGCCCGTGCGGCTTGTTGTGCGATCTCCTCGTGTGAGATTGCAGTAATTAATCCATGCCGAACTCGAACTTCACCATTGACCAAGAGAGCCTTTACTTCGGCCTTTGGGCCAAGAACAAGTGCTGCAATTGGGTCGACGATGTCAATATGTCCAATGTCATCGAGCTTCCACAGGACACAATCTGCCAACTTTCCTACTTCGATTGTTCCGAGCTCCTTTTCGCGACCTAAAACTCGAGCCCCGCCACGTGTTGCTAATGCAAGTGATTGCCGTGCACTCATTGCAGTTGGTCCATCCTTTAATCGAGCCCAAAGCGCTGCAGCGCGCACTTCGGTAAGAAGTTCGCCATTCTCATTACTTGCCGCTCCATCAACACCGAGACCAACAGGGGCACCGGCCTTAACTAAATCTTGCACTCGTGCGATACCTGCGCCTAGACGCGCATTCGATGATGGGCAGTGCGCGACACCAGTTCCAGTTTTTCCAAATTTAGCGATCGCTGAATCATCTAAATGAATTGCATGTGCCATCCACACATCTGGCCCAAGCCAGCCGAGTGACTCAACATAATCAGTGGGGGAGCAGCCGAACTTCTCCTGGCAGAAATCCTCTTCATCGATTGTTTCAGCTAAATGTGTATGCAGGCGAACGTTCTCACGCCTGGCAAGTTGGGCAGCCTCCTTCATCAACTCACCTGTAACGCTAAAAGGTGAGCATGGCGCAACGGCGATCTTGAGCATCGCATCATCTGCTGGATCGTGAAAGCGACGGATGGCATCTTCGGTTGCAATTAAAATTTGATCGCGATCTTCTACGACATTATCGGGCGGCAACCCACCCTGTGATTGCCCTAAATCCATCGATCCTCGTGTTGGATGGAAGCGAATTCCTAGAGTTTGAGCGGCCTCAATTTCAGCGGCTAAACAATCTCCGCCCTCTGCCGGAAAAACATAGTGATGATCAGTTGTGTATGTGCAACCTGAGAGCAGGAGTGATGCAAGTGCGCCTTGTGCTGCGCCATATGTAACTTCTGCATCTAGGTGTCCCCAAATTGGATATAGCGTTACTAGCCACTCAAAAAGTGTTGACTCAGTAGCAATTCCACGCGTTGCCCACTGATAGAGATGGTGATGAGTATTTACAAAACCAGGAGTTAATAAGGCACCTGCACCGTCAATGCGATCAAAACCTGCATACTGCGCCGGGATTTTGGATTGCCCAATACCAACGATTCGTTTGCCATCGATTGCAACCCACCCATTACTAATTTCGCGATCATGGGTGTCAAGAGTTGCTATGTAGGCGTCCGTGATAAGAGTTTGGCTCACACTTTAACTCTTCTCTAATCGCGCAGCGGCAAGACGAACGGCATCTAAAATCTTTGCATAGCCTGTGCAGCGACAGAGATTTCCAGCTAGCGCCTCTCGGATTTCGTTGTCACTGGGATCGGAGTTCTTATCGAGTAAATCAACGGTCGCAACGATTAAACCTGGTGTGCAAAAGCCACACTGAACAGCACCTGCATCTAGATATGCCTGTTGAACAGGATGCAGTTCGGTA
>CAXNDE010000072.1:0-4477 GCA_964201135.1 Candidatus Planktophila sp.
GCGAACAATGGGAGCACTATCTTTAACTGGCCAGCCCTCTAAACGCGAACCCTTTTTACCGCTTCTTAAAGGTATTACACATGTTGAGTTCGGTGATATTGAGGCTATGAACCGTGCAGTTAATAAGAAAACTGCGATGGTAATCATCGAGCCGATTATGGGTGAGGCTGGAGTAGTTGTACCGCCCGCTGATTATTTAGCGGCAGTCCGTGATATCTGTGATCGCAGCGGTGCACTCATGGTTTTAGATTGCGTGCAAACTGGAATGGGCCGTACGGGAGATTGGTTTGGCTACGAATACTCTGGAATTACTCCGGATGTAATTACGCTGGCTAAGGGCTTAGGTGGAGGACTTCCTCTTTCTGCCATGATCGCCTGCGGGGCATCGGCTTACTTATTTCAACCCGGAGATCACGGCTCGACCTTTGGTGGCAATCCCATCACTACCGCAGCATCTCTTGCAGCAATCAAGTTCATTGAAAAGAATCAATTGATGGTCGCAGTTAAGCGACATGAAAAACAGTTAATGGCCGAGATTGCTGTAATTCCTGGCGTCAGTGAAGTGCGCGGCGCCGGGCTTTTGATTGCAATTGAATTAACATCACCGATTTCAAATAATGTACTAGTCGCATTGCGCGATGCCGGAGTTTTAGTAAACGCTCCTACGCCGACAACTATTCGTATCGCACCGGCGTTAACGGTAACTACAGCACAAATAAATTCGTTTATTGCAGCATTTAGAAAGGTCATGGCAAATGTCGACTAAGAGTGTCTCAGCACGTAGAGCAAAGGCAATATCCCTGATTGCATCTGGAGTTGTTCATTCTCAATCAGATTTAGTCATCTTGCTAAAAAAATCTGGCTATGCCGTCACTCAAGCTACCGCTAGCCGTGATCTAGAAGAGATTGGCGCAGTACGAGCTCGCACAAAAACCGGTGAGTCCATCTATCAAATATCGGGCTCAACCGATGATGCACTCGCACGAACCTCACCAATGCCCGCAAAGCTCATTCTCTCCGTTGATCACAGCGCAAATTTGGCAGTGATTCACACGCCTCCAGGGGCTGCTCAGTTTCTGGCCAGCTCTCTCGATCACGCCGATCTCACCGGAGTAATCGGAACTATTGCAGGCGACGACACGATAATCCTTGTATCTAAGAAAGCCACGGGTGGGGCTCAATTAGCGAAAGAATTGCTTGCATATTCAAAATCGACAGGCGGGAAGAGATAGATGGCGCTCTGGGGCGGACGCTTTACGCACGCTGCAGCAGATGCTGCTCTCGCACTCTCGCGTAGCGTTGATTTTGATTGGCGCCTTGCTCCCTATGACATTCGATCCTCCCTTGCCCATTTATCGATCCTAGAATCTAGCGGCCTGCTTAATGCCGATGATTGCCGGGCGATCAGGGCTGGGCTCAAAGAGTTAGCTGCAGATGTATCGAGTGAAAAGTTTCTACCAATTGCCAGCGATGAAGATGTACACAGCGCACTTGAGCGTGGACTTAGTGAAAAGTTAGGTGCCCGCGGGGGATTACTTCGCGTAGGCCGCTCACGAAATGATCAGGTCACTACAGATCTTCGTCTCTTTGCAATCGATCATATGTTGGAGATTGCACTGCTTATTACCAGCATGCAGAGTGCGCTATTGCAAAAAGCCTCTGAGTACATCAATGACAGTGCTCCGGGTTTTACACATATTCAACATGCCCAACCAGTCTCCTTTGGCCACGAGTTAGCAAAGCATGCCCATGCCTTTGCCCGTGATCTCGATCGCATTGATGATTGGTTGCTGCGCACATCGGTTAGTTCACTCGGTGCCGGAGCTTTAGCTGGTTCATCTCTACCACTTGATCCAAATGCGACTGCAAAGGATTTAGGCTTTAACACTAGCTTTGCAAATAGCATCGATGCAGTGAGCGATCGCGACTATTGCGCCGAAGCGCTCTTTATTCTCGCCCTCATCGGTACTCACCTCTCTCGCATCGGCGAGGAGTGGACGTTATGGGCTTCGACGGAGTTCGCCTGGGCAAAGGTTTCAGATGCCTATTCAACTGGCTCATCAATAATGCCACAGAAGAAGAATCCAGATATCGCAGAGCTTGCCCGTGGAAAATCAGGACGCCTTGTCGGAAACTTAGTCAGTGTTCTTACGATGCTTAAGGGACTTCCTTTTGCCTACAATCGCGATTTACAAGAGGACAAAGAGCCGTTCTTTGACAGCATCGATACGCTACTCGTTTTAATTCCTGCAGTCACTGGCATGATCGCTACAACTGATTTCGATCGTGAAAAGATGGCAGCGGCTGCACCCCTTGGCTTCTCTCTTGCAACTGAGATCGCCGATTATTTAGCTCTCAAAGGGATTCCATTTGCGATCGCTCATGAAGCCGCGGGTGCTTGCGTTGGCCTGTGCGAATCAAGTAATCGCCAGCTACACCAACTCAGCGATAGCGAACTCAGCGCGATCCATCCATCCCTTGATGCCAATGTTCGATCACTCCTTACTGTTCATGGCGCACTAACCTCTCGCACCACTGCAGGTGGCACAGCGCCCTTACTTGTTAGCGAACAGATAAAGAGCGCAGTTGCCCAAAACCTTGCAACGCAGAAGTTAATGAGCCACAAGCAGAGTAGTTTTAAGGAGATGATGAGTTCATGAATCTCATTGAAGATCTGCGCTGGCGTGGTTTGATCGCACAGTCCACTGATGAAAAAGCGCTGGTTGAAGCGCTTAAAAAGCCCATCACGCTCTACATTGGCTTTGATCCCACGGCGCCTTCACTGCACGTTGGCAATCTAGTTGTTCTCTTAGTCTTGCGCCGCTTTCAATTAGCTGGCCACAATCCGATTGCATTAGTCGGGGGAGCAACTGGATTAGTCGGTGATCCCAGCGGGCGCAACGATGAACGTACACTCAATAGCAGTGAAGTAGTTGAAGGCTGGGTAAAGGGTATACGTAAACAAGTCTCCGCCTTTTTAGATTTCGATACCCCGAAAAACCCTGCAGTTGTAGTCAATAATTTAGATTGGACATCACCACTGAGTGCAATCGCATTTTTGCGCGATATTGGCAAACATTTTTCGGTCAATCAAATGCTTTCCAAAGAAGCTGTAGCTGCCCGGTTAGAGGCAGGGGGAATTTCCTACACAGAGTTCTCCTATCAAGTGCTGCAGTCCTATGATTTCCTCGAACTCTTTCGCCGCAATAACTGCACACTCCAACTGGGTGGCTCAGATCAATGGGGAAATATCGTTGCTGGTTTAGATCTCATACGTCGCGTTGAATCAGGCAGTGGCCATGCACTCACTGTTCCTTTATTAGCAAAATCAGATGGTTCAAAGTTTGGTAAGACGGCCGTGGGAAGCGTTTGGCTAGATCCGGCCATGACTTCTCCTTATGCCTTCTTCCAGTTCTGGCTAAATACTGAGGATAAGGACATCATCAATTTTCTAAAAGTTTTCTCCTTTAAATCGCATGTCGAGATATCTGCACTAGAGAGAGCCCATAGCGAAAATCCTGGCCAGCGCGAGGCGCATCGTGAATTAGCACGAGAACTCACAACCCTTGTTCATGGCGCCGATACAACTGCGCGCGTTGAAAGCGCTGCGAAGGCACTCTTTGGTCAGGGTGATCTGACTGAGCTAGATGAGGCAACACTGGCGAGCGCACTGGCCGAACTTCCGTGCACTACAGTCTCAAAAACACAGGAGATTCCATCCTGGGTTGATCTACTTGCAGCAACCGGTGTCGTTGATTCTAAATCTGCGGCTCGTCGCGTGGTCAAAGATGGCGGGGCATATTTCAATAATGAAAAGGTTGTTTCCGAGGACTATGCACCTACAAAATCCGAGTTTCTATGCGGTAAATATGCGATTTTGCGCAAAGGCAAGCGGGATTTAGCTGCCGTAGAGCTCATCTAACTCTCTCTTACTTTGAAGCAAAAAGCTCTAAAAGCCTAGCCCGCTAAGGAAATTTCTATCTTTATATTAAGTTTTTCGCCTCAAAACCCGATTTGACCCTTCAGAGGGTGGGGGCTATAGTTACGGTCTTGCTGTGAAACGGACGAATAAGGCCGAACAGCATTTCCCCACTTCTAATCCATGAATATGGCCCGGTTTGACCGTGCCTGAGTGTATGGACTAGGTTTGGCGGTCTGCCCTGAAAATAGGAGTAATCCTGGCTTCAGTGCGCATCCGTACCTTGAGAACTCAACAGCGTGCCATAAGTCAATGCAATATATGCCATCAAGTGGCTCTATTTGTCATGCTTTCAATAGCGCAAAGTTAGTGTTTTACACTGATTTTTGGTAGATATCCACGGCAAAAGAAATACTTCAATGAGGTATGACCGTTAAAAGTTATACCCGTTGATTTCCTTTGGTAATAAGACAAAATAAACGTTAGTTTGTTTGTCTGTACGCCAGATAAAACTTTCTATGGAGAGTTTGATCCTGGCTCAGGACGAACGCTGGCGGC
>CAXNDE010000073.1:0-4349 GCA_964201135.1 Candidatus Planktophila sp.
TTTTGGCAGAGATAGATGCACATCCAGTGGCGGTGCGTTCTAAGAGTATTTTGGCAACATCTTTTCATCCAGAGCTCACGGGGGATCATCGCATTCATCGTTACTTTATTGAGGAAGTGGCACGAACCGCACTTCAACAGATACAGTAGTTCGAACTAATACAAAGGGGCAAGAGATGTCTGGCCACTCCAAATGGGCGACAACTAAGCACAAGAAGGCGATTATTGATAGTCGCCGTGCAAAGGTGTTCGCAAAACAGATTCGTGCAATCGAAGTTGCAGCGCGTAACGGTGGCGCCGATCTTGAGGGCAACCCGACTTTATTTGATGCAATTACTAAGGCAAAGAAGTCCTCGATGCCGGCCGACAATATAGAGCGCGCGGTTAAACGTGGCGCAGGACTCGAACTTGGCGCCGCCGATTATCAGACAATTATGTATGAGGGTTATGGACCCAACGGTGTTGCGATCATGATCGAGTGCCTGACCGATAATCGCAATAGATCGTCATCAGAAGTTCGTGTTGCAGTAACTCGTAACGGTGGAACCATGGCCGATCCTGGTTCGGTTGCCTATCTCTTTAACCGCAAAGGCGTTGTTATTGTCAATAAAATAGATGGAGTTACTGAAGACTCGATTCTAGAAGCAGTTCTCGATGCTGGCGCAGAAGAGGTAAATGACTTGGGTGAGGCCTTTGAAGTTGTGAGCCAATCAAGTGATTTAGTTCCGGTGCGCACAGCACTACAAGTCGCTGGTATCGATTACGAATCCGCCGACTCATCCTTCCTTCCTTCGATGCATATAGAACTAGATGCCGATGGAGCCAAGAGGGTTTTCGAACTCATCGATGCAATTGAAGAGCTCGATGATGTGCAGAACGTCTTTAGTAACTTTGATGTATCAGATGAAGTTATGGCGAGCCTGGATTAAATTCTCGGTAAAAACCTTAGGCTAGATGCCTTATAGGGTGGTGGAGTTAGGGTGGTGCGATGCGAGTTCTGGGAATTGATCCAGGTTTAACGCGTTGCGGCATCGGTATCGTTGAAGGCTCGGTGGGTAAACCACTTTCGATGGTGGGTGTTGGTGTCATTCTTACCCCCAGCGATATCGCCCTTGAATCGCGCTTACTAGAGTTAGATAGAGCGATTAATGAATGGGTCTCAATCGCGAACCCAGATGTCATTGCAGTGGAGCGGGTATTTGCTCAACACAATGTTCGCACCGTCATGGGTACGGGACAGGCTGCTGGTATCGCTCTCCTTATTGCAGCAAAAGCTGGCATTCCCGTCATGATGCATACACCGAGTGAGGTCAAGGCGGCGGTAACGGGATCTGGTCGTGCTAACAAAGCCCAAGTTGGCGCGATGGTGGCCAAACTTCTTAACTTGACCGAGATTCCTAAGCCCGTTGATGCTACCGATGCCTTGGCACTTGCCATCTGTCATATCTGGAGAGGCGGAGCTAACACAAAGATTGCAACGGCTCTTGCCGCCGAGAAATCTCGCCTGCGAAAGCTGCGTGGATAAATGATCTCCACAATCAACGGCACCGTCAGGTCAATTCATAGTGATCGATTAATTGTTGAAGTCGGGGGAGTTGGATTAAGTATCTTAGTAAATACCGCCACAAGTGCCGGAGTAACAATGGGATCGCAGGTACAGCTATTTACCTCTCTCGTTGTCCGTGAAGACTCACTCACGCTATTTGGATTTTTAAGTGATGAGGCCCGTTCATTATTTGAATTAGTGCAGACAGTTTCAGGAATTGGTCCAAAGGTTGCACTATCAATCCTTGGTGCACTTACTCCTGAAGATCTAAATCGTGCTATTGCAACTCAGGATGTGGCCTTGATTGAGCGTGTACCAGGCATTGGTCGCAAAGGTGCACAGCGCATGATCTTGGAGTTACAAGGAAAGTTAAACGATCTATCGAGCGGGTCAACTTATAGTGGACATGTAGCGCCGTGGCGTGAGAATCTAACTGGTGCACTAGTTTCTCTCGGTTTTTCTCCCAAAGAGTCCGATAGCGCTATCTCTGCAGTGCTTTCAGGCTTAGCGGCCAATGGTGAAGATCCATCCACAGTGGCCTTGAGCGATCTATTAAAGGCGGCCTTAGGAAATGGAAAGAGCCAGCGTGGCTGAGGATCGCTTAGTGGGTTCGAATATCAAGGGAGGAGAGTCAGCTCTTGAACATGCTCTTCGTCCAACAACATTAAAGGAGTTTATCGGCCAACATCGCGTGCGCGAACAGATCGATGTTTTACTTACGGCGGCACGAGGTAGAAAGACACCGGCCGACCATATTTTATTATCTGGTCCGCCGGGACTCGGAAAAACAACACTGGCCTTAATTTTAGCTAGTGAGATGTCGACACCAATTCGGATTTCAAGCGGTCCTGCAATCACTCACGCAGGTGATTTAGCTGCAATCCTCTCATCTTTGGTTGAAGGCGAGATTTTATTTCTCGATGAGATTCACCGATTACCAAGACCTGCCGAAGAGCTTTTGTATTTAGCGATGGAGGATTTTCGGGTCGATGTTGTAGTTGGTAAAGGTCCAGGTGCTACCGCGATTCCACTACAGCTCCCACATTTCACTCTTGTGGGAGCAACAACTCGTAGCGGATTATTAACGAGTCCGCTACGTGATCGATTTGGTTTTACTGCGCATTTGGATTTCTATAGCGATGGCGAACTTGCACAAGTAATTACGCGAAGCGCAGCTTTGCTTGAAATAAAGATTGCCCCCGATGCCATTACTGAAATCTCTGGACGCTCTCGTGGTACCCCGCGCATTGCCAATCGATTATTGCGCCGAGTGCGAGACTACGGACAGGTCAAGGGCAGCGCTCTTATTTCACTAGGTGATACCCAGGCAGCCCTTGAAATCTATGAGGTCGATGCTCTGGGTCTAGATAGATTAGATCGAGCTGTTTTAACCGCCCTTATCGAGCGTTTCAACGGTGGTCCGGTGGGTCTTTCAACTCTGGCGATCGCAGTTGGCGAAGAGAGTGAGACCGTTGAATCAGTTGCCGAGCCCTTTCTGGTGCGCAATGGTTTCATGGCCCGAACTGCGCGTGGGCGGGTTGCAACGGCGCTGGGATATGCCCACATTGGAAGAACACCACCAGCTCAACTCGCATCCCTTTTCGACACACCTGCAATTGATGCCTAGACTCTGCCTCTATGTCTACAACAACTAAAGCTGTAAAGACGGCCGGCCGTCCGGAACGCTCATTGGTGGTCTTAGCCCTGGCACTCGTCGCCTTGCTGGCACTTGCCTTTCTTCAAAGCGCAACGGCCGTGCGTCTTGGCCTAGATCTTCGAGGCGGAACCTCCGTCACCCTGCAACCGCGTATTGCACCGGGGGAGAGTGGCAAGGTAACGAATGAGGCGATCGACCAAGCCGTTTCAATTATTCGGCAACGTGTTAACTCTTTAGGTGTTGCCGAATCCGAGGTTGCCGCCCAAGGTAGCGGCACAAATCGCCAGATTGTTATCTCAGTTCCTGGAGATACAGGGCGACGAGTTGTTGAGTTAGTTGGGCAAACTGCAGAGCTTCGCTTTCGCCAAGTTCTAGCAAGTTCACCAGGGTCGGTCACTGCAGGCTCTGCAGCTGCAGTTGCAGCAGGCTCTACCGCTGAAGTGACGGCAGGCTCTACCGCTGAAGTGACGGCAGGCTCTACCGCCGCAGTTGCAACTGGATCTACTGCCTCTACAACTGATGCTGCCAGTGCTGCAATAATCGCAAAGTATGAAGCGTTGGATTGTACGAAGTTAGCAAATCTTCAGGGTACTGGAAACGATGCACCAACTGACACAATTGCAGTGTGTGATCGCGCAGGAACGACTAAATATATCTTGGCACCAGCTGAAGTATTAGGTCGACAGATTTCAAAGGCATCTGCAGGTATCGATACTCAGGGCGGAAGCGCTTGGTATGTAAGTCTGACATTTAATGGAGAAGGCACAAAGGCTTTTGGTGCACTCACCACTCGTGTTACTTCTTTGTCCGAGCCTCTGAATCAAGTTGCCATTGTTCTGGATGGGCTTGTGGTTTCATCACCACGTATCAATGAGCCAATCCCATCTGGAAATGCACAAATCACCGGAAGCTTCACACAACTTGAAGCCCAAGATCTTGCAAATGTCTTAAAGTACGGTGCACTACCACTTGCATTTGATCGCGGCGAAGTCCAGCAGATCTCACCTACGCTGGGCGCTGATCAACTCGATGCTGGCTTAATCGCGGGTGGACTCGGCATGCTCCTCGTATTTATATACTCACTTCTTTATTACCGAGGACTCGGTCTTGTTACTGTCGGCTCCCTTCTTGTGGCAGGCTCATTTGT
>CAXNDE010000074.1:0-4302 GCA_964201135.1 Candidatus Planktophila sp.
CAGAAGCAGACGCTGACCAAGGTTCAGATTCCTATGGCTAGACAGATGATTGTTTTGGGAATTAATCAAACAGTGATGGCCGCCGTTTCCTTCGTCGTAGTCGCTGCCTTAATTGGCGCACCTGGCTTGGGCAAGCCAGTAATTGAAGCCCTCATTATTAGAAATGTTGGTCAGGGTTTTGTCGCCGGTTTTGCCGTGGTTTTCCTGGCCATTTTGATGGATAGAAGCACAAGTGCTGCGGCCAAACGCCAAACATCCTTTATTCCACCTACTGCTAAAGAGATTAAGCGAAAGCGCATAATTTTAATTGGCACGGGCCTACTTGCCCTAGCGAGTGTATTTATCTCCCGCACTATTTTATGGGCCGCCGTTTGGCCAAAAGAGATCGATATTTCTCCACAAGTTGCGCGCATAGCAAATAATGCAACGGCATGGATTTTAGATAATCTCTACATCTTCACGGTGGGCTTTAAGGACTTAATCTCTTACTCGATCCTTAATCCACTAGAGGTCCAACTATCGGCATCGCCCTGGTATGTGACGGTTGCGATGATCGTTGCCTTAGCCTTAATCATCGGTGGCCTGCGCACAGCTATTCTGGCTTTCGTCTTGGCAATGGCAATTGTTGTTTCTGGTCTTTGGTATGAGGCCATGCTCACTCTTACACAAACTATTGTTGGATGTTTATTAACAATGATTATCGGTATCGCCCTGGGTATCTGGACCGGCCGAAGTGATAAAGCCGAGCGAGTTTTACGGCCATTTCTAGATGCTGGGCAGACACTTCCTGCATTCGTATATTTAGTTCCAATTCTCGGTTTATTTGGCCCCACTCGTTTTACCGCAATTGTAACCGGCATCATCTATGCAATTCCTGTGGTCGTAAAGCTAGTCTGCGAGGGAATCCGTGCGGTACCGCACTCACTAGTTGAGGCGGCAACGGCAGCTGGCTCAACGACCAGACAGATCATTACTAAAGTTCAGTTGCCAGCGGCAAAGAAGACGATCTTATTAGCTACCAATCAAGGTTTAATTTATGTCTTGGCAGTTGTTGTTATTGGTGGATTTGTTGGTGCAGGTGGCCTTGGATATCTAGTCATTGTTGGCAACTCCAAGCCAGAGTTACAAGGTAAGGGCTTAATCGCAGGGGCTGCCATTTTGTTGCTCGGTGTGATTTTTGACCGCATAATGCAGGCCGGTGCCCGTCGTTCTGCTTAAAATTATATAAATAGCTCCGATAAGTACTGGTATTACCCCTATCCCCGCTCTAGGCTAAGGCAAAACTAATACCCATTAGGAGGGTTAATGAAGGCATTACTTACTCGCCGTTCGGCAGTGGTTACCGTTGTTATTGCTGCAGCTCTGGTTCTTTCAGGGTGCGCTAAGAGCGTTAATGATTCTGCAGGTGAAGCTTCAGGAGATTGCGGATCATGGGCAATTGCCATGCATGCATGGGGTGGCTACACAGCCTCGGCACAGGTAGTTGCTGAAATTGCTAAGAAAGAACTAGGTTGCACAATCACACAGACAACTCTGGATGAGGGTCCAACCACATACGATGCGATGGAAGCTGGAACAATCGATGTATTAATTGAAGATTGGGGCGGCGGCCGTTGGAAGGAATGGCTTGATCGTGGAGCCGTCGTTGAAGCTGGCGAGAATGGAAACATCGGACTCATCGGAATGTACGTTGCACCTTGGATGGTTGAAAAGTATCCAGACATCGTAGATTCCAAGAACCTCAATAAGTATGCAGATCTCTTTAAGACGGCAGATTCTGGTGGCAAGGGTACTTGGTTTGAAGGCCCAGCCGGATACACAACTATTGGCGAGAAGATGGTTTCAGCTAACAAGTTGAACTTCAAAGTTATCTTCTCTGGTTCAGAGGCTGCGCTAGTGGATGGATTTATGAAGGCGGAAGCTAACAAGACTCCATTTATTGGTTATGCATGGCAGCCATGGACGTTGCATGCAAAGATTCCAAACCTTGAATCAGGGCACGTTAATTTCCCTGCTAACGATTGGACCGATGCCGCTGCAGCAAGCGGACTCACCGACTATCCATCAACACCACTCATTAAGTTAATCTCCAAGAAGTTAAATGATTCAAATAATCCATTTACTACACTGGTTAAAAACTTTAGTTGGACAAATGGTGATCAAAATGGAGTCGCATCTGATCTTGAAAGCGGAATGACGGCAGCAGAGGCAGCACAGAAGTGGATCGATGCTAACCCAGATAAGGTGAAAGCCTGGCTCGGTAAGTAAATAAGTAAGTACTAGGGCAACGCCCCTGCTGGGTGAGAAATCACTCGGTAGGGGCGTTGTTTTTTTAGTAGAGTGAGTGGCATGAGCGCGCAGTATGACTACATCATCGTCGGCGGAGGATCGGCCGGTAGCGCACTAGCCAACCGTTTAAGTGAGGATCCAAAGAATAATGTTCTTGTTCTAGAGGCCGGTCGACGTGATTACAAATGGGATGTCTTTATTCATATGCCCGCAGCCTTGGCCTTTCCAATCGGCAGCAAGTTCTACGACTGGATGTATGAGTCCGAGCCTGAACCCCACATGAATAATCGCCGCATCTATCACGCGCGCGGAAAAGTATTGGGTGGCTCTTCATCGATTAATGGACAGATTTGGCAGCGAGGCAATCCGCTAGATTATGAGCGCTGGTCCAAGGATGCGGGCATGAGCAGTTGGGATTATGCACACTGCCTTCCATATTTTAAAAAGATGGAGAATGCTCTAGCCGACCACAGCAATACATTCCGCGGCAACAGTGGTCCGCTTAAATTAGAGCGCGGACCAGTTAAGGGTCCACTCTTTGCCGCCTTCTTTAAAGCAACTGAACAGGCTGGATATCCACGCACCGATGATGTCAATGGCTATCGCCAAGAGGGCTTTGCCGCCTTTGATCGAAATGTTTACCGGGGACGGCGCTTGAGTGCAGCGCGCGCCTATCTCTATCCCGTTATGAAGCGCACTAACTTAACTATCAAGCTACGCGCACATGTCACTAAAGTTTTATTTGAGGGCATAACTGCCACTGGTGTCGAAGTAATGATTAAGGGTAAGAAGCACATCTTTACATCACGTGAGGTTATCTTGTGTGGGGGAGCCATCAATACTCCCCAAATCTTGCAGCTATCAGGAGTTGGCAATGAAAAAGATTTAACGCCATTAGGTATAAAGATGGTGCACCACCTACCAGGCGTTGGTGCCAACTTACAAGATCATCTCGAGGTCTATGTTCAGTACAAATGTAAGTTGCCCGTGACTCAACAACCCATCACGCAGTTATGGCGCCGTCCATTTATCGGTGCGGCCTGGTTGTTCTTTCGTAAAGGACCCGGAGCTACAAATCAATTTGAGGCCGGTGGCTTCACTCGCAGCAATAATGATGTTGCCTATCCCAATTTAATGTTTCACTTCTTACCCCTTGCCATTCGCTATGACGGCACGGGGGACACTCGCGGTCATGGCTATCAAGTACATGTCGGCCCGATGTACTCTGATTCTCGCGGCTGGTTAAAGATTAAAAGCAGTGATCCCTTTGTAAAACCCGCTATGCAGTTTAATTACCTATCAACTGATGAAGATCGACGCGAATGGGTCGAGGCGGTTAAGGTCGCACGTACTATTTTGACCCAGCCGGCCATGAATGATTACAACGCCGGTGAATCATCCCCCGGTGCTGGAGTTTCAACCGATGCCGAGATCCTTGAGTGGGTACGAAAAGACGCTGAAACTGCGCTACACCCATCGTGCACGGCCAAGATGGGCAGCGATGCGATGTCAGTTGTTGATCCCACAACGATGAAAGTCCATGGCGTGCAGGGGCTACGCGTGTGCGATGCATCGGTATTTCCCTATGTTACAAATGGAAACATCTATGCACCCGTCATGATGGTGGCTGAAAAGGCTGCCGATTTAATTTTAGGTAAGACACCGCTACCAGCTGAGAACATCGAGTTCTACCGCCATGCCAAGTGATGAGATAGCACCATCGGCAATTGCCAAAGTTAAGGTTCAAAAAAGCGATTCATCCACAGTAACTTCAGACTCGGTTGTTGTTGAAGAGCCACTAGAGATTCGTATTAAGCGTGGTGAGAGTGAAGAACAACTCGGTATCACGATGCGTACACCTGGAAATGATTTAGAGCTCGCGGCAGGTTTCTTATGGGGCGAGGGTTTCTTAAAGCAGCCCAGTGAATTAATGAGCGTGAAAGTCTGTGGTGATAAAACACTCTCACCTCGCCAACGTGCCAATGTTGTTATCGCACACGTTGCAGAGAGTTC
>CAXNDE010000075.1:0-4295 GCA_964201135.1 Candidatus Planktophila sp.
GGGGGAGAGCAACAGATGCTGGCCATTGGCCGGGCTCTTATGGCACGTCCTAAAGTCTTACTCCTTGATGAGCCATCGATGGGTCTTGCACCACAGATGATTGCAAATATCTTTCGCATCATTACCGAGATCAATAAGACGGGTGTGACCATCCTGCTCGTTGAGCAAAACGCCCAGCAGGCGCTGCAGCGAGCACACCGGGCATACATCCTTGAGACAGGAAATGTAGTCAAAGAGGCAAAGGCCCAAGATCTACTCAATGATCCAGCGGTGCGCGAGGCCTATCTAGGCACAGGGGCGCATAGTTAAGCCCACTAGCTAGTGCATTTGTTACACAACAGTAATGTGAAGGCGTCGTGTTGAGTTTGTCTAATCAGTGTTGCGCCCATACCCTTGGGACTTCCCCATCCCGGGATGGAATGAAAACCTATAGGAAGGCTCCACATGAATTCGAAGATCCAACGGTCCCTCGCCGTTGTTTCTGCAGCTGCGCTGGTCTTTGGCGTTTCAGCAGTTTCACCAGCGATGGCATCAAAACATAAGACTATCTACTTAGCGTTTCAGGCTCCATTGACTGGATCGAACGCTCTTACCGGACAAGATGAGCTAACTGCGGCCAGATTTGCACTCTCTGAGTACAACGCAACCAATCCAGCGATTAAGGTAGAACTAGTCATCGCAGATGATCAGGGATTAGCCGAAGTTGCAGCAGTTGTTGCACCTGGTATCGCATCAAATAAGAAGATTATCGGTTTGATTGGACCAGCCTTCTCTGGTGCAACACAGGCCTCATTGCCAGCCTACAAGGCAACTGGACTACCACTGATCTCGATGTCTGCTACACGTGTTTCACTCACAGATAGAAAAGCCCCAGTTAACGGCTTCCCTATCTTCAAGCGTGTTGTGGCAAATGATAAGTTTCAAGGCCCAGCACTTGCTCGCTATGCAACCAAGGGCATTGCCTCTC
The DNA here is from genome assembly GCA_964201135.1 of Candidatus Planktophila sp. GTDB lineage: Bacteria > Actinomycetota > Actinomycetes > Nanopelagicales > Nanopelagicaceae > Planktophila. Next base: position 968 of record CAXNDE010000075.1, read on the forward strand.
CTAGCGTGTATCTCGTAGATGATAAGACTGCTTACGGAAAGGGTCTTGCTGATTACACAAAGCCAAGCGTTCTTAAAATTGCTACCCTCGCAGGAAGCGATAGTGTTCCTGAGAACACAAGTGATTACACATCAGTAGTTGCAAAGGTAAAGGCATCAGGAGCTAACGTAGTTATCTACTGTGGTTATGCACCAGATGCTGCAAAGTTTGTTAAGGCACTCCGCGATGGTGGATACACAGGTATCTTCGCTGCAGGTGACGGAGTACTTAAGGCTACATTCCCTAACAACGCTGGTAACACGGCTGCAGAGGGTGCACGCTTGACAGCTGCAGATGTTCCTTTTGAGGACGTTGCAACAGCAGCACAGATGGTTGCCTACACAAAGCTAACTGGAATCAAGATTCCAGGTTCTTATGTCACATCGACATACAATGCAACAAACATCTTCCTTACATGCATCAAGCAGGGTGTTACAACCCGTCCAGGTATGCAGAACTGCGTCACTGCCGGTTCATTTAAGGGTATTGCAGGTGACACAATCAGGTTCGATCGATATGGCGACATCATCGGTGGAGCAGCGGTTGGTGCCTTCACAATCAAGGCTGGAAAGATCACCTACCTTGGAGTTGCATAACATATAAAGAAGTATCAAATAATCGCAGCCGTCTCTGGCTAAAATCAGAGGCGGCTGCGATTACTACAATGAAGTGGATGTTATGAATTTACAGGTGCTTGAAAGCCAGTTCTGGTCTCTTTGTCTTCAGGGTGTTGCACTGGGTTTCATCTACGTTTTGATCTCACTTGGATACACCATGGTTTATGGCGTACTGCGCCTCATCAACTTCGCAAACTCTGAAGTCTTTATGGTCGGCACATTTGCAACGGTTGTTGCGCAGGTTGGAATTCTACAAAACCAGACGAATTCACAATCCCTGCACGGCTTTAGATTGATTTATACTCTTTTATTCGCTCTAGTTTTCTCGATGCTCATCTGCGGGTTTTTAGGCATCTTAGTTGAGCTCGTCGCCTACAGGCGTCTTCGATCTCTAGGTAATAATCGCCTAGCAAGTTTGATATCAGCCATTGCCGTATCAATTGTGCTCCTTGAGACAACACGAATTATTACATATTCAAGGCCCCAGACATCTCCGCGTCTTTTAGATAAGTGGTCATTTGGAGAGTTTGCTGGCGCTAATTTTAGAATTGATACCGTGATGGTAATCGTCTCTGGAGTCGTAATTTTTTTCACCCTAGATCGCTTTGTGACCAAGACTCGTCTAGGAAAGGCGATTCGCGCAGTGTCTATGAGCGAGGAGATCTCCAAACTTATGGGAATCAATCTCAATCGCGTAGTCGCACTGACCTTCTTTATAGGTGGCCTGACTACGGGTGCTGCAGCATTTTTCTACACAACTGTCTATGAAACGACACAGTTCAATGTTGGCTTCAACCTAGGGCTAGCCGCCTTTACTACGGCGGTTTTGGGTGGAATCGGAAATCTGCGTGGTGCTTTCTATGGGGGAATATTCCTGGGTGTTCTTGAACAGTTTGCATCGGCAATTCTGGGCTCACAGTGGAAATCAGTAACCGTCTTTACCGTGCTTGTCCTTGTCTTACTCCTTAAACCAAATGGCATCTTCGGTGAAGCTGTCCAGCAAACGAGGACATGATGATAAACCTACGTGATAAAGGCGCATCAATCTGGGAAAACTGGAGCCCACCAGCCCGATCTAGTTTTGTACTCATTGTAATTACGCTCGTAGCACTTCTTCCTTATGCCGGTGATTTTGGCCCAACCTCTTTCCTTAATACTCCGATCTCCTCCTACCAAGCAGTCCTTGTCTATCCCATTGCGCTATTTGTTTTAATGGGTCTGGGACTCAACATCGTGGTCGGAAAGTCTGGACTCTTAGATCTTGGCTACGTTGCTTTTTTTGCAATCGGTGCCTACACAATGGGCATTATGGGCACGATGACATCTCTGAATACATGGGAGATTCTTCCCTTCGGAATCTTTTTCGCAATGCTCTCTGGCCTCTTACTTGGTTTGCCAGCGCTGCGCCTTCGCGGTGATTACTTAGCCATTGTCACTTTAGGCTTTGGTGAGATAGTTCGTATCGTCGCACTTAACCTTAAAGTTACTGGTGGACCTAACGGGGTTGTTGGTGTTCCCACGCCACCACCGGTGTTTGGGCAGAAGTTCGAATTAGATGATCACAAAGCCTACTTCTGGGTTATTTTGATAATGATTTTGCTCGTGATTTGGATGGTCCGTCGATTTACTGTGCGACGTCCTGGCCGTGCATGGGAGGCGATCCGACAAGATGAAGATGTCGCTGCACTTATGGGCGTTAATCTGCTCGTCTACAAACTATGGTCATTTACGATCGGTGCTGCAGTCGGTGGTGCTGGCGGTGTTATTTATGCATCGAAGACGATGTTTATCGCCCCTGATATGTTCACATTCAATACCTCAATTCTTGTCTTAGCCTGTGTTGTCTTTGGTGGCCTCGGCAATATCTGGGGTGTCATTCTTGGTGCATCCATACTTGCATATCTTCCAGAGCGCATTCGTTTTATTAGTAATGCTCGGCAATTAGTCTTTGGGCTCGTACTGTTAATCATTATGAATGTGCGCCCCGATGGCTTATTGCCCCGTAAAAAGCGAGAAAAGATTAAGCAAAAGGTGGTCAATTAAATGAGCGAAAAGATTCTTGAACTCAAAAATCTCACAATGCGCTTTGGTGGAGTAACTGCGCTAGATAACGTTGATTTAGATGTTTTTAAGGGAGAAATCTGCGCACTCATCGGTCCTAACGGCGCCGGTAAGACAACGGTCTTTAACGTCATCACTGGTGTCTATCAGGCAACGGCCGGTGAGATTATCTTTGAAGGTAAAAGCATCCTGGGGATGAAGCGCCACCACATAGCAAGAGCGGGTATGGCTCGCACATTCCAGAATGTTCGTCTGTGGGGGGAGATGACGGCGCTAGAGAACGTTATTACCGCAACCGATGTTCATAAACGATCAGGTTTACTGGGTGCACTTTTGGGTCTTCCGCGCTCTCGTAAAGAAGAAAAGCGAGATCGCATCAGAGCACAAGAGCTCCTTGATTTCATGGGAATTGGACATCGCTCTGATCAGTTGGGTAAGAATCTTCCCTATGGAGATCAACGCCGTTTAGAGATAGCGCGTGCGATGGGTACTGAGCCACGCCTACTCCTACTGGACGAGCCGGCCGCTGGCTTTAACCCGGCAGAAAAAGCCGAGCTTGCAGCGTTGATTAAAAAAATCCGCGATGCCGGTTATACCGTCCTTCTCATCGA
>CAXNDE010000076.1:0-4183 GCA_964201135.1 Candidatus Planktophila sp.
CTTTTCTTCACCTTTTATCACGCGCTTCTCGATTGCTTCGATGAGAGCTGCTCCGTGATGGGGATAAACAACGGTTTCGCCGACCTTAAATGTCATGTGTTGCCCTTCGCTAGAGGACAATTGTACCAGCGATTTACTATCGAGTCACCCCACACTATTTAGCGTAAAACTAGCGTATTTCACTACTTATTTCATGTGAGAGAATATGGCCCATGCGTCGCACAGGTATTGCACTATTGACATTAACGCTTGTTCTCTCACTAACTGCATGTGGGACTGGCTTTAACGCCGAAACTCGCAATATTACGCAGGTGACAGATGGTGTTGAAGGCGCAATCATCAATGATCAATCCGAGATTAAGGTCCGCAATCTTTTAATAGTTGAGACAGCCGAAAAAGCTGGGGTAATCGTCGGCACAATCATCAATACATCAGATACAGATGACGAGCTTTTAGGTATGGCCGTCAACACACAGGTTGCAACAGTGAGCGGTAAGAGGATTGTTTCAAATAACTCACCCATCATTTTTGAGGGCGTATCGGCTAATGCTAAGGCTGTGGTTCCATTACTTGATGTGGTCGCAGGACAAAACGTCTCAGTTACATTATTTTTTGCCCGCGGCGGAGAGTTAACTCTAACTGCAATTGTGAGAGACCAACGCGATGATTACGCTGGAATCACTGCGCAAATGGAGGCTGTTACTCCAGCAAAAAAGTAGGCTTACTTTTTTCCTTGATTGGCAACGGCTGCAATTGCATCCTTTGCCGCAGCTGGATCTAAATACTCTCCGCCTTTGAGTACCGGGGTGAAATCGGCATTGAGCTTGTAGTACAAAGGAATACCCGTTGGGATATTTAACCCTGCGATATCGGCATCACTGATTCCATCTAAGTGTTTTACTAAGGCTCGCAGCGAGTTTCCGTGAGCTGTAACAAGAACTCGCTTACCCTGCTTTAAATCAGGAAGAATTGAATCGTACCAGTACGGCAACATGCGATTGATGACATCTTTGAGGCATTCAGTCTTTGGTACAGCGATATCGGCGTAACGTGGATCTTTACTCTGTGAAAACTCATCGTTGTCATCAATGGGTGGCGGTGGGACATCGAATGAGCGGCGCCATAGCGCAAACTGAGCTTCACCATATTGAGCCAGAACCTGGGCCTTGTCCTTACCCTGCAACGCGCCATAGTGACGCTCATTTAATCGCCATGAGCGTTGTACGGGGATCCAATGACGCTGACATGCATCAAGGGCTAGCGCCGATGTATGAATCGCACGGCGTAACAACGATGTGTGAAGTACGTCGGGCAGAAAATTTCGCTCGGCGAGCAGAGCACCACCTTGTCGCGCCTCACCTTCACCCTTGCTCGATAGGGCAACATCGACCCATCCAGTAAAGAGGTTCTTGGCGTTCCATTCGGATTCACCATGGCGCAGAAGGATTAATTCAAAGTTGCTCATAGATATATCCTAAACCAGATGCTTGAAAGCATCTAAATTCGCCAGTGACTCACCACGCGACAGGCGCCAAGCCCATTCACGACGGATGGCATTTGCAAAGCCAAGTTCGAGCAGTGGATTAAAAGATGAGTCTGAAACCTGCAGAACTGCACCGACCAGTCGATCGATTTCACGATCGGTAACTGCAGATAAGGGCAGGCGACCGACTAAGAAAATATCGCCTAGACCATTGATTGCAAATGCAATGCCATATAACGATGCATTTTTAGCCATACACCAGGCATGTACTGCCGCCTCGTTGTCATCAGGTTTGCGAATCACAAAGGCGTTGATGCTCAGTGAATGATCGCCAACAATTAAGGCACAGTGTGTTTGGAGCTTCTTTTCACCGGGCAAAGTAATAAGAAATGTAGCGCTATCTTTTTTTTCAAACTCTACATCATGCGAATCAAGAAACTCTTCAATTGTGATTCGGGGGTCGATCGCAGCCATTACTGTCCTGCTATTTTTGCCACTGCATTATTGTGTGTTATTACCTGATCGTAAATATCTAGAGTTCCGCGCGCAGTAGCATCCCAGCCAAAGTGAGAGGCGTGCTCGAGCGCCCCCATCGATAGCAGTACGCGGCGTTGTGGCTCTTGCAGTAAACGGGCAAGAACCGATGACCATGCTTTGGGGTCGTGTCCATCGACTAAGACACCAGAGATTCCATCGGCTACAGCTGTGCGTAGTCCGCCGATAGCAGTTGCCACAACTGGCGTGCCACAGGCTTGAGCCTCGAGTGCAACTAAACCAAAGCTCTCAGAGTAACTAGGTACACACACTAAATCTGCGGCGCGATACCAGTGCGCTAAATCTGCACGCGGTACAGGAGGTGCAAAGTGAATGACATCATCGATACCAAGCCAGGTCGCTAACTCTTTGAGCCGCTCGACCTCTTCGGTGTTAGCACCAGAGGCACCACCAATAATGTTGACGATTAACTGCGGGCGCATATGCGGTGAGTGCTTTACCAGCTCTGATGTTGCACGGATTAATACTTCTGGGCCCTTGTGTGGCTGAATTCGGCCAACAAAAGTCACGACGAGTGCATTGGCAGGAGTATCGATCTGCTCGCGCGCGGCTTTGCGGCCTTTTCCGGGAGTGAATGTAAATAAATCCACGCCGGGATTTACAACATGGACCGTATCCGGACACGCGTCGTAGAGAGATACAAGACTGGCCGCTTCAGAGTCGGTATTGGCGATGAGCGCCTGGGCCGCTGCGGCAACCTGTGTCTCACCCTGCACTCGAATCATTGGCTCGGGACTTTCACCTTCGGCGAGATTTAAATTCTTTACGCGCGCCATTGTGTGCATGGTGTGAATCAATGGGATCCGTAACTTGGCAGCGGCCGGCATGGCCACCTTTCCTGAGATCCAATAATGTGAATGTATCGCATCGTACTTTTCATCTTGAACAATGCGCAGGAACTCTTTAGAGAGCCCGAGAATGTGCGCTGGCATCTGCTCTTTAGTTAAGTGGCCGTGGCCACAATCAAAGTATCGAACACGAACACCTTTTGAGATTTCAATAATCTCAGGAGATTCACTTTCTGTACGGCGCGTAAAGATATCGACCTCAACACCCATCGCCGCCATGCGCTGGGCCGATTCGAGGACATAAATATTCATGCCCCCAGCATCACCAATGCCTGGTTGATCCAGTGGGGAGGTATGCACCATTACGGTTGCAATGCGGCCGTTCATTGAATAAGGGTACGACTTGTTAGAAGGTTGCGCGAATGGAGCCTACGTTTTTGCCTCCCCCGTACACGGGCTCAGGTATTTCATGGGCATCAACGCCAAATAACTTCAAGATCGCCTGCGTAACGGCCGGAGTAGCGCGTGCATTTCCATCGCTGATCTTTAATGCAAATGCACGGCCATCAGGAAGGGATGCAACGTTAACGGCCTCTGCGCCATCTTTCATAAAAAGACCCGGCAGCTTTTGCATCATCCGCGTTGCAAGTCGGCCATCACCTGAAACCATCTCTGGGTTCTCGCGACAGGCTTGAGAAACGCTTTGATGAACATAATCCGTTGAAATTGTTAATGCTCGTATCGCTCGAGCTAAACCTAAAAGTGAAAACATAAACAACGGTGCACCGCAGCCGTCAACACTTATATGAGAGATTTTTTCACCACTCATCGCTTCGACTTCAGCTGCGATTGCACGTTGTAGTGGATGTGATGGATCAAGGTAAGTCTCAATTGGCCAACCATTGACATAGCAGGTCAGAATCATGCCGGCGTGTTTACCACTGCAGTTCATGGCAAGGCGCGTTGGCTCGACGCTACGGCGAAGAGATTCATCTAAGGGGCGATCCATCACACACATCAATGCCGATGCATCTAGACCGGCCTTTGCCAATATCTCCAAGGCACCATCTTGATGCATCTGTGTACCTGCATGGCTTGCGCAGACAAGGGCAAGTAATCGCCCTTCGATATCTAAGCCAGCTCGAACCATCGCCGATGCTTGAATGGATTTCAGCGATGAGCGCGAATACATAGGCAGGGTGGGATCGCCTTTTTGTGCAAGTATCGAACCATCGCTATTGAGTGCAACAAAGTGACCGGCGTGCACAGATTCAACGACACCGCTTCGAACTACTTCGGCCAGGATTTCTCCGAGCATTACTTACTCGCTCTGCCTTTCAAGTGATGACCAGATATG
>CAXNDE010000077.1:0-4088 GCA_964201135.1 Candidatus Planktophila sp.
AACTGCGTGATTTCACAGGCAGGGCTGGCTCGTAGTAACTCTCGTTGTGACGACATGTCCATTGCAGCCGTAGGCTATCGCTAGCAACGATATTGGAGGAAATGTGAGCAAGCCGATTAATCGCGAGTTTGGTAGCCGTGAGATCCCTAGTTGGGTAATGGCGCCAGGTGGAGAGAGCTTCACCGACATTAAATATCAGATGAGTGATGGCATGGCCAAAATCACTATTAACCGTCCCGAGCTTCACAACGCATTTCGCCCGCAGACGGTCATTGAGTTGATTGAGGCTTTTTCACTAGCGCGCGATAATGAAGAGGTCGGCGTAATAATTTTAACTGGCGAAGGCACAAAGGCCTTTTGTTCAGGCGGAGATATTAATGTTCGCGGTGATGATGGATATCTTGGTGATGACAAACTCTCAAAAAAGGGCATTGGTCGTTTAAATGTTTTAGATCTGCAGGTACAGATTCGCCGTACACCTAAACCAGTTGTCGCAATGGTTGCCGGTTGGGCGATTGGCGGGGGACATGTTTTACATGTTGTCTGTGATTTAACAATTGCTGCCGATAATGCAAAGTTTGGTCAGACTGGTCCAGTGGTTGGTTCATTTGACGGTGGTTATGGTGCCGGCTTATTAGCGGCACATGTTGGTCAGAAAAAAGCACGCGAGATCTGGTTTATGACGCGTCAATACGATGCACATGAGGCTTTAGATATGGGGTTGGTTAATACCGTTGTTCCAGTTGCCGAACTAGAGGCTGAAACAGTTTCATGGTGTCGCGAAATGCTTCGTAACTCACCACTGGCTTTGCGACTATTGAAATCTAGTTTAAACGCTGCCGATGATGGCTTGGCTGGAGTACAACAGTTAGCTGGTGATGCAACGCTGCTGTTTTATATGAGTGAAGAAGGTCAAGAAGGGCGCGATGCTTATAAGGAAAAGCGCTCTCCTGATTTCAAGAAATTTCCAAAGCGCCCATAAGCAATGCTTGATTCAATTCTAGGTTCACTCAAAGTTGTTGCACTTGCGACGAAGACCGACTTTCGCTCGGTTACCTCGCGCGAGGTTGCACTCTTTGAGGGTCCAATGGGTTGGGGAGAGTTTTCTCCATTTCTTGAATATAGTTATGAAGAGTCGATACCGTGGTTTCTAAGTGCGATAGAAGCGGCATATGTTAAAAAACCACCACTCAATAGAACCGCTATCGAAGTTAATGCAACGATGCCGGCGATCGATAACCCAGCTGAAATCGCGCAGATTCTTAGCGCTTTTGATGGGGTTTGCGTTGTAAAGATCAAAGTAGGTGGAGATACTACGGCCGATTTAGCACGTATCGCTTGCGTACGAGAGCTACGCCCAGAGGCCAAGATCAGGATTGATGTCAATGGTTTGTGGAGCGTTGCTCAAGCGCATGCATTTTTAGAACAAGTGGGTGAGATTGAATATGTTGAGCAGCCATGTTCGACCATTGAAGAGCTTCGCGAACTCAAGAAGCGTACGGCAGTAAAAATCGTAGGCGATGAAATAATTAGAAAAGCAAAAGATCCATTTGCGATAGATCTCTCTGGTGCTATTGATATTCTCATGTTAAAAGTAGCACCCCTTGGTGGAATAAATCGTGCCATTGAAATCGCACGCCATCACCAACTCCCCGTCGCAGTTTCAAGTGCACTAGAGAGCGCAGTTGGTATTTCACATGGATTAAAGCTTGCCGCAGCGCTTCCTCATTTAGATTTTGTATGCGGTCTTGGTACTGGAGCATTGCTTGCAGTTGATGTAGCAGCGCTTCCAATTATTAATGGAGCTATTGAGGTAAGAGATATAGCACCTGATGCTGGCGCTCTCATTAAGTACGCAGCGTCGAATGAGCGCCTAAACTGGTGGAAGAATCGGATTCGAATGACATGGAGCGCTGGTGCCCAGGTCATTGCCAAGGAGAGAGGGTGGATCTTATGAACACATCAACATCCTTAGCGCGCACAATTGTCCGCCAGATTATTGAGGCCGGCATTACTGATGTAGTTATATCCCCTGGATCTCGTAACGCACCACTGTCTCTGGCATTTAACGCCGCAGCTGCACGAGAGTTAATTACAATTCATATACGAATCGATGAGCGTACAGCTGCATTTTTTGCACTCGGCTTAATTAAATCAACTGGGCGACCAGTACCAGTTGTGTGTACAAGCGGTACGGCTGTAGCGAATTATCACCCAGCTGTTTTAGAGGCCAACCACACCAATGCAGCACTTCTAGTTTTAACTGCAGATCGCCCTGCGATGCTTCGGCGTACTGGCGCAAATCAAACAACAGAGCAGGCGCGAATCTTTGGTAAGGCCGTTAGATACTTTGCCGATATCGATGGGCCAGTTTTCCCGATGGAGCTACCGCTAGATAGTCTGCGATTCGGGCCCGTACATTTAAATTTACAGTTTGATGAGCCGCTGCTGCCCGATGTTTCAACTCAGTGGTTAGAGGAGATTAAAACCGCTCCGATCACTTTCAAAGCGCGTAAAAAGACGGCGACATTAAAGATTCAAGCTAGTCGCGGAGTTCTGGTGATCGGCCATGATCGCGGTGGGTTAAGCGTTGAGGCAGTTACGAAGTTTTCTAAAAAACTTAACTGGCCCATCATCGCTGAGGATCCGCTTTCCTTCCCAGATGCAACTGCACATGCATCAATTTTCTTAACCTCACCAGCGGTCCGAGGTGTTTTAGCGCCGCAGGCCGCCATAGTCTTTGGCCGCACCACGCTTTCCAGGTCGGTCAATGCTCTGATCGGGTTGGCACCAGTGACGTATGTGATTGATCCACGTATTGCAACCGTCGATGGTGATCGCGCCGCAGATAAACGTTTTACCGAAATTCCGAGCCTAGATTGCGTTATGGCATCCGATGATTGGGTTTTGCAGTGGGCAAAATACTCACAACGTTGCGCAAAGGTAATTACCGAAGTCGATGGTTGGAACGAAGCATCGATAGCCAAAGAGATTGCAGCAGGGATTCCAGATGGCGCAGCTCTCTTCGTCTCTTCATCGCGCCCGATTCGTGACCTCGAAGGATTTGCAACACCGCGTAGTGGAGTTACAACATATGCCAACCGTGGATTAGCTGGAATCGATGGCAATATCTCTACAGCGCTAGGAATTGCATCGGGCCACACCCAGACATTTGCAGTACTGGGTGATTTAGCTTTTCTACACGATATTACAGGTTTGATTACACATAAAGATATCAACTGCAGATTTATCGTCATTAATAACGATGGGGGTGGAATATTTTCTACTCTGCCACAGCGCGGAGCAGAGGGATTTGAAACAGTCTTTGGAACTCCACATGGTTTAGATCCTGCCGCTATTGCTAACTCCTTTGGTATTGCAGCATCAACTATCATTAGTATTGCTGAGCTCAAGAGAGAGTTATCAGCACCCATCAAGGGAATCTCTGTAGTTGTTGCAAAGGTTCAATCGCGTGAAGCAAATGCCGAAAACCTAAAATCGATTTACGAAAAGATGAACTCTATTTAAGCCAGTGCACTGCGCATAGGAACAAGCTTGGCCACACTCTCTGCTAACTCTTTATCGGGATCAGAGCCTGCAACGATTCCACAACCTGCAAAAATCCGTATTGAATCTCCATCTATCTGCCCACATCGCAGTGCGATTCCGAGTTCGCCATCACCAGCGGCATCGATCCAACCAACCGGGCCGGCGTAACGGCCTCGTGACATGGATTCGATCTCAGTAATAAGTTGGCCCGCCTGCTCACGTGGTGTGCCACACACTGCGGCCGAGGGATGAAGTTGTTCAAGAATCGTAAATGCATCTACGTGCGCTAATTTTTCAGCTATCGCCCCTGTTACATCGGTTGCTAAGTGCATGACGTTTGCTAAGTGCAATACATAGGGCGCATCAGGGACATTTGTCGATGTGCAAAATGGTTCAAGTGCATCGGCTACCGATTGAACTGCATATAGATGCTCTTCTAGATCCTTCGATGATCGTGCAAGAGATGCAGCAAGTGCTAAATCTCGCTCGTCATTGCCAGTTTTGCTGATTGTTCCGGCCAAAACACGAGATGTCACCAT
>CAXNDE010000078.1:0-4036 GCA_964201135.1 Candidatus Planktophila sp.
CGCAACCATGTGGCAAAGCAGATAGGTCCTATCGCAAAGCCCCGTCAGGTCTTGATAGTTAATGAGCTACCTAAGACTCGTAGCGGCAAGATTATGCGCCGTTTACTCAAGGATGTCGCTGAAGATCGCACAGTGGGTGATGCCACAACTTTGGCAGATCCAAACGTGATGGCGCTAATATCTCAAGGTCTAAAGAGTGCAAAGGATGAGGATTAGAGTTTTACGCCTAAATACTTACTGGTCAGCGTAATAAGCTCGATTTCGTTCTTAAGTGCACCAATTTTCTTGTAAGCCACAGTGCCATCGGCGGTAATAAACCACGTTACCGGTACCCCCATCCCAAAGTATTCGCGGGATCTGCCATCACCATCATAGAGATTTGGCCATGTCATGCCATGTGTTGCAACAAAATCTTGACCATCTTTAATCGATGCCTCTTCAACATCAATACCGACTAGCTCAACTTTGCCCTGCGCCTTCTTATAAAAAGAGCGGAAATAGGGCATCTCAGCTTTACATGAAGCACACCACGAGCCCCACACATTTATAACCATCGGTCCGCGCAAAGCATTAATCGCTGCGCCTTTTGAGCCATCAAGACAGTCCAGTTCGATTGGATTAGCGATACTTGCACTACGCAATGATGCGCATGAAACAACTTCACCGGCGATTTCTTGCACAGGAGCAGCACAACTAGTGAGTAACACTAGTGAGAGGACAAGTGCGCTTTTTTTCAACGAAAATCCTTGTCTGTCTTTACGAGAAGTTTAGCTTTTTCAATATCCATTTCCCCAATGCCAACACTAGGACAGATCTTTGCAAGTGGACATACCCCACACGCAGGTTTACGTGAATGACAGATTCTGCGCCCATGCCAGATCATGCGCTGTGACAAATTAGTCCACTCTGCCTGCGGTATTAACTGCCCAACAATGTGTTCAACTTTTACTGGATCTTTTTCGCTAGTCCAACCAAATCGCCGGGAAAGTCGACCAAAATGAGTATCGACTGTTATTCCTGGGATATCAAATGCATGCCCTAGAACTACATTTGCAGTCTTTCTACCAACGCCTGGAAGTGTTATCAACTTTTCTAATGTATCGGGAACTTCACCTTCAAAGTCATTGAGTATCTTTGTTGTAAGCCCTTTGATATGACGGGCTTTAGCACGGTAGAAACCAGTCTGAAATACAAGCTTCTCAATATCGTGCAGGTCGGCCTTGGCAAAGGCCTTAACGCTCTGATACTTCTTAAACAGTGCCGGTGTCACAGTGTTAACCCTCTTATCTGTGCATTGAGCGCTAAGTACTGTGGCGATAATTAACTGCAAGGGATTCTGAAAATCTAATTCGCAGCGTATATCTGGATAGGTCTTGGTAAGAATGCGATACATAGCTCGCGCCTGATTTCGACTTTCTTTATCGGCAGGCATAAGGCTAAAGTACCCCTTGTGACCCCAGATGAAGATGTATTCCGCAAAGCTCCACTATTTACAGCCCTCGACGATGCCGCTGCCGCTTCACTGCGCGCCTCAATGGATTCAGTCAAGATCGCAAAGGGCAGTGTGCTATTTGCTGAGGGTGACGATGGGGATCATTTATATGTCATCATCGAAGGAAAGTTAAAGCTTGGTACCTCCAGTGGCGATGGTCGCGAAAATCTCTTATCAATCCTTGGCCCCGGCGATATGTTCGGCGAGCTCAGCCTTTTCGATCCGGGCCCTCGCACATCAACTGCAACAGCGGTCACTGATGCAAAGCTTTTAAGTCTGGGACAAGCAAAGCTGCTTCCTTGGCTTCGCGAAAATCCAGATGTGGCTCTTCACTTACTCGCACGTTTGGCACAACGACTTCGTCGCACAAATGAAGCGGTCGGTGATTTAGTTTTCTCTGACGTTCCTGGTCGCGTTGCTAAGGCATTAATTGATCTGGGTGAGCGTTTTGGTAAGAAAACTGATGAAGGCTTATATGTTCACCATGATTTAACACAGGAAGAGCTTGCTCAACTTGTTGGTGCATCTCGCGAAACAGTAAATAAAGCCCTTGCAGATTTTGCAGGACGTAACTGGTTAAAGCTCGATGGCCGCGCAGTGTTAATTACAGATTTAGATCGCCTGACTAAGCGCGGTAAATAGTTAGTCTGTAATTTCTACTGTTAGTTCAATCTCAACAGGTGAGTTAAGCGGTAGCTCTGCAACTCCAACTGCACTGCGTGCATGCTTTGCCCCATCGCCCCAGATAGCTAAAAATAGTTCGCTGGCACCATTTACTACGACAGGTGCGTTGATATAGCCAGGTACGCCATTGACGTAGCCAACAACTCGAACAATCTTTGTAATCTTATTTACATCGGCAACTGTTGCTACTGCAGCGATTGCATTGAGTGCGCAGATCTGCGCCAGCTCTTTGGCACGCTCAGGAGTTATCTCGCCATCGACCTTACCAACACCGGCCATCACACCATTAACCAGCGGTAGCTGACCTGCAGTAAAAACAATATTTCCAGTACGGATCGCTGGGACATATGCCGCTATAGGCAGTGCCGCAACAGGTAGTTCGAGGCCTAGCTCTTTTAACTTAGCGCCCACATCTACCGAGTTCATTTAATCTCTCTCTTCATGTAAGCAACCAACTGTTCGCCAGTGCCTGGCGCGGGGATTACTTGGACTAGCTCCCAACCATCTAAACCCCAGGTATCAAGGATCTGCTTAGTTGCATGTGAGAGTAATGGGACTGTGGCATATTCAAATTTCATTTATTTAACGCCTCCTTGACTAGGTTTGAAACGATAGAGCCATCGGCCTTGCCTGCGATTAGCGCTTTAACTGCGCCCATAACCTTGCCCATATCGCCAGCTCCTGCAGCACCGGTCGATACGATCGCATCGGCAATTATCTTATTTATCTCATCAACGCTTAGTTGTGCGGGTAGATACCGTCCAATTACCTCACCTTCAGCTTTTTCAAGGGCGGCTCTATCGCTGCGTCCTGCGCTTTCAAATGCCTCGGCCGCCTCACGACGCTTCTTAGCCTCACGCGAGAGCACGGTAATTACCTCGTCATCACTTAAAACGCGCGCCTCTTTACCGGCGACCTCTTCATTTGTGATCGCCGTCAGAACCATACGAATAGTGCCAGATGTAATCTCATCACGACTACGGATCGCCTCCGTTAAATCGCTGCGTAAACTCTCTTTAATACTCATGCCGTGAACTCTATCGCGAGAAGTTCGGCGATTTGAGCGGTATTTAACGCCGCTCCTTTACGCAGATTATCACCACAAACGAACATTTCTAGCGCCATTGGATCGTCAAGACTTTTGCGAACTCGGCCCACCCATGTTGGATCTGTGCCTACGACATCGGCTGGTGTTGGAAACTTATAGTTTTCAGGATCATCGACCAACTTAACTCCGGCGGCGTTGCGCAAGATATCTTGAGCGCCCTTTCGTGAAGGCTCTTTAGCAAATACAGCGTGCACAGTCAGTGAATGAGTAGTGAGAACCGGTACTCGCACACATGTTGCCGAAACTTTAAGATTTGGTAGGCCCAAAATCTTGCGTGATTCATTGCGAACTTTGAGCTCCTCCGATGAGTATCCGTCGGCTTTAAGTGAGCCCGCCCATGGAACGACGTTTAATGCAAGGGGTGCAGGGAATGGACCATTGTCTTTAATTATCTCGCGAAGATCTCCTGCGGCATCGCCCGCAGTTGTTCCTGCAACTAATTCAATCTGTTCGCGCAAAATATCCAAACCTGCTTGACCGGCACCTGAGGCTGCTTGGTATGAAGAGACTACCAACTCTTTAAGTTCGTAGTCGCGATGGAGAGCACCCAGCGTAACGATCATCGACAATGTTGTGCAGTTTGGATTTGCAATAATTCCACGCGGGCGATTCTTAATCTCCTGCGGATTTACTTCAGGCACAACTAGCGGAACGTCAACGTCCATGCGAAATGCACTCGAGTTATCAACAACAACGGCGCCACGAGATGCAGCGATTGGTGCCCACTCGGCAGAGATTTCATCGGGAACATC
>CAXNDE010000079.1:0-4022 GCA_964201135.1 Candidatus Planktophila sp.
GCCATTGCATCGACCATCACCTGTGTCATCAGACGTGGAGCTTGGCGTCCAGGTACTGCCGCCGTTGTAATAACTACATGAGATTTGGCAATGTAAGGAGTGAGAAGTGCTTGCTGCTGTGCGGCGCGATCTTGGCTCATCTCGCGTGCATAACCACCGGCGCCCTCAAGTGCTTCAAGTTCAAGTTCGATAAAAGCTGCGCCCATCGAACGAACCTCATCGGCAGATGCTGGACGAACGTCGTAGGCAGATACAACTGCACCTAATCGTCGCGCAGTTGCAATCGCTTGCAGACCTGCAACACCTGCACCAAGAACTAATACTTGTGCTGGAGTTACGGTACCTGCGGCAGTCATTAGCATTGGGAAGAAGCGAGGAGAGAGTTCTGCGCCAACTAGCGCTGCTCGATAGCCAGCACACAATGCCTGCGAAGAGAGAGCATCCATCGACTGTGCTCGCGAAATTCTCGGAACTAATTCAAGAGAGAATGCAGTAACACCTGCCGCAGCTGCCGCTTCGATTGAATCAATGGCGGTAACTGGTGAGAGAAAACTTATTGTGACCGCGCCATTCTTCACAGTAGCCATCTGGGCTGGCGTTAAAGGCTGTACAGAGAGAACAGCATCGGCGTTACTGAGAACTTCACCGTTGGCAATCGTTGCACCAGCGCTCACATAATCAGCATCAGTTGCCTGAGAATGTACTCCGGCACCAGATTCGATGAGAACATCGAAACCTAACCGCGTTAATTTATTGATAATGTCGGGGACAAGGGCAACGCGCTTTTCACCCTCACGAATCTCTTTTGGTACGGCTATGAGCATGCGGGAAATACTAGTGGCTAGAGCCTTTTAGGTCACCTCGAACAAGGTGATAGAGCAGAGATTGAATAGTTGTGCGGCGGTGATATGCCTCGCGCCAGATAATGGATTTTGTTCCATCTATTACAGAGGCTTCGACCTCTTCTCCACGGTGCGCAGGTAAACAGTGCATAAATACAGAATCTTTTTGTGTTATTGACATTAAGTTTTCAGTAACTGCAAATGGAGAGAGTGCCAGTATCTTTTCTTCTCGCTCATGTTCAGAGTCACCCATTGACATCCATACATCGGTATATAAAACACTCGCATCTTTTGCTGCAGCCTCTGGATCATGAAGAACTTCAACTTTTCCTCCACTTTGCAATGCAATCTTTTTAGCTATTTCAACAACGTGTGAATCCGGTGCCCAGGCACCGCTTGGCGTTGCAGTTACAACGTGCGCACCCATAATTGCGCCCATTATCAACCACGCGTGCGACATATTGTTGCCATCACCTAAGTAGACAAATTTACGACCAGAAATATCTTTTCCAAACTGTTCGCGAATAGTTATCCAATCGGCGAGTAACTGTGTTGGATGATCTTCATCAGTGAGCGCATTAATTACTGGAATCGATGCGTTAGCACCGAGTTCGTTAACATCTGATTGTGCAAAGGTGCGGATGATGAGCGCGCTGCAATATCCACTGATTATTCGAGCTGTATCGGCGATGCTCTCTCCTCGACCTAATTGAAGCTCGTCGCCACGGATAAAGATTGGGGTTCCACCTAAATGCGCAACGGCCGTTTCAGATGACAAACGCGTGCGTGTAGATGGCTTGGTCATATAAATCGCAACACTCTTATTAGCTAAAGCCGTGTTGGATCGAAGAGGATTGGCAGCGAAATCAGCGGCAGTATCGAGTAAAAGCTCGACATCATCTCGGCTCAGATCGTGGGTGCGCAGTAAGTCCTTCATTTGCGAATTCTACCCGTAGTTTCGAAGGCGCCGAAGGTATTCTTATCTACCTCATGGGAATCTTCCGAAAGAGCGCGATAGAGACGGATAGCGATCTCTTAACCAGACCCGTCCCCGAAGAAGATGATGGCGGGCACGACCGATTCTCACACTATGTAAAGAAGGACAAGATTGTCGAATCGGCAGTCACTGGTAAATCAGTCCGAGCGCTCTGCGGGAAAAAATGGATCCCCTCACGTGACCCAGAAAAATATCCCATCTGCCCGACATGTAAAGAGATTCATGCTGGTCTGAAAAAAGGGCCTGAAGATAAATAGCGATGTCGCATAAGTTTCGCATCCTCACCCTCACTCTTTTGAGCGCCGCTCTCTCTTTTTCGCTATCAGCTAGTGGAGTCGAAAGTCAGCCGCGAAGAATTGTTACTGGATGGATCCCATACTATTCAGTCAAGACAGTTATTCCATTTATTAAGAAACTCCCGAGCGCTGTTGTTACCGCTCCTGATGCGCCAGTGAGCTGCGAACCCAACGAGTATTCACCCGAAGATAATGCAGCATTAAACGCCTCGTACCTCTTTACCAATAAGGATTTAATGAAAGAGGTGATGCCTTTTTGGTTCACACTTAAATCCCCTACTTTGATTCGCAATGATTACATAACGGGTAATCCTTCATGGCCCATGGCAGACACACTCTGTTTAATGCGCAAGAGTGGATTAAAAATCATTCCTACGATGACCGATGGTACCAATGAGTTGGTTCTAGCTGGATATCTTGCAAAGGCAGAAACGCGAACGACTATCGTTAAATCAATTCTTGATTTAGTCAATAAAAACGGCTTTGATGGAATTGATTTAGATTTTGAGGGTTTTGCCTTTGTCGATGCCAATACAACATGGGCAAAAACAGCCCCCAACTGGATTTTATTTATTAAAGAGCTCAGTGATCAACTCCATGCATCACAAAAAATCCTGTCTGTTTCAACACCGTATGCATTTAACCCAAGTGAAAAACAGAAGGGGTACACCGTTTACGCATGGGCCGAAATTGCATCCAACATCGATCGTTTGCGCATCATGACGTATGACTACTCAGTTGCAAAGCCTGGTCCCATCGGTCCTATCACTTGGACTGAGAAAACTCTGCAGTATGCAGTCAGTATTATGCCTTCTTCAAAGGTTTTTATTGGCTTACCCGGTTATGGTCGCGATTGGATTACTGCAGTTGTAGGGACATGTCCGGTCTCTGCACCACCTGGTTTAACTGTCGGAGCCAAGGCAGCGGTTTTCAAAATGAACTATGCAAATGCCAAGGCAGCGATAGATCTAGCTACTCCAGTATTTGATGTAAAGAATAGTGAGGCAACGTACTCATATCTTCAAAGCTTTAATGGACTCACCACTAAAGGCGCTGCCACTACCTGCACAGTCTCACGCACAGTCTGGTATCACAATGAGCGAAGCTATGCCGAGCGAATGAACTTGGTTGCCAAGTATCGCTTGGGTGGTGCTGCGCTATGGACACTTGGTATGGAAGATCAGAGTGCAACTACTGCGATGCGAAGCGTTGCCCTTGCGATCGCACCAGATGTTCTGAACAACTCTTTAACGATTGAAAATACCGATACTCGACAGGTTAACTTTGGCGATATCTTCACGCTCAAAGGTGGCTTTACGCTTAAGGATAAATCACCTGTGGCCGGCCTAGTAGTCAACGTCGAAATGAAACGCGCCAATGAGAGCACATGGACAGAGATTGCAGAGTCGACAACAGCCCTTGATGGAACCATCTCAATACCCGTAACCATCGCTGGTACTGCTGCGTTTCGTCTAACAACGGCAGGTACGTGGGAGCGCGCAGAGTCAACGAGTAGTGAAGAGATTGTGAACGTGCGCCCAAAAATAATTCTTGATCATCTGAGTACCGTCAAACATGGCGTGCAGATGCAGATCAAAGGAACTCTGCTGCCTCGAATCGCCGGAGCAAGTACGGTACTTCAGAGATTCAATGCTGGAAAATGGCAAAATACAGGAGCAGTTGTAGTGACCGATGCCAACAGTGAGTTCAAACTAGCAATAATGGAGGCCAAGAGAGGAGTCGTAACGATGCGAGTGCAGATCACTTACGGCTCACAACTTATCTCTTCATCCGAGTTTTCAATAGTGGTGCGCTGATCATGGTAAAACTAGACGAGACAACTGAACAAAAAATAGATGAGGCGATTAAAGAGATATTTAGTAGTGA
>CAXNDE010000080.1:0-3919 GCA_964201135.1 Candidatus Planktophila sp.
CCAGGGGATTCATATGTACCGGCAAACCAAGATCCAATCATTACCTGTGAGGCACCTGCTGCAAGGGCAAGTGCAACATCGCGCGGATGGCGCACTCCGCCATCTGCCCACACATGTGCGCCTAACTTCTTGGCCTGCGTTGCGCATTCAAGCACGGCTGAAAACTGAGGTCTACCAACGCCTGTCTGCATACGTGTAGTACACATCGCACCTGGACCTACGCCCACTTTAACAATTGTGGCACCGGCCTCAATCAAATCACGAGTTCCTTCGGCGGTAACAACATTGCCGGCAACGATTGGAATGGTTGAGCCTAGAGATCTAATAGCGCGCAAAGCTTCGATCATCTTTTTTTGATGGCCATGTGCGGTATCAACAACTAAGACATCGGCGCCAGATTCGATAAGGGCCGCTGCTTTTGCAACGACATCGCGATTGATACCAACGGCTGCAGCGATACGTAGCTTGTTATTGCTATCGATGGCCGGTGAGTACAAGGTGCCCCGCAATGCACCGATACGCGTCATGATGCCAACTAACTCACCATTACTAGAGACAACTGGGGCTAGTTTGTGGCGATGCAGATTAAGAAATTCAAATGCGGCCCGTGCATCTAAGTTATCGGCCATTGTGATTAACTCTTTGCTCATTACTTGATGTAGCTGCGTAAAGCGATCAACGCTCTTACAATCCTCTTCAGTAATAATTCCAACTGGTTTCCCACCATCAACAATGACAATTGCACCATGTGCGCGCTTATGCAGCAAGCTCACAGCGTCGGCAACGGTTTGGTGGGGATTTAAAGTAATAGCTGTATCAAAAAATGTGTGGCGTGTCTTAACCCATTTGATAACACTGTCTACAACTGCATGCGGGATATCTTGTGGGATAACCGTGATTCCACCACGGCGCGCAATTGTTTCAGCCATTCGCCGGCCAGATATTGCAGTCATGTTTGCTACAACGATTGGAATTGTTGTTCCAGAGCCGTCGTTAGATGTTAAATCAACATCCATCCGACTAGATAGTTCAGAGGCGCTAGGCACCATAAAAACATCGTCGTAGGTTAGATCGTGGCTTGGAGTATTTATGAATCGCACGTGGGTAAACAATACTCGGATAGACTACATTAATGTCCAATCCACTCATTTGCGTACGTGGGCTCACCAAAAAATTTGGTGATCTCACTGCAGTCGATGGCGTCAACTTTGAGGTGGCTAAGGGTGAGTCCTTCGGTTTATTAGGGCCCAACGGTGCCGGTAAGTCCACCATCATGCGTATCTTGGCGGCCACATCTACCCGCACATCTGGAACGGTTGAAATATTAGATAAGGATCCTGAAAAGTTTGGCCCGCTCGTCCGCGCCCACCTTGGAGTTGTGCCACAACAAGATAACCTCGATGGCGAACTAACGGTGAGTGAAAACCTATTTATTTACGGCCGTTATTTTGGGCTCTCTAAGAAATTCATAAATAATAAGATTGAAGAGCTCCTTGTATTTGCTCAACTAGAAGAAAAGCGCGATGTAAAGGTTGAGGCTTTAAGTGGTGGAATGAAGCGGCGCTTAACGATCGCCCGTGGTCTAGTCAGTGAGCCTGACATCTTGTTACTCGATGAACCTACAACGGGCTTAGATCCTCAGGCCCGTCATATTCTGTGGGATCGCTTATTCCGCCTGAAAGAACAGGGTGTCACACTCGTTTTAACAACACACTTTATGGATGAGGCTGAACAGCTTTGTGACCGCATCGTTGTGATGGACAAGGGTTCGATCATGGCGCATGGCTCACCTGCCGGGTTAATTAAAGAGTATTCCAGTAAAGAGGTATTAGAGGTGCGCTTTGGCAGTGACCGAAATGCTCAGGTAGCACCGGTATTAGCGAAGATGTGCGAGCGTATGGAGACTTTGCCAGATCGCATTTTGATGTATGCCGAAGACGGTGAAAAACTGCTCGAACAAATCACTGCGCTAGAACTACATCCAACAACATCCCTTGTGCGTCGCAGCTCCTTAGAAGATGTATTTCTGCGCCTTACTGGAAGAACTTTGATTGAATGAACGTCGGCATTGATGTTCCGCGGATCACGCGCTTTGGTGCTCTCTATATCGCTGCCGCTCGGCTTCGTTCAATTCTTAAATGGAAGACAATCATCGCCGCAGTCGATATCGGAAATCCGCTCTTTTATTTAATCGCTGTAGGAATCGGAATCGGTGTCTTAGTTCAAAACCACTCTGGGACAAGTGGCACCGGTGGCATTAAATACATCGCCTTTATCGCCCCCGCGCTGCTTGCAAACTCTGCTATTACCGGCGTTATGGATGAGTGTGTCTTTCCTGTCATTGAAGGCTTTAAATGGCGCAAACTCTTCTACGCCCAAAACGCCACCCCTATCACGGGCAAACAAATAGCAATTGGCGTCTATCTTGCGGCACTCAGTAGAACAGTCTTTAGTGTTGTAATTTATTACCTTTTATTACTAGCCTTTAACGTCATTGATTTCGGGATTAGTCTTTTGATGATCCCAATCGCCATTATGGCCGGTGGTTCCTTTGGTGCAGTGATGATGTATTTCGCGGCAAAGATTGAAAAAGAGGATTACTTTTTCAATGTAATTGGACGACTGGTTATTATGCCGATGTTCTTATTCTCCGGAACCTTCTTTCCTCTCTCGCTAATGCCCATCTATCTCCAACCAATCGGCTGGATCTCACCTCTCTGGCACGCTACCGAACTGGGTCGTGAAGCCGCCTTTGATTATGGAATCTCACCACTGATGATCGCAATCCATCTAATCTTCTTATCTGCAATGGCAGTTACTGGATTAGTTCTCTCCATGCGCCAATTTGAAAGGAGGTTAGCCAAGTGAGTACGGCCGTAGAAATCGCCCAAAGCCGCGCATCGAGTGCGATGTATGCCGGTCGCCCACAGGTTCTTCTTGAACGTGGTTGGTTAGCTTTCCGATCTTCAACATGGGTTCCAATCTTTACAGGTTTCGTCGAACCAGTTTTATTCTTGCTCGCTTTTGGCTATGGAATGGGTAATCTCGTCGGTAATATCTCCACGGGCTCTGACACGATTGATTACACAATGTTTATCGCACCTGGCTTGCTCGCAACTAGTGCAATGAATGGCGCGATTTATGATTCAACCTGGAACGTATTTTGGAAACTCAACGAATCTAAGTTATACAAAACAATGCTCTCCACGCCACTTGGCCCAATGGATATTGCCTTAGGTGAAATTACTTGGGCGCTTCTACGTGGTTTGGTATATTCAATCGGGTTTTTATCCGTTGTTACAGTACTTGGACTAACACCTAGCCTTTGGGCAGTTTTAGCCATCCCAGCGGCATCTCTAGTCGCCTTTGGTTTTGCATCTTTTGGAATGGCTATCACATCGTTTTTCAAAACTTATCAACAAATGGGCTTTGTTAACTTTGTTCTCTTGCCGATGACCCTCTTTTCTGGATCTTTATATCCAATCTCGGTCTATCCAGACTGGCTAGAAAAGCTGATTATGGCTCTCCCGCTATGGCATGGAATCGAATTAGTCCGAGCTTTTTGGTTTGGAAATATTAATTCAGGGGTTTTACTCCATATTTTTTATTTTTTAATCATGATTATTATTGGTTTATTTGTGACTTCCCGTCGTTTACGCGCACTTTTCTTGCGATAAAAAATAAATACCCCTGTAAACACGCGGAGTTTCAGGGGTTGCATTTAAAAAACGGCATGAGATACTTAAGCCTTAGTTCGAATGGACTAAAAAATGAACCGGGAGAGTACTTCTCAAACGAGTTTCAAACGCTGAAACCTTTGCCGTACAAGCTTTACAATGCTCACACAAATTAATCACAAGGAAACTTTTAGATTCGTCCCTACAACATCCGTAGAAATTCCACCCGAAAGAGTCGCTGC
>CAXNDE010000081.1:0-3649 GCA_964201135.1 Candidatus Planktophila sp.
TCAGCAACTGACAACGCTGATGAGCTCATCAAGTCACTTACACGACTTGCGAACGCGGCCCGTCAGGCCGAAATTACCCAAGAGATCAGTGAAATCGTTGGCGGCGCAGACGCGTTGGCCTCAGCTAGTGCAGGGAGTGAATGATGTCGAGCCAGACAAATAATCAAGGTCGCGTAGCGCGAGTAATTGGACCGGTAGTGGATATTGAATTCCCTGCCGATGCGATGCCCGCAATCTTCAACGCGCTCAAAGCAGATGTGACGATGAGCGGTGAGACGCGCACGTTGACGTTAGAAGTTGCCCTACATATCGGCGACAACTTAGTCCGTGCTATCTCTATGCAACCAACTGATGGAATGGTTCGTGGAACTCCCGTAACCGATTCAGGTGCTGCAATCTCAGTGCCAGTGGGAGATGTTACAAAGGGACACGTATTCAATACCCTTGGTGAGTCACTCGATGTTCCAACCTCGTCATTAGATATTAAAGAGCGCTGGCCAATCCACCGTAACGCTCCCTCATTTGACCAGTTAGAGTCAAAGACTGAGATGTTCGAGACCGGAATTAAAGTGATCGATCTCTTAACACCTTATGTAAAGGGTGGAAAGATCGGACTATTCGGCGGTGCCGGTGTTGGTAAAACGGTTTTAATCCAAGAGATGATTTACCGTGTAGCTGAAAACTTCGGTGGAGTATCTGTGTTCGCCGGTGTTGGCGAGCGTACTCGTGAAGGTAACGACCTGTTCCTTGAAATGACAGAGACCGGCGTTATTAACAAAACTGCCTTAGTTTTTGGTCAGATGGATGAACCACCTGGTACCCGTCTTCGCGTTGCTCTTTCAGCGCTCACAATGGCCGAGTATTTCCGTGATGTTCAAAAGCAAGATGTACTTTTGTTTATTGACAACATCTTTCGCTTTACACAGGCAGGCTCTGAGGTATCAACGCTGCTTGGCCGTATGCCATCTGCTGTGGGTTATCAGCCAACATTGGCCGATGAGATGGGCCAGTTGCAGGAGCGTATTACTTCTACACGTGGTCACTCCATTACATCGATGCAGGCAATCTATGTTCCGGCCGATGACATCACCGACCCAGCTCCGCATACAACATTTGCGCACTTAGATGCGACAACAGTGCTCTCTCGTCCGATTTCAGAGCTTGGTATCTACCCTGCAGTGGATCCGCTGGATTCATCCTCTCGTATTCTCGATCCGCGCTATATCGGTGAGCACCACTTCCGTGTGGCTAACCGCATTAAGCAGATCTTGCAGCGCTATAAAGATCTACAGGACATCATCGCCATTCTTGGTATCGATGAGCTATCTGAAGATGATCGTATTCTGGTTGGTCGTGCTCGTCGTATTCAGCGCTTCTTGTCACAAAATACTTTCGTCGCCAAGGTCTTTACAGGCCTCGATGGATCATTCGTGCCAGTTACTGAAACTATTGCAGCATTTGAAGCACTTGCCGATGGAAAGTACGACCACGTTCCAGAGCAGGCATTCTTTATGTGTGGTGGATTAGAGGATGTAGAGCGCAGGGCCGCTGAAATCGCAGCTAGCGTTGGAAAGTAATCACAACAATGGCACTTAACGTCGAATTAGTTTCGCCAACGCAGCGCGTGTGGTCGGGGGAGGCAACCTCGGTCTCTGCACGCACAATAGATGGTGATCTCGGAATTTTAACTGGGCACACTTCACTCTTTGGCGTACTAGTTGACGGCGTTGTAAGTATTACATCTGCTGATGGAAGCACCACTAACTTTAACGTCAGTGGTGGCTTCTTATCAGTGTCAAATAATCGTGTTTCGATTCTTACTGAAACAGTTAGTAATTAATCTACTTTAAGTGGTGCTCGGTTTCGATAACACGAACCGTCTTAGACTGACCGCGCATCACAATTGATTGACTAATAGCTCCAAAACTTGTGTAACGGATACCCCTAATTAACTCACCATCTGTAATTCCAGTTGCCGCTAAAAAGACATCTTCAGAGTTCACAAGATCTTTAGTGTGCAAAATCGCACCAGATGCCTTGCCATCAATATGCAACTGACCTTGGATCGCTCCACCTAAGCAGATCATCGCTGCAGCGGTAATGACGCCTTCAGGGGTGCCACCAATGCCCATTAATAAGTCGATTCCGGTATTGGGGCGGGCAGTTTCAATCGCCGCTGCAACATCACCATCTTGAATTAAACGAATACGTGCACCAGCTGCGCGAATTTCGCGAATCAATTCCTCATGACGTGGACGATTTAGTACAACAACGGTGACATCACTGATCGCTAGATTCTTAGCCTTTGCAACTGCCTTAATGTTATCGGCCGTGCTTGCACGGATATCAATAACATGGGCAGCCTCTGGGCCAGTTACTAACTTGTTCATATAAAAAGAGGTTTGTGGATCAAACATTGTGCCTCGTGGAGATAGCGCGATAACTGAGATTGCACCATTCATTCCATTGGCAGTAAGTGACGTGCCATCAATTGGATCTACTGCAACATCACACGATGGTCCTTGTTGATTACCAACATGCTCACCGTTATGCAACATAGGAGCTTGATCCTTTTCGCCCTCTCCGATGACAACAACGCCTGCCATATCGACGGTGTTAATCATTTCGCGCATCGCCTCGACAGCTGCTTTATCGGCGAGGTTTTTCTCACCTCTACCAACCCACGGCGCGGCCGCGATTGCTGCGGTTTCAGTTACTCGAATTAATTCGAGGGCCAAGTTACGATCTGGGATTGGTGACATTATTCGCGGCTCACTTTCGCTCCGAGGGATACTAACTGCTCGGCAAAGTTGGGATAGCCGCGATCAACATGAAATGCCTGATCAATTGTGGTTTCACCTTCACTGACAAGGGCGGCCAAGATTAACCCGGCACCAGCACGGATATCGGTCGCCTCTACCGGGGCACTTGAGAGCTCGGGTATTCCATCGATCGATGCATGATGGCCATCGACAGATATCTGCGCACCGAGGCGTATGAGTTCGTTAACAAACATAAAGCGTGATTCAAATACGTTTTCAGTTACCAAGGAGTGTCCATCGGCAATTGAGTTAAGGGCGATAACCATAGGTAGTAGATCAGTTGGAAAACCAGGGTAGGGAAGCGTTGCAACATCTATGGCTTGCGGCCTTGAATCCATACGGACTCGAACTCCATCGGCTGTAGTTGTGACGATTGCACCGGCACTGGCTAATTTTTCGAGAGGCAGTTCGAGATCTTGTGCACGTGCTCCATGAATTATGATGTCACCTTGGGTCATTGCAGCGGCAAATGCCCATGTTCCGGTGATGATGCGATCTGGAATCGTTGCATGGGTTGTGGGATTGAGTTTTTTAACACCAGTGATAGTAATAAGTGGAGTACCAAGACCTTGAATCTGTGCACCCATTGATATGAGAAACTCTCCGAGATCAACGACATCGGGCTCGCGAGCGGCGTTATCAATTGTTGTTACACCTTTAGCCAAAACCGCAGCCGTCATGATATTTTCAGTTGCACCGACACTTGGAAAATCTAATTCAACTATCGCTCCGACTAATCCGGTGGGTGCCTCGGCAATAACATAGCCGTGTTCGATATGTGCTTTAGCACCAAGTGCTTCTAATCCCTTGATATGAAAATCCAATCC
>CAXNDE010000082.1:0-3513 GCA_964201135.1 Candidatus Planktophila sp.
CCACGCATCACTACGCATGGATCAGAGCGCCTCAAGGCGATTCCTGGGCAGCCACCATCGCTTATCAACTTGCCAACTGGTTGTGCCTTTACAGATCGATGTGAATTTGCCTCCCATGCCGCTGGCGATATCTGCGCAACGAAGCGACCAGAGCTCCTTGGTACTAATTCAACTCATCTTTCTCGTTGCCACGTAACCGAGGCCATACGAGATAGCCTCTTTGTCAAAGGGCTTAAAGAGGTGCGCTCATGAGTAACGATGTTATTTTAAAGGTTGAAAACCTCGCTAAGCACTTTCCGGTAGGTGGTAAGCGCAAGCACCAAGTTGTAAAGGCCGTCGATGGAATCTCTTTCGAACTGCGAGCAGGTGAGACTCTTGGCTTAGTAGGTGAGTCCGGCTGCGGTAAGACGACGGCAGGTCGTACGATTTTAAAGCTCAATGAGCCAACATCTGGCAAGTTAATCTTCGAAGGTCAAGACATCACTAGTTTTAAACCTGGCAAAATGCGTCCACTTCGATCCCAGATGCAGATTATTTTCCAAGATCCCTACTCTGCCCTTAACCCACGTCAAACAATTGGTAAGATTATTTCAGCCCCCTTTGAGATACAAGGCACTGATCCTAAATTTCCTCTGAAGATCGCAGTCCAGGATTTAATGGAGCGCGTAGGGTTAAACCCTGAGCACTACAACCGCTATCCACATGAGTTCTCTGGGGGACAGCGCCAACGCATCGGCATCGCCCGAGCTATTGCATTAAGGCCACGTTTTATTATCGCCGACGAGCCTGTGAGCGCACTCGATGTCTCTATCCAAGCTCAAGTAATTAATCTTCTTGAAGATCTACAAGAGCAAGATGGAATCAGCATGGTCTTTATCGCCCACAACTTATCTGTCGTGCAACATATCTCCGATCGCGTCGCCGTTATGTATTTAGGTAAAATCATGGAGATTGGCGAGACTAACGCCCTCTATGCCGCGCCGCACCACCCATATACAAAGGCTCTGTTATCGGCCGTTCCTCAACCAGATCCGCGCAAAGAGAAAACTCGTGAGCGAATTATTTTATCTGGCGACTTACCGAGCCCAGTTAATCCACCATCTGGCTGCGTTTTCAATACCCGCTGCTGGAAAGTACAAGATAAGTGCCGCACTGATGTGCCAGAGCTATTACAAGTTGGTAGTTCGCAAGTTGCCTGCCACTTCCCAGAGGTTTAATTCATGAAAGTTCTATCGGTCAATATCACCGCGACTATTCTTGAGGGAGAGTGGATTGGCTCCCAAGCTCAGACGGGGATAGATAAGCGCCCAATCTTCGGACCAGTTAGATTTGAGAATGATCACGTTGATGGCGATGTAATCGGTGACAAAAGTGCTCATGGCGGATATGACCAAGCAGTCTATGCATATGCGCGCGAAGATGCCGATTGGTGGGAGCAGGAAATTGCTCTCACAATCGAGAATGGACGCTTCGGTGAAAACTTAACAACGCAAGGTGTAGATATTAGTGCAGCTGTGATAGGTGAGCGCTGGAAAATCGGCTCAGTGATACTAGAGGTTTCACAACCTAGGATTCCATGTCGGACCTTTGCTGGGTTTTGGAAACGGCCAACTTTAATCAAAGAGTTTATGGCAGCTGGTAAACCAGGAACCTATCTTCGGATTATTCAAGAGGGTGAAATCACAGCTGGTGATGAGATTGAAATCATACATGTACCATCCCACGGCATTACAATCGCTGATGTATATGCAGCTAAAAATGGTGAGCGTTCAAAGATAGAAGAGATTGCTCATGTGCAAGAGCTTTCAACTAAGTACCAAGAGTGGGCGCAAAGCCTGCGCAGTTAGATTAAATTCCTGCAGCCTGACCTTCGCAACGAGGATCTGAACCAAATGCATAAGTCCTATCGGGTAGGACCTGCATTAACTGCACTGATGATCCATGTCCCCATGCAGCAAGTGCTCTCACATCATGGCCCTTTGCTCGCAATTGATCGAGAACTTGAGCTGAAACACGGTTTTCAATCTCAAGAACTCCACTGCCATTTTCCTCGGCAGAGCTTTGCCCAGGGGCATTGAGATGTTGCCATCTAGGTGCTTCAGTTGCCTCCTGCACATTCATCTTTAAGTCAACGATATTTATAATCAATTGCAAATTAGTCTGAACCTGGATATTTGCACCAGGGGTTCCACCCACTAAATACAAACTCCCATCAGAATTAACTGCGGTGAAGGCATTTAAAGTGTGGGCAGGGCGCTTTCGAGGGGCGATGATGTTGGGCGATATGGGATCTAGAGAAAATCCAGTCAGACGGTTATTTAAGATAATACCTGTTCCAGGAATTACCCATGAACTCCCAAAACCATGAAAAACTGATTGAATCCATGAAACCGCGTTGCCATCCTTATCGGCGACTAAAAAGTAAGTCGTATCGCTGCCTTCACTCACGGGAGCGACGTCTGAGGCCGCTGTATCCATAGATATTTGGGCTGTTCGCTTATCTATATTCTCCTTAGTCAAAATCTTTGAAACATTTACCTCTATAAATTCAGGATCACCCAGAATTGCATTTCGATCTGCAAAACCAGCTTTTTTAGATTCAACTCCGATATGAATACGATCGGCTTCAGAAAATGATGCGATGTCAAAGCGCTCATTGATGAGCAGTTCCTCCATCAAGATCATTCCTTGAGTGGGTGGGGGCTGGCCATAGATTGTTAAGTCACGGTATTTAATCGATAGGGGATCAAGGGTTCGTGTTGTGTGAGCTTTCAAATCCTCGGCGTTAAACCAACCCTCTGAGCCTGTGATTAATGCTTGAGCAATGTGCCCCTCATAAAAAGCAGCACGACCCCCTGATGCAATCTCACGTAGTGATTTGGCAAGATCTTTTTGGACAACTAACTCTCCAATTTTTACCTTCACATCGATACCCATTTCTTCAAATAACTGGGTATTTGGTGCAAGTGATAAATGATTAGTAATTCGAGCAACAAATCCAGCAGTTGCCGGGAAACCATTCTCTGCAAAATCAATGGCCTGTTCTAATAAATGGGCTATCGGGATAGTTCCATACCGCTCATGTGCTTCAAACCATGTTGAAACCAAACCTGGAACTGTTCCTGATTTATAGCCACGCAATGGAATCTCATCGCCATAAGCCGCAGGTGTTGCAGCGTGCGGGGCCTCACCGCTGCCATTAAATGCAAGATTGCTCTTTGTAGATGCATGGTGAGTAACTAAAAATGCATCGCCACCTACATGTGAGGCACCAGGTTCAACAACGCAGATCACTGCGCTGAGTGCGATTGCGGCATCGATAAATGAGCCACCCTGTTTTAATATTGAAATTGCAGCGCTCACGGCCAATGGCTGGCTTGCAGCAGCTCCGCCATTTCTGGCATAAACAACGCCTCGGCCCGTTTGCATTCGTGAACTGTGGCCTATTTTTAAAGGGATTACAAGAACACCAATAATGCAAGTATCCTTTACCAACGAAGAGTCGCCCGGATC
>CAXNDE010000083.1:0-3372 GCA_964201135.1 Candidatus Planktophila sp.
GACTCCACCACCAGGATATTCAATAGGCATCATCCATCCGCCAAAATCAGCCATCTTTGCATTACGGGCTACATGCTTGTCGTTGAGCGGCGAGATCTTCATTGTGCAAACCTACCAATACATCTATTACGCTAAGGCCTATGACCACACTAAAAATCTCTGATGGCCTCCTTAAAGATGAAGTTCTAGTTTTAGGGTTAGCATCTACAAACGCCAAGGGCGGTATTGCAATTGAATCCGGCGACTTAGCCATCGATACACGAGCGATTCTGGCATCACTCATTGAAATGGGTGCCACTGGCGCCGCAGATGAGGTCACTAAAACTCCGGGCAGCGCAGTGAGCATGATGGTCTTTACGGGACTCGGTAAAAAATCCAACTCGTACTCACACGAGTGCTTGCGACGAGCAGCTGGTGCGGCATCACGCGCTCTGGCCGGTACAAACGCTGCAACTTTTTCCCTCTCATCCACCAGTCCCGAATCCATCGCCGCTGTTGCCGAAGGCGCAGCCCTTGGGGCATATGTCTTTAGTGAGTTCAAGGGATCATCAAAGGCCGAGCACAAGGCGGCGTTAAAAACAATCACCATTTACAGTAAATCTGTATCCAAGCCAGATGCAAAGGCCGCGATTGCGCGCGCAAAGATTATTGCCGAATTTACATCCTTAGTTCGGGATTTAGTAAATACACCTCCCTCACATTTAACGCCTGACTCTTTCACTAAAAAATTAGCAGCTGCATGTAAAGCTGCCGGTGGATTGAAGGCTGGATTAAAGATTACTATCTGGGATGAGAAGCAACTTAAATCTCAAGGCTTTGGCGGAATTATTGGCGTCGGTCAGGGATCGGCTAATCCCCCACGTCTACTACATATCTCGTACACACCCAAGGGTGTTGCAAAAAAGCGCTTCGCATTTGTTGGTAAGGGAATCACTTTTGATACAGGTGGTTTAGCTCTCAAGCCCGCCCTTGGTATGGAGGCGATGAAATCAGATATGAGTGGAGCTGCAGCAGTATGTGCGGCAACACTGGCGATTGCAGCGCTCAAACTCCCTGTTGCAATTGAAACGTGGGCACCGTTAGCTGAAAATATGCCCAGCGATAAGGCCACACGCCCTAGTGACATCATTACGATTTTTGGTGGCAAGACTATTGAAGTATTAAATCCCGATGCGGAGGGGCGTTTAGTCTTAGCCGATGGCTTAGTAAAGGCTCAGGCCAGCAAGAACAAACTCGATGGAATCATCGATGTTGCAACATTAACCGGTGCACAGGTCGTCGCCCTGGGTACACGCACGAGTGCAGTCATGACAAATAATGAAGAGTTCTCAGCGCAGTTCTTACATGCAGCGGCAATAAGTGGCGAACAGTTCTGGCCAATGCCACTTCCCGTTGAGCTGCGCGCATCCCTTGACTCCCCCGTGGCCGATATGGCAAATATCGGAGACAAGAGTGGTGGCATGTTGGTTGCGGGTCTATTTTTAAAAGAGTTTGTTCATCCAGATCTTCCATGGCTGCATTTAGATATTGCAGGTCCAGCCTTTAATACCGCCAAAGCCCACGGGTATACCCCTGTCGGTGGCACCGGTATCGCACTTCGCTCACTTGTGACCTTGGTTGAAGAGACAAGCACCTAGGCATTGGGCAGTTTCACCCCCTGTACGGCAAGATAGAGCCCTGCAGATTTTCATCAATGTGCGAATGGAGCCATAGACGTGCCAGAGTTTGATCTAGTCATCATCGGTGGGGGTAGCGGCGGATATGCCTGCGCCTTACGAAGTGCTCAACTAGGAAAGAGCGTTGTTCTCATCGAGGCCGACAAAGTCGGCGGCACCTGTTTGCACAGAGGCTGCATTCCAACAAAGGCGCTGCTGCACTCGGCCGAAATCGCCGATGGCGCCCGTGAAGGGGCAAAGTTTGGAGTGAAATCCAGCTTTGATGGAATCGACATGGCTGGAGTCAATAGCTACAAAGATGGTGTTGTATCCCGCCTGCATAAAGGCTTGCAGGGTTTAATTAAGTCACGTTCGATTACTTACGTTGAGGGACATGGAAAGTTAGTCTCAAAAAACTCAGTAGAAGTCAACGGTCAGATCTATACCGGTAAAAATATTGTTCTTGCAACTGGATCCTATGCCAAGAGTTTGCCGGGCATTGAGATCGATGGAAAGCAGATCATTACATCGGATCACGGCACAAAGATGGATTACGTTCCAAAGAGTGTCATCGTTTTAGGTGGCGGAGTCATTGGATGCGAGTTTGCATCTGTATGGAAATCATTTGGCGCCGAAGTAACAATTATCGAGGGTCTGCCACATTTAATCGCACTTGAGGACGAGTCGTCGAGCAAGCAGTTAGAGCGAGCATTTAGGAAACGTGGAATTAACTTTGAGCTTGGAACATTTTTCAAATCTGTTACCACCAACAAAAAAGGTGTTGAAGTTACTCTTGAAAATGGAAAGAGCTTCACCGCCGAACTTCTCCTGGTCTCAGTTGGCCGTGGCCCTGTTTCAGCCAACTTGGGCTATGAAGAGGCCGGCATCACTATGGATCGTGGCTACGTTTTAGTCGATGACAAGTGCCGTACCAACGTGCCTGGCATCTGGGCAGTCGGCGATCTCATCCCAACTCAACAGTTAGCCCACGTGGGCTTTGCTGAAGGCATGTTGGTCGCTGAAGAGATTGCAGGATTAAATCCACATCCAATTAACTACGATGGAATCCCCCGAGTTACTTACTCTGATCCTGAAGTTGCATCGGTCGGCTTAACAACTGCCGAAGCAAAGAGTCGTGGACACGAGGTAATCGAGCTCAGTTATGACTTAGCTGGAAACGGTAAGGCGCAGATTCTTGGAACCGCTGGCTCGATTAAATTAATCGCCGAAAAAGATGGTCCTATTCTCGGTGTACATATGGTCGGTGCCCGTGTTGGCGAACTACTGGCCGAGGCCGAACTTATCTTTAACTGGGAGGCGCGTGCAGTTGACGTCGCATCCTTAATTCACGCCCACCCCACCCTTTCAGAGGCGATGGGTGAGGCACATATGGCACTTGCAGGCAAACCGCTCCACGCACACGGATAATTAAGGAGAATAGAGATATGTCATTTTCGCTAACCATGCCAGCACTCGGTGAGAGTGTTACTGAAGGAACTGTTACGCGATGGTTAAAGAATGTTGGTGACACTGTCGCCGTCGATGAAGCGTTGCTAGAAGTATCAACTGACAAAGTAGATACCGAGATTCCATCACCGGTTGCAGGCATTCTGCTCTCAATCGATGTTCCTATCGATTCCACCGTTGCAGTCGGTGCTCGCTTAGCAGTAATTGGAGAGAGCACAGAGGCTGCACCCGTTGTAGCTGCACCCGTTGT
>CAXNDE010000084.1:0-3219 GCA_964201135.1 Candidatus Planktophila sp.
TTATGCAGGTCCTATCTCAGTTGAGTGGGAGGATGCTGGAATGGATCGCCTTCTTGGTGGGCCAGAATCCTTAGCCTTTATTCGCAAGATGGTTGCAATCGAACCTCCAAGCGCATCATTTGATGCCGCCTTTAGTTCAAAGGATTAATGAGTTAGAAAATTAGTGTGTATGGCCGGTGCCCCAGCGAAGTAGTGGTGGGGCATCGGCCAACATATTCTCAGCGATCCACTGTGCGCCATCTAAGTTATCTCCACGGGCACTCACAAAGAAAGCGTTCGGAAGCTCTGCAACAATAAATCCTTGGATTGCTTGCACGTAATTACTATTTCCTGTTGGTCCACCTTGAATTGCAATCTCCAGAGCATCGCTGCTGGAGCCACCAGCTCCCAGCCACGTTGCGATAACGGTCTGTGCAAGTAAACGTGCACCCTCATCCCTGATTATTATCGCTGTAGCAACCCCATTATCTGCAGCTTCTAAAAGCGTACGTGCCGATCTAATTGCAAGGGTTGCAGCTTCTGAAGCATCTCTAATTACGAGATTGTCGTAACTAGTAAGCTGGGTCTTAAAGAACTCAAGAAATCTCGGTTCATCACATCGACCTTGCCTAGCGGCAAGTGCCTTAGTGATTCCTAACTTTCCAAGCCAAAATCCGCCTCCCTCATCACCGAAGGTGCTTCCTAGACCATCACGATGAGCAAAAACCCTGGCACGACCACCTACAGATACAACGCCTCCGCCGATTGAAAGCACAACGCCGTTAGCCCCATGCAGGGCACCAATAAATCCAGCCAAACCATCATCGATAACTGCAACTTTATCTGCGCCAAAAAACTCTTTGCAGAGTTCGAAAAATGGGGCGGGATTGCTCACGGTTCCAAAAAAACCCGAACAGGAGAGAGATACAACTTCGGCTGATAATTTCTCAGTGGATTCAAAGACTGCACGTAATGCTGCAAGTGGAAGCTCTCCAGCTAACTTGCCCCTTGTGCTATTAATCGAGAGATCACCCATGCGAATGCGTGTACCAGATTGTCCTAAATCGACTGTTAACATCATAGGCGCAACACTAGTTTATTTTCTTGTGGGATGATTGAAAGATGAGGCAATTAGGCGCAGTTATGTCTTTGGAGATCGGAATTTGGTGTCGCATCGGGCTTTGGTCCCGATGCACCAGAGGGTTTGAGTAAAGTAATACTTACACATTAACATCCTAACTAAGGAGATCTAGTGGCTACAGTCAAAAAAGCAGTTTCAAAAAAAGCACCTGTAGTCATACCTGTACGTACTGGTGTCGATTGGAAATCTCTTTATCTTTATGCAGTCTGTCTGATCACGCTGATGGTTGTTCTTTTTTCAGTTATTAGTTTTATCAATGGCATACTTGGAATAGCACTACCAGATCCTGGTTATGTGGATCCGAATCCCATAGGAGTTCCAAATAAGCAAGATGCGACTTTATTAGCTGCGCAGGCATCTAATGAACAGCTGCGGGCGATACGATCTATGCTGAAAGCACTGATTACTTTCGCCGTTGCAGCGCCACTATATCTCTATCACTGGCGCCAAACTAAGTTAATTAATTAACCAACCAGGTCGCGATTGCGTTTGATCTCGCGATTATGTTTACATGGGCGATCTAAGTGCGAGTCATAACAAGGGCTGCAGAGTAAAACTAATTGATGGCACTCAGCTTTTTGGCAGTTTCTAAACTCTTTAGTTGGCGCGTTGCAATGGGCACACTCTCCAATTAACTTCGTGTGATCGCTGAAATCAATGGTTAGTCGATCATCAAATGTGTAGAGAGAGCCCTCCCAAAGGCCGTCATCGCCAAAAGCATTTCCATAGCGCACGATGCCACCTAAGACTTGGTAAACCTTTTTGAATCCGCGGTTCTTCATGTAGACAGTAAGAATTTCGCAGCGAACTCCACCTGTGCAATAAGCGACTATAGATTTATCTTTTATGTGATCGTATTTACCGCTCTCAATCGCTTTTACAAAATCATGTGATGTGTTCACATCCGGTACTACTGCATCTATGAACTTTCCGATTTTAGATTCAAAGGCGTTGCGGGCATCAAAAAAAACAACTTCGTTGCCACGTTCTTGAATCAGTTTGTTGACTTCCTCAGGACGTAAGTGAGTTCCCCCACCGATAACACCATTTTTATCGACTTGAATCTCATCTGGATTTCCAAAGGCAACGAGCTCATTTTTAACTCTAATCTTTAACTTAGGAAAGTCATTGCCAGTGCCTTCAGACCATTTAAAATCAATCCCCTTAAAGCCTGGATATTCTCGGGTATTTTTAATATATTTCTTAATATCATCCATAGCGCCACCGAGTGTGCCATTAATCCCGTGGGGGGAGATAAGAATGCGACCCTTTAGGTTTAGAGATTCGCATAGCGTCTTCTGCCATAACTTAACGGCCTGCGTATCTGAAATGGGAGTAAAGGCGTAGTAAAGAATGACCCTATTAAGGTTCATTGTTCCTCCTTACGCTAAGGCTATGGCAATCTCTGCAGTATGAGTTGGAGAGGATCCACAACACGAGCCAACGATATTGACGCCGAGCTCCTTCATCTTCCCCGCCCACTTGGCCATCTCTTGGGGTGTGCCATCGTAGATAAACTCATCACCTTGAAGCTTTGGCAGACCTGCATTTGATTGAGTAATAATAAATACGCCATCTGGGCGAGCGTTCACCATCTCTTGGGCGATAACCTGCATCTCATCGGTGCCGCGTCCACAGTTAGCACCGATGATACGAACACCGAGTGCAGCTATATGCGTAACGGCCATTCCTGGCTTAACACCCATCATCGTGCGCAGATTGGTATCAAAACTCATAGTCGCAATGATTGGCATGCCCGGGGCAACTTCTTGTGCCGCCTTTACCGCCGCTTCGACCTCACCTAAATCAGACATTGTTTCGATAAGAATCGCATCGACTCCACCGGCAACTAAGCCACGGATCTGTTCGGCAAATAGTGCTTGACCACTCTCAAGAGTCATAGTGCCCATCGGCTCCATTAAATCTCCAGATGGTCCGATATCTCCCATGACGAAACAACCTGGATGACGGTCAGCTACCTTGCGCGCGATTTCGGCGCCAGCCTTATTGAGTTCGAAGAGACGATCTTCAAGTCCATGCATGGCAAGGCGGCCATGAGTGCCACCAAAAGTATTTGTTGTAATAAAGCGCGCACCAGC
>CAXNDE010000085.1:0-3131 GCA_964201135.1 Candidatus Planktophila sp.
AGCGCAGGCGTTCATGAGGCAAGCCATGTACTACTCGCGATGGGACATAGTGAAATAACTGCACAGTCATCGCTGCGTTTTTCCTTTGGCGCCACCAGCACAGCAAGTGAGTGTGATTTTGTGGTGTCAGTGCTTCCCGATGTACTTGCCCGTGGAAGGGCGGCAAACCTCACATGAAGTTAATTGCAGCTATGAGTGGTGGCGTTGACTCTGCCGTTGCCGCTGCACGCGCAGTTGAGGCCGGCCACGAAGTTATCGGTGTGCATTTAGCGCTCTCTGCGAACCCGCAGAAATATCGCTCTGGCGCGCGTGGATGTTGCACTATTGAAGACTCGCATGATGCCCGTCGTGCAGCCGACGTCATCGGTATCCCGTTCTATATCTGGGACATGGCCGAAGAGTTTCATGATGGGGTGGTAGAGGATTTCTTAGCTGAATATGCCGCCGGGCGAACCCCTAACCCGTGTCTTCGCTGTAATGAAAAAATTAAGTTTGCCGCTGTTTTAGATCGCGCACGAGCAATGGGTTTTGATGGCGTTGTCACAGGACATTATGCGCGCACACAAATCGGTGAGAATGGAAAGACATTACACCGCGCAGTTGATCACTCTAAAGATCAGTCCTATGTCCTATCGGTCTTAACTATCGAACAGATATCTGGTGCGATATTTCCGCTGGGGGATACGACAAAGGTTGATATCCGCAAAGAGGCCGAGGCGCGTGGTTTAGCCGTTGCACAAAAACCCGATAGTCACGATATCTGTTTTGTTCCATCTGGAGATAATGCAGGATGGTTGCGCGATCGCTTAGGCAGTGATGTTGGGCCAATCGTTGATCAAAGCGGTACCAAAATCGGTGAGCATAAAGGTGCATATACATACACAATCGGTCAACGCAAAGGCCTGGGTTTAACGATTCCAACCCCGGATGGTTCACCACGATTTGTTTTAAAGATCGAGCCCGTGACTAATACCGTCGTTGTTGGTGCACGCGAAGATTTAGCGATCACAACAATGCGGGGTGAGCGGGCCGTCTGGTGTGGCCCCGCAGTTGATGAGCGCCACCAAAGTGGTTTCGTACAGATTCGCGCCCATGGTGCCGCCTTGCCGTGTACATACTTTATGGACAATGGATTACTCGTTGCAGTTTTAGAGGCGCCACTTCTGGGACTTGCAACTGGTCAAGCAATGGTTATTTACGATGGTGATCGCGTTGTTGGATCGGCGACTATTTGTGAGACTGAGTAAATGAGCAACCAAGCCCGCCATCGGATGAGCGAACTCATTAATGAGATTCGTGATCACCAGTTTAAATATCATGTATTAGATGCACCATCGATTCCAGATGCAGTATTTGATGGCCTGCTCCTTGAACTCAAAGGGCTCGAGGCCAAGCATCCAGAGCTGCGTGAGGCCGATTCACCAACACTTGGCATTGGTGGGGGATTTTCAACTACATTTACGCAGCACGACCACATCGAAAAAATGATGAGTTTAGATAACGTCTTTGATGTCGCCGAGCTTACAAGCTGGTTTGATCGCGTTGAAAAAGAGGTTTCTAAACCCACCTATCTGTGCGAACTCAAGGTCGATGGTCTTGCAATTAATTTGACGTATGAAAGCGGCCAGTTAGTGCGGGGCTTAACACGAGGCAATGGTGTGACTGGTGAGGATGTAACCCTTAACGTCAAGACGATTAAAAATCTGCCACATGTATTAGTAGGTGCCGCAATTCCATCGCTGATTGAAATCCGCGGCGAAGTATTTTTTCCACTGGCCGCCTTTAACGAACTCAACGATGGTTTGGAAGAGTTAGGTAAACCTCTCTTTGCCAATCCACGTAACGCTGCCGCAGGATCTCTTCGCCAGAAAGATCCCCGCGTGAGCGCCGCACGTCCATTATCGGTGGTGGTTCACGGCATCGGTGCACATGAAGGAGTTGAGTTTGCCTCGCAGAGCGCGGCGTATGTGGCCCTTAAAGAAATTGGTTTGCCGGTCAGTGATCGCTTCAGACTCTGCGCAACACGGGCTGAAGTTGAAAAATTCGTTGAGCACTATGGGCTACACCGTCACGATGTTGAGCACGAGATTGATGGCGTAGTTATCAAAGTAGATTCAACGGCTGCACAAACGCAGTTAGGTTTTACATCTAGAGCGCCAAAATGGGCGATAGCTTTTAAATATCCACCCGAAGAGGTAACAACGCGCCTGCTCGATATAAAGGTCAGTATCGGTCGTACGGGACGCGTCACACCATTTGCATTCATGGAGCCGGTCAAGGTTGCAGGCTCCACGGTTACTAATGCGACTTTGCATAATGGATCAGAGATAGTGCGCAAAGGTGTTCTCATTGGCGATCTCGTAGTGATTCGCAAAGCCGGCGATGTTATCCCTGAAGTTCTGGCTCCAGTCATCGAAGCGCGCACAGGTAGCGAGAGGGCCTTTGTTATGCCAACGCACTGCCCTGAATGTGGATCGCTCTTACGTGCAATCTCTGATGGTGATGTCGATATCCGTTGCCCTAATGCACGCAGCTGTCCAGCTCAGTTGCGAGAGCGTATTTATTACATTGGCTCTCGCGCCGCCCTCGACATAGATGTTTTAGGCTATGAAGCGGCAACTGCGCTGCTGAATGCGAAAATCATTACCGATGAATCCGAACTCTTTGACTTAACAGCAGAGAAGTTAGCGACCTCTGAGTTCTTTACTAAGAAAGATGGTGCGCTTGGTCTTAATGCCGAGAAATTACTAGCAGGGTTTGTGAAAGCTCAAGCGGCACCATTGTGGCGAGTATTAGTTGCGCTTTCGATTCGCCACGTTGGACCAACTGCTGCACAGGCACTTGCTACACATTGTGGTTCACTGGCAAAGATATCTTCATCATCTGCGCAAGAGTTGGCCGAAATCGATGGCGTTGGTTCAACGATTGCAGATTCGATAATCGAGTGGTTTAGTATCGATTGGCACCAAGAGATTATTGCTCAATGGTCTGCAGCAGGTGTGCGCGTTCGGCAAGAGGTGATTGCACAACTTCCACAGACGCTTGCGGGATTAACCTTCGTGGTTACTGGAGGATTGGAAAGTTATACCCGCGACTCTATTGCAGAGACGATTATCGCCCACGGAGGTAAA
>CAXNDE010000086.1:0-3127 GCA_964201135.1 Candidatus Planktophila sp.
GCGCTGTGTTGGTGTGGTTCACGAGCAACTCATAATGCTCGCACCGAAAATGGTGTCATGGTTATCGAGGGTGAACAGGTAGTCATAGGAGATGTAACTCCAGGATCTGAGATTGCCTATGAAGTGTTATGTCGCCGACACCATATGCGCCAAGTTACAGCGCGCGCTTCGCGTGCGGCTCACGTATCATCACAACCTCTTCCATTTAAGGAGTAACACTTTTGAAATCACGTGGACTAGCTGCATTGCAAGCCAACGCCGCTCTCACTACCTTTGACTTTAATCGCCGTGAGTTAGGCGAACACGATGTGAAGCTAGACATCGCCTATAGCGGTATCTGTCATTCAGATATTCACCAGGTA
The DNA here is from genome assembly GCA_964201135.1 of Candidatus Planktophila sp. Taxonomy (GTDB): domain Bacteria; phylum Actinomycetota; class Actinomycetes; order Nanopelagicales; family Nanopelagicaceae; genus Planktophila. The sequence goes on from CAXNDE010000086.1 coordinate 363, forward strand.
CGCGAGGAATGGGGTCCCGCAATCTTTCCTATGGTGCCAGGTCACGAAATCGCTGGCACAGTAACGGGGATAGGTGGTTCGGTAACTAAATTCGCTGTGGGAGACTTAATCGGCGTGGGTGTCTTTATCGATTCATGCCGCACATGCGCGAGTTGCAAGCAAGGACTTCAGCAATATTGCGAGAGTGGAATGACTGGAACATATAACTCGTTAGAGCGTGATGGAAAGAGCGTCGCTTATGGTGGCTATTCAAATAATTTCGTTGTTCATCAAGACTATGCCGTTCATATTCCTTCCAATCTTCCACTAGCGGGTGTCGCCCCTCTATTGTGTGCAGGAATCACTTTGTACTCGCCTTTAAAGAAATGGGGGGCAAAGCCTGGGATGAGAATCGCTGTCATGGGGCTCGGCGGTCTCGGACACATGGGCGTGAAGTTCGCACATGCTATGGGGGCAGAAGTAACGGTATTTTCTCACTCCCCTGAAAAGGGCCCAGATGCACTGGCTATGGGCGCTGATCACTTTGTTGTGACAGGAGATGTCTCTGTACTCAAACCTCTCTATAAAACCTTTGATCTGATTCTCAACACAGTGAGCGCCGATTTAGATATCAATATCTACGTAGATATGTTGAAATTGGATGGAACCCTTGTTGTTATTGGCCTACCAGGTGTGCCTTACAGTGTAAATGCTGGCTCTCTACTCAATGGCCGCCGGCGCATCGCGGGCTCAATGATCGGTGGAGTCCCAGAGCTGCAAGAGATGTTGGATTTCTGTGGTCAACATTTAATTGTAAGCGATGTAGAGATAATCTCGGCAGATTATGTAAACACTGCATATGAAAGAACCGTGGCAAGTGATGTTAAGTATCGCTTCGTCATTGATGCTACAAGTATTTAGCTGATTCTCTTACAGAAAACTATGGACAACTAAGGCAAGTAGCGGGGCTGTAGCCAGAGCGGGCAAGAGGTTGCCGACCGCGACCTGTTTTATGTTGAGTAGTTTTAATCCGATGGTAATCAACATAACTCCCCCGACTACCGTCATGGCATCGACTTGATAAGGGCTCAATACCTCTCCCAAAAAAAGACCAGCCAGTGTCCAAAATCCCTGATATATACCCACAGGAATTGCAGATGCCGCAACTCCCCAACCGAGGGAGCTAGCAAAGGCCATGGCTGCAAAGAAATCCAGTGTGCTCTTGAGCAGCAGTTGATCTATTCCAGCAGACATACCATCGCTAACTGATCCCAATATCGCTAATGGGCCGATGGCAAAAAGGAGTGCCGCCGATACAAAACCCTCAACAAATCTACTCTCTTCAGATGCTTTAAAACGCCGACGTAAATTCTCTCCAAGAGAGTCCAACTTAGTTTCAAGATCTAATGCCGAACCAATGAGTCCACCAATCAGCAATGCTCCGAGCACAACTAAGAGTGCCCAGCCTCTCGGAAATGCCGATGTGTAACGATTAGACCACATAGGGATAAGCGCCGACCCTGCGCCAAGGAGTGTTACTAGTCCTAGTACATCAGTTATGAGTATGCGAGTTTTAAGTGCCATTCGATTTCCAACAAGGACACCGATGCAGGCACCAGAAATTATTGTTACCACGTTAATGAGTGTGCCAATTCCTGGAAACATTAGAGCAGGCTACGCATTAGTAATTGCAGATGCAAGACAGAAGTCAATTCGAACCAGTACGATGGCTTAGTGTCATCGAACCCGTTTATGGAGTTTCTACGCCCACACAGAACTGTTCCAATCACCCCATGGACTGGAAATGGACGATGGGATCTGAAACCATTGAGAGTATTCATTCTTTTTTTTGGTCTGTTTATCTTTGGTTTGGGCGATGCATTCGTTATCCAAAGCAATATTGGAAATGGACCTTGGTCGGTATTAGCTCAAGGTGTTTCACAAAATTTACGTATAACTATGGGCTGGTCCACATTTGCGATAAGTGCAGTAGTTCTCCTTGCCTGGATTCCATTGCGCGAAAAACCAGGTTTTGGAACGTTTTCAAATGTGGTAATCATTGCCATCGCCATTCAAATTGGAGTTGAAGTAGTTCCCCTTCAAAACAGTTTCCTTGCCGGGTTATTAATATGCCTACTTGGCATTGCAATGATTGGCGTGGCAACAGCTCTCTACATCACATGTGGTCTTGGATCTGGACCCCGTGATGGCCTCATGACTGCGATCCACCGCCGCACCGGTATTCGCGTTGGCCGGGTGCGTCTTGGAATTGAACTCTCAGTTGTGGCACTAGGAGCGCTATTGGGGGGCAACCTGGGCCTAGGCACCCTCTTATTTGCCGCACTAGTTGGCCAATCAATTGCCGTTGCCCTTGGTGTGGTTGCTCGTATTACTGCGAAGTAGCCGATAGCCTCAATTGTTCCCTCGACCGTTGTGCCGGTCGCTACTTCGCACACGAGGTCCTAAACACCCCCGTTATCAAAATTAGAAAGGCTGCATATGCTGGATTCATATTTTAAAATATCAGAACGTGGCTCTTCCATCGCTCAAGAGGTCAGGGGTGGTCTTGTTACCTTCTTCACGATGGCCTACATCGTTGCCCTCAACCCAATTATCTTGGCTTACTCACCAGATAAAAACGGTCAGTTCCTCTTTGGCGGCGCGCAACCGGCACCGGCCATGGTTGCGGCAACAACAGCCCTCGTTGCAGGTGTATTAACTATTCTTATGGGCTCTGTTGCTAACTATCCTCTTGCACTTGCAACTGGTCTGGGTCTTAATACTTT